>NZ_JBBMXV010000006.1 GCF_037996645.1 Halalkalicoccus tibetensis
TCAACCACCACAGAAGACCCTCCAACACTCCAGGAAGGGCTTACACAGTTCCTCGAGGCCAAAGCCAAAGGCGACGACTCAGGAAACTACCGGCGCAACGCAAATCGCGTCATCAGTCAGTGGATCGATTGGCTCGCCCAACGAGACATCGAGCGCTTCGAGCAGCTCGATGAAACCGTTCTCGCCCACTACGCCGAACATCTGCGCCGGCGTGTCGCTGCGAGCGAAGCCGAGACGACCGACGGAGGTATCGCTCGCTCCACTGCCTGGACCTACTACAACACGATCTCTGCCTTCCTTGGCTGGGCCTCCAAATGGGGCTATCTTCAGGAGAACTATGCCCGAGCGGGTCTCGCCCAAGAGTCGATGCCTGACCGATCCACAACACAACAGTCCCAACAGCAGTTCTGGACCCCAGCTCAACGAGAGCAGATCCTCAATTACGTCAACAAACGAGCTCACGACGCTATTGATGAGAAGGGTCTCAGCGCCGAGATCGAAGCACGCGATCGGGCTCTCGTCGCTGTTCTCGCGTTCACAGGAGTGCGTGCATCCGAGGTCTTCCGCTCCGAGCACGACAACCGCACCGGCCGCCAGGGCATTCGCTGGCGTGATATCAATCTCGAGGAACAGACGATCTCCGTTCTTGGAAAGAATCAGCAACGCCAGTCAGCATGGCTCCTCGAGCAAGCGATTCCCGCGGTCGAACGCTATCGGACGATTAGCGATCCCCCATCGGATGACTGGCCCGTCTTTCCTACGAGACACGCGCCATCGCTGTATGAGAGTGCTCGGACGCATCTTCGCGAAGTAGATAACGAGAACGAAGAATCGATAGAAGTAATTCTCGACGAAAATCCGATCGAAGAGGTGTTGCGAGAGTACCAGATCGTTCCACCCGCGATCACGACGACAGGCGCTCGAAGCGTCATGAAACGGCTCTGTGAGGCCGCAGAGCTCGATATTCCGACTCCACCGGAAGGTCCTGGGTATCTCCAACTCCACGGGGCTCGCCGTGGGATCGGTGATACGTTCTACCGCATGGATCGTGGGACTGCACAAGATCTCATGCGTCACCAGAGCCTCGAAACCACGAAAGACCACTATTCACACATCGACGCGACTGAGGGAGCAAAACGTGCGAGTGAAATGCTCGACGAGTCTAACGCCGATCAGTGATCGTACTTGGTTCTATGCAGTCCATTCCAGAGGAGTGAAATTATTGCCGACTGCCACTGGTAGTATCTTCCCCCAGATCCGGTTCTTCAAACGTAAGCGCCTCCACAACTGCTGCTGGTAATTCTGGGCGAGGGGCTGCTTCGTGACGAGTGATTTTCTCAGTCTTACGTGTGTTCTCGTACAATGCGCGCGCGATTGGCAATCCACGGAGATACTTATATTCGTAGAGGATTTCTACACCACGCTCAGTAAATCCATAGAACTGAGACGGAAGATCCCGCGTGCCTTTACTTGGTTCGTAGGTGTAGCGAGCAACGACCCCTGCCTCGGTTAATGTCTCTAACTGGTCTTTGAGTGCTGCCTGGCTTTTCCCGACCATATACTCCAACTCGGCAAGCGACATGAGGTGAGCAGGATGGCCAAGAAGTTCCTGAATTATGAGGTGGCGCGTATCCTGTGAAAGGAGCTTAAAGAGACGCTGTTGCTCCGCAAACGGCCCGACATCGGCGTTCCCCGTGTCGCTCTCACTCATACCTGCTACTACGATAAGCGCTGTATTAACAGTTTGGGCGCTCCAAGTAGGTTAATATTCGAATTGCCAAAGTGGTTCAGAAGAAATAAGCCACAGTAGTCTGTGCCTAGAGCAATGAGTAATCCAACGCCGCCACCGAATTCAACGGAAATTATGAGTGTTGTTCACGATGCTGTTGGAGGTCTCGAATTGGAGCCCGCAGAAAAACGGGAAATCTGGCGATTCGCACAGCGCGAACTGCCATACCTCTGGAGCCAACGCACTTCGTATTTCGTTCTCGGTAGTTACCGTGATCCCTATATTCGCCGCCTTCGGGCGGTTCAGAACGAACTCGCAAAGCAACTTGGTGCCTATCCGTTCATTATGGGTGATCTTCTGGAGCTACCAGCAGATCGACTTAACGCGTTCGACATTATGTTTGCGCTCCTTGCTACGTATAGCGATTATATTGTCGGCGTTTTCGAGAAAGAAAGCGGCGGGGAAGCACCTGAGCTAGGAGAGATTGATGATACGCCATACTTCGAGAAGTCCTATGTGTATCCTCGTGATTATACCTGGTTTACGGACTCAAACCTCGACTCAGAACACCATGTCGCTCAAGCCGCTATTGAGATCGCATTCACCGAGGATCTAACGAGAGAAGAAAAAGGAGCGAAGATCTCGTCACTAGCCGATCGTGCACAGAAACACGAGATTGAGGTTAGTGATCAAGATCTCTGGGACGTGGTTGGTGAACGGAAGGCGGAGAATGGCGAGAAGGCAACATATAGCTGGGTCCATATCAACAAGTTCCGAAAATTCGAGTTGCACGATCGATGTTTCCCGTGGGCAACAGTTCAAGAGCTTCGTACTGCAGTCTCTGAACTACCGCCGCCAACTCCGCGTCCAGTTTGGGAAAGTCAAGAAGAATAGTTCAGTCTCTCTCAACTGGCATCGACATTCTGTACAGCTATTACTGTAGTAACATGCTGTACATTCACGACATTATAGACAGTAGAGACAGTACAGACCGTAGCAACAGTCAGAGTGGTGCGCAATTAGTATGCTAATCGTTCTGCTTATACATGAAGTAGTGTACGTACTCTACTGAGTGTTCTACAATGACAGAATGTAGAAAGAGTACGTACTGTAGCCACAGTTAATACACTCATGCAGGCCAGTACATTTTATAATGTTACGGTGAGAGGACCGAATATGGTCGACGAAAATCAGAAGAGTCCACGGGCAATCGCGATCAATGTTTTAAAAGGAGGGTTTGGAAAATCAACGACTGCCATCAATCTCGCACGGGAGCTGGCGGAGCGAAATGATCAAGTGCTACTTATCGATCTCGATGACAACGGTCATACAACGTTTAATCTTGGCTACCGGGACCGCTATGAAGGTGAGAACCATGTACAGAATGTTCTCTTGGATGGAGAAAATCCATCAGATTTCATCGTTCCTGTCGTTGAAGATCTTGACCTCTTTCCTTCGCATGAGGCTCTTGAGGAGGTAGAAACAAATCTCAAGTCGGCAATGGCGTCAAGTCAACGCCTGTTTCGAAATGTTGTAGATCCGCTGCTTGGAGACGTCTATGATTACATTGTCGTTGACACCCCAGCGAATAGAGGAAAAATAAACGACAATGCACTGTTTGCGACGAAGAATCTCATGGTCCCGCTTCGACCGGAGAGTGGTTGGGAATCGGGTATTACGCAAACGAACAAGCGGCTGATTCAAGAAGCACAGCAGTATTTCGAGCTCAAACTGCTTGCGCTCGTTCCGACGGATCTAAGCGAACGCTTGGATCAAGATACGCGAGATCGGAACCTACTGCAAGCCATTAACAGCCGCGATGCCTTAGAGCCATTTGTTCCAAACTTCGCACATCTCTCTGAGTCAGATTGGGAAGCAATCGATGCTGGCGAGTACAATAATGAACTACCAGGCATTCGACACCGAGCGAGTATCGATAAAGCTCACCGAGCGCGAATACCGCTTCGGGACTTCGATCCCCACTGTGATCAACTCGAGTATTACGGCGAACTCGCACAGATCGTCGAGCAGGGAGAGGTGGTTCGATAATGCCATTCGAGGATATTTCCGACGACAACGAGGAGCAACCCGATCCAGGTGATGAAGCACTTGATGAGCTTGCTGGGACTCTCTCAGGAGAGACCACACCTGAGTCGGCCAGCAAATCGACAGCGACTGAGGACACAACCGAAGAAAGCGGTGAGGAAGCTACTACAGAGGTAGCAGCATATGATCCACAAAGTGAACCTGCATTTCCAACTGCGAAATCTCAAACACAGCACTCTATCTACTGTCTTCCAGAGACATGGGAGGATATAGATGGATCGTCAGGTTTGCTGTTTGAGGCCGAAATTACCCTCCGTCGCGATGGATACGATACGGTTCAAAAAAGAGAGTTGCATAATGCGATCCTCCGTGCCGCAGCAGAGTCCTTGACGGCTGATGATATCGCCGAAGCGTTTGTCAATACCCGTGAGGACCGAACCAACGAATCTCTCCTCGAAGAGGACTCGTAAGAAGCTAGTTGACAGAAAAGAGGGGCAGCTACGTCAGTTCTTTTGCAGTTGCGATTTCAGTTAAATCACTGACAACGTCATCGATACGAGTATCCTCCCCGAGAATATCGAGAGTAGCCTCTAGATCAGTCTTCAATTCGAATCGGTAGTGTGAGCCGCCCTGAATACCTGTGTTTCGAGTCTCTGCAAGGAGGAAGCCCTGCATGCCAAGGCTCTGGAGATGATCACGTACGCGGCGCTCAACGAGTTGATTGCCATCAAGTCGGTCGACGATTGATTTGTATTTCTGGTATACCTGCCTGGTTCTGGCAGGTGTTTCGCCGTCGATCTCGAGAGCTACGACAGAGAGAAGAGCAAACTGATCCTGTGTAGTTAGACTTCGCATCCCCTCTTCAATTCGTTTTCGTTCGAGAATGTCACGTGCTTCACGAACATGTGTTTCACTGACAGTGTCGTTACCGTGGTTGAGCGCTAATTCGCCGGATTTGTACAATAGACGAATCGCTTGGCGAGCACTCCCCTCGTCTTGAGCAGCGAATGCCGAGCAAAGAGGAATAACATCGTCATCAAGTACATCATCGATAAAAGCGCGCTCTGCTCGACGCTCAAGAATTGACGTGAGCTTTTCAGCGTTGTACGGAGCGAACTCGATCTCCGAGTCATACAGTGAGTCTTTGACCTTTGGAGAGAGGTTGTCGCGAAATTGGAGGTTGTTGCTAATGCCGATAACGCTCACCCATTGATCGTTGATATGGTCGTTTTTTCGTGCTCGTGGAAGTTCGTAGAGGAGCTCGTCGTTACTCCCAATTGCGTCGATCTCGTCAATAACGATAATGACTGTTTCCTCTAAATCGCTAATTTCCTCATAGAGGAGATCGAACATGGACTGTTGGTCAATACCACTTGGCTTCTTTCTGCTATCACGAATCTCTTTGATCAGATGAGCACAGAGCTGGTAGCTTGTCGTTTGATTGTTTGCGCTAGTCTTGATGACACTCAAATTAAAATCGTCTTGACTGGCGGCATAGTCCTGTAGTAAAGCCAGTTCGTGATCGATAGCGACTGTTTTTCCTTGCCCAGTCTTACCATAGAGAAACAGATTGTGAGCATTTACACCTCTTGTTGCGGGGGCGAGAGCATTCCTGATCTCGTCAAGCTCTGCTTCTCGTTCAGGTAACTTCTCAGGTTGCCAATCCTCTTTTAAAACGCTTTCATTGGTGAAAATGTCTACAGAGGAACGATAGGGATTGTCCTCAAATGACTCGTATGGGTTTCTGGAATCGGTTTCGTCACCGACCATGTTGGATGACACCAATAGTATGAAGGATAATAAACCCCTGTGTCCGGAGCGTCCGTCGTGTCCGCATATTGGAGAGGGATATATACCCCCTCCCCCCACCTTGTCCGCATAATATTCTCCACGAGACCACCCTTTCCAAGATTACACGATCGACTCAAGGATAGGAAAGATTTAAGAGTGTAGCAGCACAACCAGATCCGTACTAGAATATGAAGAAAGATGCTTCTAGCGGAGAGTGTTCTAGACCGGGGTTCTGAACCCTAATGAGGCTGAATTATGCGGACAGGGTGGGGGGTATAGAAGGGTCGCGCCATCGTGGTTATTGCTGACCAATCGGGATGAATATGAACTCAAGACTTGTCTTGCTTGCAGTTCAAGTTGGTACCTCCTGTCACAATTGGATTATGCGGACAAGGTGGGGTGGGGGCCTGGACTCACCGAATTCGTCAGGCTTCGGAAACGCACTCGGATAGGCAGTTGACAATATTTGTAGCCTTGTGCAACGTTTCGATCGATACCATCTATTGTTGCACAAGGTTCCGTAATATCATCATTCTATCGACAATGCTTCCACAGTATTCTCCGATGGTTTTCCAAAGTAGAATACGGAGGCACATGGCGATCTCCCCTATGTTGAATGGTGTTGATCCTGTTTTCAAATTTCCGTGATCCGCTGGTAGTCCTCATCAAGTGCATCGGCGTCTTCTGAGAGAAGGGCAACCACTATATACGAGGCGTACTCCTCGAGATACTCGACCAACTGCGAAATGCGTTCAGAATCGATCGCTTCCAGTGAATCCAGCAGGATGAACGGCATCTCTTCGTGGACCTCGTGGACGAGATAGCCCGCCAACGCAAGTATGAGTCCGGTTACTTCGCGCTCGCTCTCGCTGAGGTGCTCAACCGAATCCTCGTAGGTCGTCCCATCGTCCGTCTGGCGTGTCACATGGAGCTCAAAGCTCGCGTCGTCGTTGCCCTCCGCATGTCGGTATTCGAGCCAAATCCGTGCGAGGTTCCCGTAATCGAGCAGCTCGACGACCGTCTCCATGTGCTCATTGAACGCCTCGATCGCCTCGCGCTCGACGCGCTCGATGCGCGTTCGAAGCTCCTCGAGCTCCGTGTTGATCTCTTCGCGACGAGCCTCGAGCTGTTCGCGCTCTTCGAGTCGAGATTCGAGCTCCTCGATATCATCTTCGAGCGCATCGCGCTGGCGTTCGAGTTGGTCTCGTTTGAGTTCGAGTTGGGTCACCTCCTTCTGTGCGGCCAGAAGCTCTTCATCGTCTTCGTCGGTTTCGACGGTCGACTCCAAGTTCTCGATCTCCTCGAGAAGCTCCTCGCGTCGCGATTCGAGCTCGTCGATCTGGTCGGTCCTGTCGGCGAGTTCCGATTTGGTTGTCTCGAGCGCTCGTTCGAGCTCGGTACGCTTGTCCCTCGTTGCGGCGTGGTCTTTGCGCTGAGTTTTGAGCTCCTCGAGTTCTCGATTGAGTTCGTTGCGCCCCTGGACTTTCTCTTCGCGAAGGTCCTGGAGGCGCGACACAGTCGATTCGATCTGATCAGTGTCGACCTCCGAGCCACACGTCCAGCAAGTGACCTCATTCGACTGGTCTGCGACCAACTGATCGGTCACTGAGCCACCATCCGCTTCCGTTTTGGCCGCCGCTTCGTCGCCGAGAAGATCGGTGACTCCATCGTCGGTAATCTGCTCGTTGAACTGAATGACTGTCTGGAGCTGGGAGATTATCTCATCGAGTTCGCGCTTTCGACCCCGAATTCGTTCGATCTCGTTGGCTAGATCATCGAGCTCGTCCTCATCAACCGTCGGGAGCTCCTCAAGCTCCGCTTCGATATCGGCATGTTCGTTCTCGAGCGACGAGACGCTTTCCCGCTCGGTCTCAAGATCGTAGTTGACATCCTCGAGCTGAGACTGTGTTTCCTGCAGTTCATCGAGTTGCTCCGAGTCTGTACTCTCTGAATCGGATTGTTGGGCCGTTTGTAGTGACTCACGCGCGTCTTCGAGGTCGGCTTCGGCGTCCTCAAGCTGCTTTGTGACGCGTGCGTGCTCTTCTTCCAGCGAACCGTGTTCACGCTCGGCTTCGGAGAGCTCCGAGAGTTGGTCGTCGATGCTGCGTTTTTCGGCCTGGAACTGGCTGATTCGGGCCTCGATCGCATCGACATCGACCGGCCGAAGAATGAGTTCTCGAAGATCGTCGTTACGGACGACGGCGCGCCGAGCCGGGTTGGATTCGAGTAGAAACGCGAACAGATCGGCTAGTTGTGGATCGTCGAGGTAGGGATCACCGGCGAACGCGACGCCACTCTCTGTGCGCGTCAGCTCGCGAGTATAGGTCTCCTCGTCGAGCGCAAGCGAAACCGAACCATGATCGGCGTCGCCTTTGAGTGATGCTCGGTCGCTCCCAAGAGCAGCCATCAGCGATCGAAGGAACGACGTTCGGTTAGTTGCGTTTCGTCCCGCGAGGATCGTGACACCCGGGGTAAATTCGACTGCAGCAGTGTCGATCCCGCCGATATTCTCGACCTCGACGTCAGCGGTCATATTGTGAAGCGAAGGCATTGTATAGTCCTTCTTTTGGGTTCGTCTTCAATAAGCGTTCAGATGCCCGTTTTCTAGCGAATTCAACTGAACACCGTTTTGGATAAGAGACACCACCTCCGTACGCTGCTTTGCTCGCCCTCGCTTGGTGATATTTCGAATGAACGTTCCGTTCCCCTCCCGGAGATAGCAACTACTCCGGACCCCTTGTGCAACAATATTAATAGAAGGGCGCTCGTTGTTGCACAAGGTAGAATGGCTCCGACTGCACCTCCCTCGCTTCCGAACTACCTCGCCGACGGGCTTCCCAAACAGGACGACGAGACCCTGCGGGAGGTCCAAGAATACGTTGATGAGCTGCTTGCCACTCGTGAACAGCGTCGAAGTGAGCCAGTCACCGAAGACGAACTGCCTGAGGATGCCCAGGTTCTTGCAAACGAATCGAGCGGTGCTGTGTATCTCGAGTATCGTACTTGCGGTGATGAGAGCTGCTCGTGTATGAGTGGTGGTGCAAAGCATGGTCCCTACAAGTATCGGGCCTACCGCGATGGAGACACTGTGCGGCGGGAGTATCTTGGCAAAGCATCCAGTAGCGATACGGACTGAGACAATTGCTACCAATTTCTAAGCGATGATCGTCTTCAGGAATCTATTTCGTCTCGTTTCCCCAGCGGCCGTGCGTTTCGGGCGCCCAGTCGTCAGGAACGACCCGATCCGGATTTCTGGGACAAACCGCCTTATGCCCGTTCGCCGCTCGATCCGTCAGGAACGCGTTCCCACACCGCTCACACTCCCTCATTTGGAATCCGCTGATAGTTGAAACTCAATTGTTATATATTTGACGAACATAAGCATCTGCTGACACTATCCCCATTCAGTAGAAGGGAAGAGCAGTACGGGTCATAACAACTGCTACCAGTACTCTCATGCCGGTAGATTGCTAGTTGATGAACGGAGTATTCCAGATGGAACTCTCAGATACCCTTCTGTGTTTGTTTGGCAGTGAGATCGATCACCAGGATGGATCCTACACGATCGATATTCCTGGACGAGAGGTCGAACTTGGAGATCTCGAGCCGGAACGGTCGTATCGCATCGCGATGATTCCGCAGGCTCGGACCCAGCCCGACTCGGATCCTGATCCGAATGAAGAATCAGCACAATCAACAGCCGAATCTAGCCCGCCAGTTACGGAGGGTGATCATCGAACCGTCGAGATCGAGACGATCGGCGATCAGGGTGACGGGATCGCACGCGTCGAACGAGGCTACGTGGTTATCGTTCCTGATACTAATCCAGACGAGCGTGTCGAGATCGAGATTACGAGTGTCACAGACACTGTCGCCTTCGCTGACGTCGTTGAACGCTACGAGGACCACGAGTAGGAACGTTCTAGTATTGTGCTGATCAGAGTGGCGCCCCTACTGGAGTAGAAAGTATCCGCAGAATCCCGCTTACTTCACTCGTTGTTGCGAGAAGCACTTAAACAGACTCGGCTGCTTGCAGTGTCTTTCCTATTGAATATTTGAGTGACGACGGTAATGGCGAAACCAGAATAATTGAAGCGATTACCGACTGCCAGCGCAGTGAAAAGGGAGCTGTGAGGCCATAGCCAGCAGTGAGACGGTGAGAGACCACCTTCAATTGTTACTGTCAGACTTGTAGACCTTGCTATCTCGAAATCCGTGCCATAGCATGAGCTTTAATTGATACCCTCCGTCCGTAATTGGGCCTCAGTAGCTGCTATTCGTTTGATCAAACTTTATGACTACCTCCAGAAATCGGTTATATAGCAGCTAGCTGTCTATGCAGCGTTGTCGGGCAACTGGACGGTGTCATCCGTACGCTCTTCACCAGCCATGCCCTTCGAGAACTCTCAGTTGAGTTCGCCCACAGAAGCTCATAGCTATCGTCAATTCGATTATCGGGCTCAGCGTCTATCCGACGTGTAAGGGGGATATCTGGTTTTTCATGGTAGTAAGTTTGCTGTAATTGGGTATTATCTTTCGTTTCGAACTGCTAAATTAATGTACGGAAGAACGAACTCGATGAGTTGCTTCTCTACCTTTCGCAAATGGTTTGATGCAGTTGTCTTTGTAATATCCATCTCTTGTGCAATCTCCTCAAGTGTTACCTGTCTGGGAATCTCAAAATATCCTCGTTCAGCAGCCGTGTTTAGAATTTTACGCTGCCGAGGGGGAATTGACGAAAGTAGTTCCTGCCACTCAGAGCGACTCGGTATAATTTCGCGTCTGAAATCCTGTGTAATCCGTTCAACTCTAACACTCCCAAAATCCGAGAGTAAATCAATAGCTTTCGATAGTTCATTGCGATCATCCAGCAACAAATCAAAGCACTCGCGTCCATTGACTAACTGTGTTGGACCGAGAGGAAGATATCCGTCGTACATCAGTGCCTGTAGCGGCGTTACTTCATTCAGTCGTCCTCGGAGCAACATTGTTGCAGCACATCGCCTTTCGCTAGTCTCATACTGCTCAACAAGATCAATGGTCTCTACTGTATCGTGTGAACTGATGATTTTGCGAACAGCATCACAATCTTGAGATTCGATTGCAAGCATACCGACATAGCGATTGTTCCGGAATGTGGAGGCGATAAACTCGCCAAACACATCGTGCTTCGCGACTTCTGCCGTCCAGTCACCGTCATATTGGACACTTACCCTTGCAGTGAGCATAGCTAGTAAATGACGGGGAGGGATAGTATAATTTCCCTGCGAACGCAACAGCCTTGCTTATTACCAATATCTGAGTAGTCTCGCGATCGACTGGTCTTCATTCTGTAGGTCAACAGAAAGACCTTCAACTGCAGCCTTTGATAACGTGGGCGAAATAAGTTGGCGTGCTTTTTCCAATCGCTCTTCGACAGACAACGGTATATCCCGTGAGCCACGACTCGATGTTACATCGGATCGGTATGTCCTCTCAGTAGTTCTCACAGCTACACGAGCTAGACACTCTTCTGGAAACCGGCTGTCCAAGTCGTTGTCGACAGCGAATTCGACATGGTTAGCAATTGCTAATATATCGGAATCTTCCCGTGCTGATTCGGACAATTCGGATTGCGCAAAGCGACCCCGGAGGAGTGCAGCGGCGACTGGATAGGCATATGAGTACTGTGCTTCTTCCGGTGTCTTCGGCTTACGAGTCTGCAGATGTACTGCTTCCTCAAAAGTCGAAATTTGTACTGACCGAATACTCGTTGGCTCAATCTCGTACTGGGATGCCAACATTAGGACTGCTTCAACACCAGGTTGTGCCCAGCGACAGCATGGGTATGGTTTGAGATACCCCTTTGTCACGTGGAATACATCGTTTAGTGTGTCGTCCACTGATGCATCATCGAAGACAGTCCCAGACCCTGTGAATCCCATTTTAGCGAGTTGCGCAGACACAAGACCGGTGTACGCTCCCCATCCGATCCCATCTTTAGTCATGCCCGGTTTCTCCACACCACGCATAATTGGTGTCCGAGGAGCGTGATACTCAGCGACGCCAAGTGCATGTGTCGTCTGCTCTGTTGAGAATTTAAACAGCCGAGCAACTGCTGCGGCGGCTCCGAATGCGCCCCACGATCCAGTACCTGTGTAAATTTCATCAACCGTATGAATTGCTAACCCCGCGCGAACGGCGAGCTCGTAGCCCACAAAAACAGCATTGAGAAATTGGCGTATCGAGGCATCGACTTCTTCTGCGGCCGCTAACGCAGGGGGGACAACCACTGCAGCAGGATGCCCCTTGACCTCACGGTGTCCATCATCGATATCGAGTGCGTTTGCAGCAACGCCGTTAGCTAATGCCGCACCGCCGACAGATACTGTGTCTCGCGATTTATCAAGAAGTGTCCTTTCGCCCTCACCAAGATGCTCTATAGCATACTGGCGGGCAATATCAACACCTTCCTGCCGATATCCGGCAGTTATGGCTGCCAATGTGTCGAGCACGCGTGCCTTTAGTTGTGCCTCGACGTTATCCGGCGCGTCTGCCATCTTCGCTGACCGCGCGAATTCCACTGCTCGAGCGGTATCCATTACAGGTAGACAACAACCTGCTGGTCTTCGACATCCACTTCATACGTGTCCACTGGTGGTTGATCACCTTCAACGGCCCCACAGTCACAACCCCCATCGGCAGCGCTTTCTTCCGAAGTGTCGCCGCTTGTAGACTCAACAGCAGTATCAAACGACCTTGCACGAACCTTGTGGGGATTGAATACGGACTCGCCCGTTGCAATATCGAATTCCCAGCCGTGCCACGGACAGCGCAAAATCTGGCCATCGTCTTCCCATTCTACCTTCTCAGGGTCTGTAGCCGATGTCGTTCCTGTCACTTTCCCCATACAGAGTGGAGCTCGTTGGTGTGGACAGTCATTTTTGAGTGCGTGGTACTCTCCATTGACGTTGAATACGCCGATTGAATGGCCGTTTAATTCAACGATTGTTCGTTTACCGGGTGGCAGTTCGTCAGTCGAACATATTTCGAAGCGTTTCTCCATCAAATCACTCTCAATTGGTGGGAAGGGTCGTCGGATTGTTCGGGAGCCCGTACAGTTCCTGTGCGTTACCGGCCATCACGGCTTGCTCCATCTCATCAGACATCGGTGGCAGTGCGTACACCGGTGAATCCGTATCCCAGTGTGGATAGTCACTGGCGAACATCACCGTTTCCTCAGCATGCATCATTTCTAGAATTTGTAAGAGATGCTCGGGGTTATCCGGCTCCTCGATAGGTTGAGTCGTAAACCGAACTTGGTCGCGAACGTATTCACTCGGTGGCTTCTGAAGATAGGGTACCTGTGCACGGAGGGCTTTCCAGTCTTTGTCCATCCGCCAGAGGAAATGTGGAACCCAACTCAGTCCCCCCTCAATAACAACGAAATTGAGATCGGGGAATTTCGCAAGGACACCTTCAGCAACGAGGCTGACGAGTTGTCCCATTGCATACGTACCCAGGAGCGTATGCCACTCAAAATAGGTGTTCGGATGTCCTGCGCCCGTCGGCGGACGCGTTACACCGTGGCCTTCTGTGTAGGGATGCATAGCGATGGGCAGCCCCATCTCCTCGGCGGCTTCGTACATCGGCCAATAGTACTCGTGACCGTAGGGGTGCTGCGAGGCCATCGGCATCACCACCTGGACAACGCGCGCATGGTCCCCCAGTTCCCGAATCATTTCAGCCATCCGTTCTGGCTTCTGTGGTGCAGCAAGTAACGATCCGACAAATGGCCCTCCCTCTGAAAGCCAGTTGTCGATAACCCATTTATTATTCGCGACTGCAAGTTCGGCAGCGTAGTCACGGTTTGGAAGAGCAGTGAGATTGAGATACGAGTTGCCTGTCAGAACCGCATAATCTACGCCGAATTCCTCAAAATGATGTTCCTTCATTTTCTCGATGCTGGATCCCGCGGGACTGCCATCATCTGGGATCGCATCGCGTCGAGAGAATTCTGCGACGTTGTCGTAGAGAATACTAGGCGACTGCACACCGCGATCTTTGTACTGGTCGGGAAGGTAGGCGATAACCTCCTTGGGATCTTTCCATTTTTGATGGATATCACAATCGATGAGCGTCGGAGCTGTGTCCTCTGACCCAGTCGATTGTTCGACTTGTCGTCCTGACATCGTCTGGCACAACCAAACAGGGATACCCCCCTAAACCACAGGGCGAACTTGTAGCGGGTATATATACTAGCTGTCGCAGATGCTTTATCTAGACCCACAATCCTCCGAATTATCGTGCCCTTCTCATTAGGGGAACGAAACAGAAAAAAGTCAAATTTCTGCCAATAGTATTAGGAGGGGCTTCATTTAAGCACTGGAGATGTTCGTGTCAAAGATTACCGCATTTAAGAATTGAGGTACCCATATGTGTTCTCGAACGAGGTATTTCAATCGATGACAAATGCACGTATCGCTTCTTGCCAATTTGAACCGGATATTGGCGATGTGGACGCAAATCTCAATCATGTTGAGCAGCTTGCTGATCAACTACCCACATCGACCGTCTTCGCTGTCTTCCCAGAACTCTGTGTAACCGGCTATGATCTCAGTGACGTTTCGGCAGCGAAAACACCGGTACCTGGACCTATAACTGACCGAATCCAGAGAATCGCTCAAAGTACCGGTATTGATCTAATAGTTGGACTGCCCGAAGTCGCCGACAACAACGTTTACAATTCGCTTGTGTACATATCTAACCACGGTGTCGAGGCAACATATCGGAAGCAACAGCTATGGGGCGACGAAGCAGCGGAGTTTGCAGCCGGAACGGAACCAGTGGTCGTTGACACGCCAGTTGGACGAGTCGGGTTGTTGCTTTGCTATGACCTGAATTTCCCCGAACTCGCACTTGAGTACGACGAAGCTGATTGTGACCATATTGCCGTCAGCTCAGCCTGGCGGCAGTCGTTCGACAATGACTGGCGACTCCTTTGCTGTGCTCGCGCACTTGATCAAACCTGCTACGTTGTCGGCTCGAATCACTCCGGTACTCAATCCGGACGGCATCATGCGGGTGAAAGCCTAGTTGCAGGGCCACGTGGTGAGATCCTCGCGAAAGTCACAGATGATACCTCGACTGTTTCGGTCGAAGTCGACGCTGATTCGATTGAAACCGCCCGTATCAAGAACCCGGTTCGGGAATCCCGTTACGAGATGACCAGCACTTCTCGGCAGTAGCATCCCTCTGATAATAGAGTGGGCTTTCTTCTCCTTTCCGGGACTCAGCCCTCGTATTTATATATTCTTCGTGTATCTCATTCATAAACATTACTGCTCTATCATGTACTTTGTTTATAAACAATTGATTAGTGTGGGTCAATACTTAGGGTCTTTGTCACAGAATGATTTGGCGTGCCAACTCAAAACACACGGCGTAGTCTCCTCAAGACGGGAGGTGGGCTCGCCGCCACAGCGATTAGCGGGGTGACAGCCGGGTGTCTCACCCTCGCGACACAGTTTCGGAGCGATTCAATTCCAATTGGATCGAAGCGGTTCACCGAACAAGAGATTCTCGGCTACCTCGCGTACGAGTCGCTCGATGCAAACACTGACCTCCATGTTGACGACCAGACTGGTCTCGGCGGCACTACAACGAACTTCCAGGCAGTGAATTCCGGGGAGATCCAATTATACTGGGAATACACTGGTACGGCTTGGCAAACGCTACCACCAGAACAAGACGAAGTCATCCCCGATCCTGAGGAACTCTACAATAGAGTAAAAGAGGAATTCGAAACGGAACACGGACTGACTTTCTTGGAGCGAGCACCACTCGACAATACCTACGTCCTCATGGCGAATCCCGAGTGGTCGGACCAGACTGGTGTAGAGTCGCTATCCGGACTCGCATCTTATCTTACCGAGACGGATACGGAGACTACAGTAGCGTTGAACGCTGAGTTCCAAGATAGAGCGGATGGCTGGCCCGGACTCGTTGATCACTACGAATTTCCCGAAGAGGGTCAAATAGACGTCCGAAATATCGAGTCTGGACTGCTGTACCAGGTCGTCGGCGAGGGTGAAGCGGATATCGGTGTCGGTTTCAATACAGACCCACGCATCCTACAGTTTGACCTACAGGTACTCGAGGATGATGAGCACTTCTTCCCGGGCTATAATGCGGCCCCCATGATACCCACGTCGACGATCGAATCTCACCCATCGATTCGCGAACAGTTGAACGAAATAAGCGCGGATCTCACTACTGAACAAATACGCGAACTCAACAATCGAGTTGCGATCGACAATGCGAATCCACAGACCGTAGCCAGAGAGTATCTACGCGAAACGGGGGTACTCTAATGTCTACGCTTGTCGATCCGCTATCACTGTTCGCAAACCAGTACGTCGAGTACTTCCTTACCAACAGAGAACTTCTATGGGAGTTACTCGTTAATCATATTATCGTTGTCATCGACTCCGTATGGTTCGCACTCCTCATTGGTGTCCCACTTGGAGTGCTCGCTACCTACAACGACCGCCTTGGAAAGGGCATTCTCTGGAGTGCGAGTATGATGATGACGGTGCCGAGCATTGCTCTTTTTGGACTGCTAATTCCTCTCGTCGGGATTGGGGAACTTCCGGTTGTGATTGCGCTTATCCTCTATGCACAGTTGCCCATCATCAGAAACACCTACCTAGGTCTCACGCAGGTTGATGAGGCAACCATCGAGGCCGGGCGTGGAATGGGGATGACAAAAACGCAACGGCTCCTGCGACTCCAACTACCCCAAGCAGTTCCAGTTATCATGGCGGGTGTGCGCAATGCCGTTGTTATCCTCGTCGGTATTGCCGCTATTGGAGCTTTCATCGGGGCAAATAATCTCGGTGATCCCATCTTTAACGGCATCAGCGAGGCCAACACCGCGGCAATCGTTGTCTCGACAATTATAGTGTCGCTACTTGCACTGGCCTTTGATTACATCTTCCAAGTCCTCGAACAGGTCTTCAGACTTCAGAACGGCGAAGACATCGAATTAACCCTCGGTACGCGATTCATCCAGAGGTCGATAGCATGACTAAGACAAACACAACAGGTATGACAGAAGCATCGGACACGATGATTAAATTCGATGGCGTCACCAAAATATACTCGGATCAGACCGTTGCTATCGAAGATATTAGCTTCAAGGTTGAACGTGGAACGACAACAGTCTTCGTAGGCCCATCCGGCTGTGGCAAAACCACGACGATGACCCTCGTCAACCGAATGCAGGACCCAACAGAGGGAACAGTGTACTACGATGGCGCTGATATCCAGGAGCTGGACAAAGTCGATCTACGACGAGATATTGGCTACGTAATTCAGGAGATCGGACTATTTAATCATATGACTGTTGGAGAAAACATCGCAACAGTCCCTGAACTCAAAGGATGGAATCAGTCCCGTATCGATGACCGCGTTGACGAACTGCTCGAGCTGATGGATCTCAAACCGGGAACGTATCGTGATCAATATCCCAACGCTCTCTCTGGTGGCCAACAACAGCGAGTTGGTGTTGCTCGTGCGCTTGCTGCAGATCCTGATGTCCTCCTAATGGACGAGCCTTTTGGAGCGCTCGATCCCCTTACTCGCGAGGAACTGCAGGATGAGTTCCTCGAAATTCAGGAGCGAATCGATACGACGATTCTCTTCGTCACACACGATATCAACGAAGCGCTGAAAATGGGTGATAATATTGCAATCTTCGATGTTGGTGAGCTTGTACAATACGGATCCCCCAAAGAGATTCTTCATAACCCAGCTACTAATTTCGTTGAAAATTTCATTGGAAATAACAAAACATTGAAAGAGCTTCAGATTACCCCTGTTCAGGATATTATGTCGGAGTCGGTACCTACAGCTGAGCAGCCAACGGCTTCATCTACTACCGACACTGGAGAAGACTCTACTGCGGCACTCGCTGACGGAACTGGGAATCAGTACCTTACTCCAACAGATACAGTCGACATCGCACTCTCTCGGATGATCGAAACTGATACACAATCACTTCCCGTCGTCAAAGATGATGACATCGTAGGCACCATTACGGAATCTTCGATTCGTACGCATCAATCGAATGGTGGTGTATAATCGATGGGACTAATTGATGCACTTATCGCAGCCTATGTCTACCTCGTAGCGAACTTTGACGAGTTTCTTGGACTGTTAGCAGAACATCTAGCCCTCGTTCTTGTGTCGGTCACCTTGGCAATCGTGATTGCCATCCCAATGGGTGTCCTCGCGACACGAAATGAGCGTGCAAAATCTGTCGTCATGAGTTTCGGAAACGTCTCACAGACGATTCCAACACTCGCTATCATTGCACTCGTCTTCCCCATACTTGGTCTCGGTTTCCTGCCTGCACTGGTCGGTCTGTTCGCCTATGCGCTTCTGCCGATCTTGACTAATACTGTTGCTGGTCTCGAGAACGTTGATGAGAGTACCGTTGAAGCGGCGCGTGGTATTGGAATGACTGAAAACCAGATTCTACGACAAATTCAACTTCCGCTAGCTGTTCCTGTCATCTTTGCCGGTATTCGAACGAGTGCTGTTCTCAACGTCGGGACTGCATACCTCGCGTTCTTCATCGGCGGAGGGGGTCTTGGTGTCTGGGTTATCAGTGGGATTTCGCTCTTCAACACCCCTCAGCTGCTCGCCGGCGCCATTCCTGGCGCGTTACTGGCTATCGGTCTTGATTCGCTGTTTGGATTTATTGAAGGACGACTTAGCGGTGAGAGTATGCCAGAACAGTCTCCAGCGGCCGGGTGAGGACGGTCCTTTGTATTGTTCTTTGAATTACTGAGGACAGTCGTGAAACTCGGTCAGCCCTATTTATGTTGACTACAATCGACTCATTCTTTAAGTGTTTCTAGATTTCTATAACCCGCTGGTAGTCGTCATTGAGCGCGGTTACGATCGCTTGATTGACCGTCTTAACGGGATAGGCGCTGTTCGCACCGAAATGAACGCGGATTTGGGTAGCGCTGATCGTCCCAGATTCGCCCTTGCCCGTGTTATATTTGACTGTGCGAACAACTCGGCTGATCATGTCTTCTGTGGCAGTGAACATCGGATATTTGCATATTTATATAGGGATGATTGACTGGTCCGCTAATTCTCATCAGAGACAGACTTGCGAAGGTGGTTCCATTATTCTTTGAACAGGTTCATTCTTACCCTGCTACTCTGTGGGCGAAGTACCGATAGAGTGGGCAAAATATAAGTATCTTACCCACAATAGTGTAGATACAGACAGACCAATGATGGACTCTTCGCAGGCGTCGGCGTTCGATCAGGCCGTGATTGCTCACCTCAAATCAACCGATGAAGCCGCCGCAAGGTGGGCACGAAACGCGCTTGGAGATAGCCAATCGATGAGTCCGACTCAGGTCGCTCGTGAGGAGTCGGTGGCGGCCGATCCCGACGATCAGGCGGCCGTTGAGACGGTCGGGAACGCCTACGAAGCGTGGGTGGAGAATATCGGCTATGATCCTGCAACGACCGATATGGCCGGCGGCGAGCTCGAAGCCGAGGAGGGAGAGAAATGAAGGTCTACGTGGAGTCGAAAGACCAGATCCTCGAGAAACGGGCCGATAGTCGTGGCCGGGTGACGCTCGGTAGCGAGTACGCGAACAAGGAGGTGCAGTTGGCGGTGCTTGAGGTCGACGGCGAGGAGTAGTCTTATGGGTGGCCAGTGATCGAGTTTTGTGCCTTGTGCAACGAGTTGGCTATCTAGTGGAGCGTGTTGCACAAGGGACGCTTGGAGTACGGCTGGTTTGCGGTCGGTTAGGAGCGATGTCTATTGGATATTCTCGGCGGGCACGAGATCGTGGTGACGAAATGCGAGAGGGAGTGTCTCGCCAGTCTCGAGCTCTTCGAGTCTGTAGGAGTAGGCATCCGTTGGACGATCGGTGTGGCTGTCGAGATCGTCGGCCAATACGTCGACGACTTCACAAATCGTGCCATGAGCGTGGGCATCCGGGTCAGCTGGATCCAGATAGATTTGGACCTCATCACCTGGGGCGTAGGGCTCTGGTGCTGGCTGGGGGATGTCTTCCACTACTATGGGGTGGTTCGATGTGGTGTATCAGTCTATCGCTGGGTATAGTGGATCTGATTGGGAAGGTGCCTCCGACAGCTTCTCGGCGGTTCGTCGTCAGTGCAATAGGTGGGTCAGTTCGTTCTCGTCGAGGTCGTAGTGAGCGATGTCGCCGAGCAAGGCGTCGATCGTATCACACTCATAGCACCGGCAGTCCTCGTGTTGTGTATTCATGAGTGCGCGAGCGATCAGTTGCCAATCTTCGAACAGCCATTCGTCGGGAGTTCCGGCGGACATACGCTGGGGTGGGTCCGTCTTCTGGGATAAACTCTTGTAGTGTCTTGAGCTTGGGAGTAGCGGAACTGGATCGTAATCAAGGAGCAGTATACGTGAAAAGTCAGCCCGATGGGACGAGGGGCCGACAGCAATCTTTGTCGACGGCAGGAACTCCATCGGCGGTCGTGTTACATTGTGGCGCAACTTAACTCCCTCGTCTATTTTTCGGTTGGAGTAGAGCCTTGTGCAACATGGGTAGACGTGCTGACTGTTGCACAAGGAAAATAGCTGCTCTTCTGGTCGGCAGTACTGATCCGACCATACCTTGCAAAGGCTAAAAACCGAGCATTGAGCAATTTCTCCAATGAAACTTGTTGAAGCCACCACTGGCGACCTTGATGCTCTTATCGAACGCTGGTACGATCTCGCGAAAACAATGGAAGACTATTCCGAGCTAAACAAATTGGTCTACGAGGACGTAAATGAGGTCCCCGACGACGGTTTTCGCGCTCACCTCAACGACGAGAGTATTACAGATTATGTCCTTGTCCATAATAACGAGACTATTGGCTTTCTCACGCTTTCTGAAGGCCAGCATTCTTCTCGCCACTACTCGCAGTATCTCCGTATTGTCAACCTCGCTATCGACGAAGAGTATCGGAATCAGGGCCACGGTACAGAGGTCATCGAGCGCGTCAAAGAATTAGCTCGTGAACGCGGTTGCGACCATCTCAAGGTTTCCTGTGAGTGGCACAACGAGGATGCACGTCGATTCTATCGCAATACCAATTTCCAGCCGAAACAGGCCGACCACCACGGCCCACGTTCACTCACACCACGCTTGGACTGGCTATATAATAATGGAGAGAATACATACCTATATGGGAACTTGCCCTAACTGCAACGACAGGGATGAAGGTCCCCGGATCGACCCGTACCATTCGTCACCCTATGGTCGACGGTGGTCCCTCCCGACATGAGAAGTACCGCTGTACCAATAACGACTGTGGAAAGTCTTGGCACGAGCCGCCGCTGTAGCCCGGCCCGGCTCGCGTTTTCTTTTCGACCTTGTGCAACAACCGTCCACTGAGAAACGCCGATGTTGCACAAAGTGGGCACCTCATCAAATGCTGTCAGCCCCCCAAAGACTATTTTAATTGAGAGGATAACACAAAACAGATGTCACGTTCTATTGTTACTCTCCCTGATCAGTGGTGGACTCGAACCCGCCGCCTGCTGGACTACCTCGAAAGGGCCAAGAAATACGTTTCACTTCACATTACAGGCGAAGGGTTTGCATGGATGAGCGACTTCGACATCGATTTTAAAATTATCACGGTGTCTATAGCTGGCGTAGGTACGCTCCTATGGTTATTTCTAAAGCCGTTAAAGCGCCTGAATAAAGGCTTCGAGCGCTATGTAGGCCGTTGGATCAATCTCGAATCAGTTCGTATCGGCTATTCAGCATCCCAAAGCGAGATCGCGGCCATAACCTGTTCAGCAGACGATTGTAGCAAGACCAGCCCATGTACGAGTTGTCAGGAGCGGTTGGACTCCTACGATTCCTAACCGGTCCCCGGTGGATCACGGTCTTCATGCAGGGGGTTGAACGCCCGAAAAACCAGTCGTCGATCTGCATAATTCCCGCGAACGCCGATGTGCATATCCGACCGATCCGACCCCGGCCGGTCGCCCCGATCGGGGACTCGAGCAGGGGACTACCGGACGCCCGATATCGAGACGTACGGTGGTCGACTCATAGACCTCCCCCACATAGTTCGGTGATTGAGGGTCCGCTGGACGCTGACGCCCCACCGTAGAGACTGCCGACGAGTCCTCGAGGTCAAGCGGCGCTTCGAGGCGGAGCCCGCGGAGGTATAGCACTTCGATCCCGACCCAAATGCCGGGGCGACGGCTTGTGAGAGACAGAATATCTTAATTGTTCAACTGATCGTGGCACTATTAGGAATGGAGAGGCTATCAGGACTATGCCACTTGGATATCTGTCTAGCTTACCTGAAGCATCTGGTGGAGCAATCATTGGTGTAGTTATAGCTGGTATTATACGCTTTTTGCTCGGATGGAACGAAAATGTGAAACGCCAAATGAATTTGCGTCGTGCTCTAATTGCTGAATTGGAAGCATCAGGTCCTGCATTAGAGGAAGCATCAGGTTCTGCATTAGAGAATTTTGACCCCGAATCTATAGATGTGAATCAGATTCTGTCCGATCTTCCGAGGGCAATCTTTGACGGTAATACGGACAAAATTGGTGAATTGTCAAGAGAGGAAGTATCTTCTCTCTCGCTTTTTTATTCTACCACAATGGTTAGACAGTTAGATAGGTATAGGGGCTCGCGTACTCCTGCGGAAAAAAGGGCTAAGGAGATTCTGGAAAATCATTCACAAGAAGACGGAGACGACATTGTAGAAATAGTGAAAGACAATTTACAAGAAGATGAAGACTTCCTCGAGGAACATTCTGATGTTATTGAAGAAGAAATAATCAATTATATGAGTCAAAAAATCCGCTCTACTGAAGAGAAGACGACCAACAAACGCTATCTGGAAACATTGGATAGGAGAAGAGAGAGTGCTATCGAAAATCTTGAAGGCAATCTCCAGTCTAGAAAAAGAATAGTATTTTCAAAATTAGTGTATCCTCTTAATAGAATACGAGAGACAGATTCAAATATGAATTCGGAGGACCTCACCCCAAACGAACGTATGATGTTGGTGGCAATAGCCCATATATACAGAACTTCCGCTTTCCATCGAAAAGATTTGAAGGAAAAGATATCCTCTGATGACATAAAAGGAAAATTCAATGATGAGGTTAAATATAACCCATACGAGTTACAGGAGCTAGCTTCGGCTGGTGTCCTCGAAAAAACAGATAGGAACCACTATAGGTTGACTGGTAAGGGTGCAAGCAAACTCTTGGCATCCACGTCTTCCCTTTGCGAGGTGAAAAATGACGCAGATCTAGACATGGGATGGATTCCTTAAGCTATTCTGCGCAATTTCAGGGGGAGAAGCTTGTGGCATTCCCCGTCCGGGCTCCCTAACTCCCACTCACCACCTACACGCTCCCCCACGGGGTTACACAGTCGAAGATACTAATCGCGTTTTTGCACATCAACGCGCAAATCCAATGTGCAATGTCGACGCAAACGGCCCCGGGTCACCCCCATATAATAACTAAATGACTTGAAACCGCGTGGTCGAGCCCGGCTAAGGCAGTTAGTACCTCGATCTGAGCCACTCTCTAAGGTGGACGTGCAAAAGAGCCACACGGATCAACACTGACGGAGAGTATGCGTGGCGCCCCGACCTCCACGACCATGACGGTGAGCAGCTCGGTGAGAACATGTGCTCGGGTCGATCGAAACGAGTTATGAGTTCACCTGCGAGATGCTCGCGAACCGCGAAGTCGACGCCGACCCCCCGGACATGACCGAGAACTTGGCCCGGACGTTGTCGGCGATTTCGGGCTTGATGACGGACCCGGCGACGTCACGAAGCGGTCGAAAGCCGAGCTCCGGGTTCGGAGCGTCGTCGCCGAGCTCGGCGTCGGGGCGACTATCCGAACCACGGATGTCGCCGAGGCGCTCGAGGCAGACGCCGAAATGTCAGAGAAAATGCCTCACTCCGCATCCGCCGCGTTCTCTATCGACACGCCGACCGGGACTTGCTCGAAAAGCAACGCAACCCTAACGACGGCCGCCCGAAGGTATGGATCGATACGGGACTCGCGTCGCTCTCTGAGGACGACGACGCTACAAGCTCCCGAAGCACCCCTCCGATCATTTCGACTCCGCTGGTCGAACTCGCGACCGAAGATCGGGAGACTTGGATGGGGGCGAAACCCCACCCGATCCCTGCCCGATCGAACTCCCAAAACCCGATCGGTCCATCGAAAGAATTCGATCCAACCGCCGGTTGTCTAGCGATTAGCGAAGCGGCTCTCCACTCGATCGAGATGGACATACCATCGAGTGCGATGAGTGCGGCTTTCGATACGCTGTCGAGGAAGGCCGAACCGGCATGTGCCCCGTCTACCGGTAGAATCATTATTCAAAAAGTCCAGAAATAGTACTCTGATATGCGCTCTATTATTTTGCACACCCCCAATGAACTATCTAATACGAACAAGTAAACTAGCTGAATTCGGACTCTCAAAGCCACGGTTGAAGCTACACTACGACCATCCTGAAGGTTTTTGTAACTACATTGGCCAGTAGAGGCCATGAGACAAGGGTCACCCGAGGAATTCCATGAATTGGAACCACAGGACGTGCGCGAATATTGGACTCACGAGGCTCACGATTTCACGCCATGGTTGGCGAACTCAATCGAATCTGAAGAGGTCTCTCATCTCGAGGACATCCTCGGACTGGATTTGGAGGTGACCGAGATAGAGAAGAGTGTCGGAAAATATAATGTCGATATCGTAGCCGAGGTCGTCGACGACGGTCGCCAAGTCGTTATCGAGAATCAACTGAGTTCTTCTGATCACGACCATCTGGGGAAGTCTATTGCTTACGCGGCCGGTGTCGATGCGGACATTATCGTTTGGATCTCACCGACGTTCAACGACGAGCACCGAGACGCTATCCAATGGTTGAACAAAAACAGCCGGGAGGGCGTCGACCTGTTCGCCATTCGGCTCGAAGTATGGCGGATCGGCGAATCACCCCCAGCAGTCCGGTTCAATCCAGTCGAAGACCCCAGCGAGTGGAAGGAGAAAGCCAAGCGGTCTGAGGGTGAGTTGACGGAGACGAAGAAACTCCAGGAGGAATATTGGACGCAGTTCCGCGATCTGATCGACAGCAAGGATACCCCGTTACGAGCGCGAAAGCCGAAGCCACAGCACTGGTACAACAATCCGATCGGGAAATCGGGCTACAAACTCCAGTTCACGGTCAACACGGTGGAGAATAGGCTGTACGCTCAGCTCATTATCAAGGACGACTCGGAGGCTTTCCAGTCCCTGGAGCAACAGAAAGAGCAGATCGAGGAGGAGATGGGTGAGTCGTTCATCTGGCACCCGCCGGAGGAGGCTCAGGGAGAGAGTAACCGGAGCAAGATTACGCTTCGTCGAGAGGGTCATCTAACGGAAAAGGGCGATTGGGATCAGTACCACCAATGGATGCTGAAGCGAGGAGAGCGATTCCATGAGGTATTCGCTGGTCGAATCCAACAGTTCTAAGCGAGAGTTTCGTGACCATCCGTATTCGGTTAAAGCTGAAATCGGGTGACGGCACGCTAATCGAGTGGGTTATTTCTGACGGTTGAGTGGGGAAGGGTGAACAAAACTCTCTCCAGATGCGATCAGTACCCTGTTGATTTCGGTATTTCCCTCCGAGATGATTGACGACCTCGCATGCGAGTGCGAAGTTGAAATAAATTATGAGATTAGTCCAATTCGGATCATGATGATGAGCACATCAATCTGGTCGTTGAGACAAAAAAGAGTACTGCATACACTATCGATTACGAGTATGGGACGAACAGCAGTTTGAAGATCACATCAATCAGCATATTGGGGAGCTTCAACGGCGAGGCTTCGACAACATCTATTTCGCCGTTATTTCGGGATCGTTCGTTGATGAGGCTCGCGAAGCGATTCGTGGGCTGAAGATCCGGACGCTGATTCGCGAAGTCCGGCTGCTTGAGGCTAACGCTGTTCTTGAACTGCTTGAGAACTCGCTCCGAGATCCGGAGTTTCAGCTTGGACCCGGTGGGTACCAGGGCGTTGGGCTGCAGGACTTCTTTGTCGAGAGTGGCATTCTCACTGAGGTCGATGTTCGGGAAGAGCTTGGGTTGTAGAGAGTAAATCTCCAATGAACGATAGTACTGAAAGGATATCTGATCTGATCAAGCCTAACCAATAGCTATTTTATTTGGAACAAGTCAGTTCATCTGGATGCCAGAGAAGAATAAATCGAAATTGTATAATCTTGATCCAGTCCTCGTAGAATACCATTCACAGGGGGATTTTTGGACTATACACCGGGAGGAAGAGGCTAGTAGTGACAGGAAACGTTCTGGACAGTTAGTCCCATACGGAACTGCTATTCAACTCGAAAATGTTCGTCGTTGCACAGGCTGCTTTGATATGAGTGACTCATATCGTCACTAACCTTTTTGCACATTGGCTTTAGATATCAGTTCATCTCGGATTACGCAGGGCTATTATCTGGCGCTAATTCTCGATATCTCTCCGGAATAGGGAGGAGTACCTTGCCCTGGCTCTTCTTTTCCTTCGACTCTCTCAGTAGAGAGAGCGGGGCGCCATCTAGCTTGTGCAACAAATGTTTTGAATGGGAATGTTGCACAAGATAGATCTCTTTGTGGAATACGTAGGGTCTATCTGTTTTCGGATTTCTTCCTCACCACTGGCCACCATCGTGTCACTCCCGATCTGTTGGTAGTACGCCTTCCGATAGTCCCGAGAACGAACTCACCCGGGCTCTATTCGTGGAGCTTAGTGAGTATTCAAGGGTAGTCAGAAAGCCCTAGTGTTCAATCGGACTGAAGAGAGCTGCAACGTAGCATTTGGAAACGGCTTAGATAGTATGATTTGTTTGGCGGTGAAATCAGGATGCCTCTAGCATGATATTCCTATTATAGATCTAAGAGTAACTCTCGCATTTCAGCACTGATCGCCATATCACTCCCCTCAGTGCTACTGACAAGATGAGCAAAGGTTGCAAACCTCCATAGAGTATTCGGATCAACGCCGCTAAGATTCTCCATCACAGGCGGTTTGATCGAGGGTGACGAACCACTGCGACCAGCGACAACTTGAACGGCTGTCAGTACCGGCGACCCTGATCCAAACACGTCATCAGCCTTCTTGAGGGCAGCATCCTCTGACCCAGAAACCAATTTCTGTTTAATCTCCACGAGAGCCTCCCGCTTCCTGAGGCTGAAATGAGGTGATGATACGTTCCTGTAACACCGGAGAGCTGCGTCAAATTCTCTGGCATCCTCTAATCGGATCGCCTCGGCTAACTCATCGAGTGTGTATAGAAGATCTTCATTTACGTCCGTCGACATCCTATCTAGATGATCTCGTGTCTCAACGATGTGGTCTTGCATACGGTCGAGATCACCATATTCAAACGCAGCGACCGCCGCAGCTTGATTTCCACGGAATTTGTGAGAACTAAGAGCTAATAGAATGGTTTCTTGGAGAGTCTTATCCTCCTCGAACTCTGAATCAAGCTGGCAAAGAACTCCGATAGCAGTTTCATGTAGTTGCCGGCTAGATTCCCATCCTCGAGCTGGACCCCATCCACGGTCAGGCTGTCGGACAGCCACTGCTTGAGATCGGAACGCGCGACTCATATATTTCACATACCGATTCGCATCTATTGGTTTGATGTACTCTGCTGCACTGATGAAATCCCTAGCAGCCCCCATAAAATTTGGATCGGGCCTTTGACGAGGATCTCGTTGGGACTGCCATTGGCGACTACTCTGTAGTTCCCCACTCGCTAACTTCTGATACGACTTGGCACGTAACACTCGTTCGTCGGACATTCGATCTTCAAAACAATTTACCAAAGTCTGGAGCTGCCAAGATGCTAACTGGAGCTCACCCCGCCATGGATTCTCACGTGACTTGTGCCGATAGCGTTCAACGATGTCCCTTCCATTGAGATAAAGATAGTCCGCTACCACATCCAAATCTGGCTGTTCTAAGCGAGCAAGTCCAGTCTGCTGAAGTCCTACTTTTTCGGGATCAGCATACGGAGTGTTCACTGCTGCTTCAAGAATATCATCCGCGGATCGATCGTCATCCTGACGCCGGTCTGGCATGTCTGTGAAGAATCTCTCAATATGCGGATTGAGAACTACCATATCCGAACCAAAGGACTGCATCGCTGCGGCAAATCTGATCTGCGCAAGGAGTTCGATTGTTTCCGTCGGGAGGTCCGGCGTCTCCGTGAACAAGGCGTCTACGAGCTCATAGATACGCTCCGGATCGTCCTTAGCGTCGACGAGGTGTTCCAAGATAGTGAATACAACCGACCGGGGAGAAACGTGCTCAACGTTGATCGACTGGAAAGCTTCGATCCGGTGATTGAGTTCAGCTGCAGTCGTAATGTGATATCGTCTACCAGCCTGACTATCTCGAAGAACCATATTTTTCAGCATTCGGCTAGCGTTGTCTTCGACGAAAGTTTCGACTGTTCCTGTTGAATCTGTTTTCAAGCAGGTGTTGTAGAATGCGAGGTAGTCATCGAAGGAGTCTAACGAGGTTTTAGCTGCGTTACGAAGCGTATCAAAGCAATCACTCTCATTGTCGAAGTCGGCAGCTATTTTGGGGAAGGTAGTGGAGCCTGACAGAAGATTGGTAAGGTAATCGTCAGTTGAGGCCTGAGTTGTCATGGAGATAAAAAAGGATTAATCGATAAAAATGCTAGGGTAGTATCACTAACCCCCAATATGTCGTCGTCTGGAACTCTTCCTCAATCGCGACAATATGCTACTGATGGAGTAGTCTCTCAACATAACTTCACACAGATTACTATCAATCACCTCGAGAAACAGAGATGACATCCATCTCGAAGCGTTTTTACGTTTTGGCGGAGTGTGCTATCATATGTCGTATTCATTTAAAAGTAATGATCGGCGAAGCACCTATCGGCTCTTTCTCAGCCACTCGTGGAGTTATGATGATGAGTACGAACGGATGGTTGATCTCTTAAACGAGAAATCTAATTTTTCATGGGATAACTACAGTGTTCCAGAAAAGGACAAGGTCAATGCGACGACGACCGCTGGTCTCAAGCGAGTGCTTAAGAATAAACAGATTAAACCGGCAACCGTAGTTGTTATTCTCAGTGGTATGTACGCTGAACATAGCACCTGGATCAAGCGAGAAGTGCGAATTGCAAACGAACTTGACAAGCAAATCCTCGCCGTGAAACCCCACGGGAACACACGGATACCGATCTACATCCGAAATAGAGCGGATAAGACCGTTAACTGGAGTACGAACTCGGTAGTTAGGGCTATCCGCGACCTCGCTTGATGAGCGATCCGACCGAAGAAGATGAGCGGAGTAAAACCAGCAATCATACTAGTGGAGAGACGGACGCATCAGAGGTATCTGCATCACTAGAGTCCCCTGCTGCCGAGCTTGAGCAATGGAAGTTCTACGGTCAATCTACTCACCAAGTAAGCAACCGCCGGCTTAAGAATAATCGCTTCTATCTACGACTTCTAATTGCGCTACTAGGCGTTGCTGGTATCGGGGCAAGATTGGGGTACGTAACTCCTGTCGGAATTATGTTTATCGGTGCTATTGGTCTTCCTTTCTGCGTTCTTTGGACGTTCCATATCCTCTCGTATAAGCAACTGAACAGCGGAAAATATCGTGTTCTGTGGAAAATAGCTGAAGATCTCCCGTATGACCCATTCAAAATGGAATGGGAACGCCTCAAAGAAGGAGAGAAACCAGAGGTCTACATAAAGCATACTACCGTCGAGGTCTGGTGGCCGCGCGTGTTCGGATTCTTTTATGCCGTTTTGTTCGTTTATGGGACGCTCTCACTGCTGGGGATGCTGAATTACTATTGGTGGACGATTGCTGCTCTCGCCATTATTTGGGGAGTTTATGCATTCTTCGTAATTCGAGGTGAAAGTCCGACGCAGAGATACTGGGATTACACTGGGGAAGAGTAGACAGCCGCAGTTAGCCAGCGGGGTCTACATTTATTTGGAATAGGTCAATTCATTTGGGTGACTAGTTACAGGCATCGGTAGCTAAACCAAGAGAGATAAGGCAGATAAGTATTATTCAATGGATATGAGCCTCACTCTCCAGGACCTTGATGCGTACCTGTTTAAGTGCGCAGACATCATCCGAGACGCGGTCGATTCGACCGATTATAAGGACTACATTCTCCCGCTTGTCTTCTACAAAGCAATCTCGGATGAGTTCGAGAAAGAGTACGAGCAAAACCTCGAGGAGTATGGCGAAGAGTTCGCTCGCCGACCGAACCTCTACGACGTCCCCGTCGTTCCCGAAGGCTATCTCTGGGACGATCTCCGGCAGGTCAGCGACAACGTTGATCAGGCACTCAACGAAGCCTTCGACAAGATCACCGAGGAGAACGAGGAGCTCGAAGGCGTGTTTCGTGCAGACTTCGTCGAAGCGGACGCCCTCACTGACGATCGCCTGAACACCCTTCTCGAGCATCTCGATACCTACGACCTCGACCGAGAGAGCGTCCCCGCAGACATGCTCGGCGAGGCTTACATGGACCTCGTGCGCCACTTCGCTCAAGAAGAGGGCAAGTCCGGCGGGCAGTTCTTCACGCCGCCGCACATTGTCCAGCTCTGTGTGCGCCTCGTCGACGAGTTCGAGGACGGCCAGGAGTTCCACGACCCGACCGTTGGCTCCGGCGGGATGCTCATCGAGGCCGCGAGGTACTACCGTGAGCAACAGGAGAACGACCCGACGAAGCTTCGGTTCACGGGCCAGGAGATCAACCCCGACATTGCGGCGATCGCTCGGATGAACCTCGCCATCCATGCGCTGAACGGTGAGATAGCCCGCGAGGACTCGCTCCTCCGACCTCAGTTCACTGACGAGGAGACAAAGGAACTGGAGCGGTTCGACCGCGTGCTCGCCAACTTCCCCTTCTCGGCGGACTGGGCGAAGGATGACCTCCAAGACGACCCCTACAATCGGTTCGACTGGGACGAGAAACTGCCGCGTGCCGATCGGGGAGACTACGCGTTCATTCAGCACATGGCGAAACAGCTGAAGACGCCCGAGAAGGACGGGACGAGAGGAAAGGCCGCGATCGTCATCCCTCACGGGGTCTTGTTCAGAAAACACGAGTCGAAATACCGAGAGCCGATGATCGAGAACGATCTGGTCGAGGCCATCGTCGGCCTCCCAGGTAACTTGTTCCAGAACAACTCGATTCCCTCGGCGATCCTGGTGTTGAACACGGACAAGCCCGCTGACCGCGAGGGCGAGGTCCAGTTCATCCACGCCGCAGACGAGGCGTTCTATCGAGAGCTCTCGAACCAGAACGAACTGACCGACGAGGGGCTGGATCACATCGTCTCGAACTTCCGCGAGTGGACGACCGAGGAGCGCGTCAGTCGGGCGGTATCGCTGGAGGAGATCCGCGAAAACGACTATAACCTGAATATCGCGCTCTACGTCGACACGACCGAGCCGGAAGAGGAGATCGACGTCAAAGAGGAACTGGCGACGTTGCGCGAGCTACAGGCCGAGCGCGACGAAATCGAGAGCCGAATGACCCAGCACATGGAGGCCCTCAGCTATGAGTGAGGAGGCGACGCTGGACGAGTTTGTTGATCGGGACGAGAAGGAATCGAACCAATCGAAACCGGTCACTGACGAGTTAGAACAGGAACAATTCGGGCCCTTCACGCTTTCAACTCCTGGAGAATGGACTGCGAAGCGGCTCGGAGACATCAAACAACTAATCACAAGGGGCAAACAGCCAACCTACGATGATGACGGCGTCCCTGTAATCAATCAAGAATGTATCTATTGGAACGGGTGGCACTTCGAGAATCTTCGCTATCTTGATGCGGAAGTTGCTGAGGATTGGAAAGATAAGTACTTCCCTCAGAAAGGAGATATTATTCTGAACTCTACCGGACAAGGAACTCTCGGTCGAGCACAAGTCTATCCTGATAACGAGCGACGAGCTATTGATTCTCATGTTACGCTTCTCCGAACTACTGATGAACTGAGCCCCTATTTCCACCGTTACTTCTTAGAGAGTTATCTTGGACAAGCCCTTCTCTATTCGATGTGTGTAAACGGCTCGACTGGACAAATCGAACTCTCCAAAACTCGACTTGACCTCCAGCCTATTCCCCTTCCACCACTCGAAGAACAGCGCAAAATCGCCAGCGTGCTCTACAACGTCGATCAGGCGATTCAGAAGACGGAAGAAACGATAGGTCAACTGGACCGTACTCGGAAGGGTATAGAACAAGACTTGCTCTCGCGAGGAATCTCGTCGACTGGATCTCTACGAGAAGAGGATGAAATAGAATATAAAAGTAGTTGGGTCGGAAAAATACCCCTTGACTGGGAGGTTCGACAATACGAAGAATTGATTACGAAGTCCTCTGTCGGAATTGTTGTCAAACCATCTCAATATTATGATAATTCCGGGAGTATCCCTATTCTCCGTTCCAAAGATATTGGCCGTGATGGGATTGTTGATGGTAATTTCAAATATATGACCGAGGAATCAAATAAAGAAAATCCGAGTAGCCAAGTACATACGGAAGATGTCATCACGGTACGGTCAGGGGATCCTGGATTATCATGTGTTGTATCACATCAATATAATGGAGTCAATTCTGCGGATTTGCTCATCTCTACCCCGGGGCCCGAGCTCAATTCACATTTCGCGGCAATGTGGATCAACTCGTTCGCAGGACGAAAACAGATAGATAGATTCCAAGCGGGGTTAGCTCAAAAACACTTCAACCTCGGAGCACTTCGAAAACTACGGATTGCCGTACCCTCACTTGAAGAACAAACCCGTATAGTCGATACGGTGGCATCGGTAACAGACGATATTGCTCAGGAAAACTCATATCTGAACCAACTCAAGCGTCTGAAACAGGGCCTCATGCAAGACCTCCTTTCCGGGAAAATCCGAACCCACGACAAGGACATCGAGATCCTCGACGAGGTCGCCCAACATGGTTAGCCTCCCGTCCGAACAAGCCGTCGAACGTTCGCTCCTCCAGTGGCTCGACACCGTCGGATGGGAGACACACGGCATGGACGGCGGGCGCGGCGCGGAGATCCTCGACGACACCTATGGCCGCGACACACACGAGGTCATCTACTGGGACCTCCTCGCCGAGCAAGTCATCGCCCTGAACAAGGAGATCACCGACGAGAACGTCGAGCGCTTCGTCTCCTCTCTGAAGCGTGATCTCGACCACGACAACCTGATGGACGGCAATCGTGCGTTCTACCAGCTCCTGACCAAGGGCAAGAAGTTCAGCGTCACACGCAGGGATGGCTCGACGGAGTACGTCTACATCGACCTGATCGACTTCACGCATCCCGAGACCAACCGCTTCCATGCTGTCAACCAGTTCGTCGTTTCCCGAGGGAGTGGGACGACCATTCGCCCGGACGTCAACCTGTTCGTCAACGGCATCCCCCTGGTGACGATGGAGCTCAAGGCGATTACCCAGGACAACGACTACTACGACGCGATCAGACAACTTCGCCGGTACGAGGAGGACGTCCCGCGGCTGTTCATCCCTGGCCTGTTCAACATCGCCGCCGACACCATGGAGCTTCGCTACGGGGCCGTCGGTGCACCCACGGAGTTCTACGAGGAGTGGAACGATGCGCCGCCGGAGTATCAGGATGACAACGAGATGAAACAGTCCGTCCAGGCGCTCTGTAACCCCGGGACGGTCTTGGAGATCCTGAAGCACTTCGTGTTCTACGAGCGTCGTGCGGGCGGTGACGCGAAGATCGTGCCCCGCTACATGCAATACTATGCGGTGAACAGAATCCTAGAGCGCGTCAACGAGGGTGATCCGGTGGCCGAAGTCCTCAACAAAGGGCTGATCTGGCATACCCAGGGCTCGGGCAAGTCCTTCACGATGCTCTACGCGGCGCAGAACCTCCTCTCTCGAGACGTCCTCGATACTCCCCAGGTCTTCATCATTGTCGACACGGCCAAGCTGGCGAGCCAGATGCGCGACGTCCTTTCGAACATCGGATTCGAGCGTTCAGTGGTCGCTGACAGCATCCGCCACCTCCAGGAGTTGATCGAGGACGGTCAAAGCCAGCTCGTCCTCACGACTATCCAGAAGTTCGCCGACGTCGACCCCGACGTCCAGGGCAATGACGAAGTAGTCGTTATGTCTGACGAGGCACATCGCTTCATGGAGGAGGACCTCGGAAGCCGCCTCGAGGCCGCAATGCCCGTTAACTTCCACTTCGGGTTCACTGGCACTCCGATCCGAGAGGGCGAACGAGAAAAGGACCACAACACGTTCCGCGAGTTCTCACCCGAAGGCGAGGAGTACCTTCACAGATATTCCATCAAGCAAGGCATCGACGACGGACTCATCCTTCCTGTCTACTTCACCCTCCGACATCAGATGGAGTGGGAGGTCGACGAGGCGGGACTCGATGAGGAGTTCGAACGTGAGTTCGCCGGTCTCACTCCTGACGAAAAGCGCGAGTTCATCCAAGAGCACGTCACCAGCCGAGAGCTGGCCGAACTCGAACCACGTGTCGACCGCATCGTTGAGGAGATCGACGAGCACTACGCTGGCGTCGAGAAGAACGGTTGGAAAGGCATGGTCGTCACGCCGAGCCGTGAGTCTGCCGCGATGTACGGCGAGCGACTCATCGAACGCCGGGGCGAGGACGAGGTCGAGGTACTCTATACTGCGACCAGTGCTGACAAGCCCCTTATCCGCCAGTTCCATACTGATGACGAGGAACGGGACCAGATCATCAAGCAATTCAAGCAAGAAGAGAACCCGAAGCTCCTCGTCGTTCACAACATGCTCCTGACTGGCTTCGACGCGCCTATCCTGAAGACGATGTATCTCGATCGCAACCTGACGGATCACAACCTCATGCAGGCGATCGCCCGGACGAACCGAACCGCAGAGGGCAAAGAGAACGGCGAGATCGTCGACTTCCAGGGAGTCTTCGAGAACATTGACGAGGCGCTCGATTACGACACCGAGACGAAGGCCTACGCCGCCCGCGACAAGGACGAGCTCTTCGAGGAACTTACTGATCAACTCGAGTACGTCCTCTCGATCTTTGACGGCATCCCGATGGACGACACGCAGGAGACGGTCGATCAGTGTCTCGCACGGGTTAGCACGCACCCGGAGAAGCGGAACTTCAAACAGGGCTTCCGCCGGCTTCAGGACCTCTACGAGTCCGTCTCACCCGATGGCCGACTCGTCACCGAAGGCATTCAGGACGACTACAAGTGGCTCGTACGCATCCACACGGCCTTCCAACGCCACAACAATCGTGAGGAGAACCCCGAAGACTCGATGCGAGAGAAGACCAGAGAGATTCTCGAGAGCCACGTCGACGTCGGCGAGATCAAACGAGACTTCCCGGTCTACGAGCTCAGCAAGGAGCACTTGGAGGCGGTCGAGAGCATGAGCGAGCCCGCTACCCAGGCGACGAGTATCGCACATGCGACGCAGGATCACCTTCAAACTCGGACGGGACAGAACCCACGGTACAAGCGCTTGAGCGAGCGTGTGAACGAGATCGTCGAGGACTGGCAGCACGGGAACCGAAGCGACCCTGATGCTGTCGAAGCCCTCACCGCGGTCGAAGAAGAGATACTCGAGTTCGAGACGGAAGCCGAGCGACGGGGGATGACCGATGCCGAGTTCGCGATCTATACGCACCTTACAGAGGAGACCCCAGATGCTATCAACGGGGAGGCCCAGGCTGAACAAGTCGCACGGGATATCGTTGAGGCGTTCGAAGAGAGAGTCGACCGGGACTATCGCGGATGGAAGACCAACAGGACGACACTACAAAATATCGATCGGATCCTGTTAGATGTCGTCGTTGTTGACCACGGCCTGCGAGATCTGATGGTCGAAGGGAGTTTCGACGAGGGCGTTCGTGAATACCTGATCCGGAATTATGCCTGAAACCGATACGGCAGAATGTTTTAAAATGACGTTGGCCGGGAAACCTATCGAATATCGAGTCTTACAGAGTCGAGAGGCGGCTGAGCCTCGTATCGACGTCGACATTCGAGGTATTCGAGTGGTAATACCGTACGATAGGCAGGAGGATCCAGAAGAGCTCTTAGCTGACAACGCGGCCTGGATTCTCGAGAAGAAAGCCAAGTACGACCAGTACCGCGAGCAAGCACCTGAACGGGTCTTTGAGGCTGGTGAGACGTTTCCCTTCCTCGGCAAGGACCGCGAGCTTATTATCGAACCCCGGGCGAAGCACGAACTCGATGGCAGTATAGTTTGCCTCCGTGAAAGTGCGGTTGCCCAGTCGTCCGTAAAACGAGTCCTCGAGAATTTCTATCGATCGCAAGCACGTGACTACCTGACTGAGCGAGCGGATCATTATGCTGACGAGATGGATGTCACGTACGAGAAACTGGAGCTACGGAATCAGCGTACGAGGTGGGGATCCTGTTCGACGTCGGGAACCCTAAGCCTGAATTGGCGGCTGATGATGGCTCCCCCAGACGTTATCGATTACGTCGTTGTCCATGAACTCGCGCATTTACGGTTCCAGGATCACAGCCAACAGTTCTGGGACTGTGTTGGTCAATACGTCCCTGATTACAGGGAGCACAGCGACTGGCTGGACCAACACAGTGCCGAGCTAATTTTCAGTCAAGCTGACCTCTAGAGGGTATGTTAACATAGAACATGTGGGAGGAATGCAAAAATCCGGTTGGTGGCAACATCCAGTATGTACATACAGACTGCCTCAGTGGATGTACCGAGCATAGTTAGTGAACTGATTTATTGAATCTTTTGAGGAGAATTATCTAAATACTTTTCGTACTACGCGAGGCAACCGAATAAAGGAGGAAAGTCTACCTAATATCGTCTATATTATGTTGTATAAAGAGATTGTAACGGTGCCCTCCTGATACCATTCAAACAAGTTAGATTAGAGACTCATTTGGTAGATAGTCAGAGAGTCCCCGAGTTAATCTCGTGGCCTGTACTGCCCCCATCTGCTCTTACCCTCAGTGAAAAGTTCCCGAATGAGCTGCCGACACCACAGGCGGCCGGGTAAGGGGACCCCCGGTTCGAGAAACCGGCGTAATCTGAACAGAGAGATCAGAACTAAGCACTGTCCTGGGCATAAGCCTATTCAGTGATCGTCGACGAGAAAACTCTCTTTATCCTATTCAGAAACCCGAAGAGTGGATTTTGACTCGAAGTGCTATCGCTCCTATCCCGAGTCCACTATAAATCATTAAATCGAGGACATTCAGCGATCCTGCGTCCAGGAAAACTAGGATAGCGATCAGGAGCCCGATACAGACGCCTGCAAGGTAGCCATACGACTAGTAGCGAGAATTATCTACAACCATCACTGCACTCACGATAGAAACCGGAACTACTTACTAGAAGAGGCCATGCGGCAAGATACCTTGTTGAACAAGAACGGGAACGATCTCAACAATCAACCCGACACCTCTCTCAATGCCGTGATCAAGACCTAGCATCTATCAGGATGTTGCGGTACAATAATAGAGTGCTTCGTCTGTACCAACTTGTATCTAATAGCTGGTTACAGCTCTAACTGGCCCTCGGTTTCACTTTCAATTTGAATGGGGAACTAATATACGGTCAGCCATACCACGTTCAAGAAACAGCGTTGTCGGAGGCACACTTATGCATATCCCCGAAGGCCAATACAATCTCAAGGAGTTCTGTCGAGTTATTTTCGACTCGCCAGAGTCTGTCCTAGAGGGATATCATGGACAACGCATCAAATCGTTCTTATACCTCTCAGATGATGGCTGGCGCGATTACCTTGACCAACATTACGAGACCGAGGAACTCGGCGGGATAACGAAGTTCGTCGGAGAGTATACGAATAGGAAAGGAGCAGACCAGGCAGCTAAATTCTACGTCGGGGAGTATAAGGACGATCTCCAAATGGTGCTCACTGCCGAAACCGAGGAGGCTATTCGACAAGCCTTACGCCCGGTGTCAGAGCACAGTGACTGCCTGTCACCGATGCCGATTATGACTGAGGACTTCCAGACAATGAACGAGATCGTCCTCAGTAGTTACGATAATATGCGAATCGCCGAGTTCAAATCGAAGCGCGTGCCGAGTCTGGCGGACGCTCGAACCCGACCGGATGTTGATCGAGAGATCGAATACAAAGGTATCGACGGCCGCGACCGCCTCGACGAATTTCGTGAGGAGTACGGTGTTGTCCCGACCCGTATTCAATACGAACATGAGAATGTTTCCATTAGGATCGATACCTCTGGCAAGTTCACATTAGAGACCGTCAATCAGGAGAGCTTCAATATCCTGTTCGAACTGCTCAGCGAGGTGGTCGTGAACGTTCTCGAATTGCTCGATGTAGCGAATCAGATCAAGTTCGAGAAGCGTGAGGTGGAGCCGGGAAACTTGAAAATCCAAGTGCCAGAGGTGAGTTCTGGTGAAATAGATTTTGATCACCCAGTGACGTTGATGCAAGCCGAGAGTTTCATCAAGGGGACTAAGAATAGCGATAATCTGAACTTCAGCTTCACCGATGTCACAAAACAAGCCGGTTCACTGGACTTCTCCGCACAGGTAACGGACGAGAATAGAGGGTCGCTTTTCAACGTAAGTGCAACTGAGGAATCGATGCGGATTGTTCCGAAGCATAACTGCTCGTTCCCATCTCTCGTTGAGTTCTATCTCGCAGTAATCCAGATGTTGGACGGTGGGGCGAAGATGAAACTTTACGACTCTCAGACTGCAGCATAATATGACAAACGTTGACCCTCCCGATTCGGTGCCAGAGGGTCAAGAAACGACATACCGCGGGCTATACGGCAAGTGTATTCATCATAAGTTCCGAGAGTTCCCGGAGCAGTCCAAACGTGAGACGCTCCGTGGAGAGATCGATGTCCAGCGCCACCACCGCAAACTTATCAGCTACTCTATCTTCCCGTTCGCAGAAGGGAGCCCTGCGGGGTACAAGTTCATCACTGCTGAGCCGCTAGAGGAACTCGACGTTCCAAACTTTGATTTCTTACTTTGGAACCTTGATGGGAGTGTGATATTCGGTGAAGCAAAATCTTCGATTCCCGATAGCGCAGCCACTGTTGTGAACCAGCTTCAAGAACGAAAAGAGGTGGCAGAAGATCACAAGGAGTACATCGAAGAAGAGTATCTTGGGAGCGAGATTAACCATATGGAGTTTGTGGTGGCGACATACGTCAATCATGGCGACAAGATTGCGAAGGAAATCATCGAGACCGGTGCGGAATTTATTACGTGGGTAGTGGATGCTCACTCTGATACGCTGTGGATCCGGCAGGCAAGACCCAGGTCATTTCCTGACAACTTGGAATCTGACGATCCTGACGCTATGCTTGAAGAGCTTGACCGCCGACATACTCACGACATTTCGTCTCTGAACAGTGAACTGGATCGGGTGACCACGAGCTTCGGGCAGGCAGATGTTCTACCGACTTCAATCATTGTAGACCGTCTACGTGTTGTCGTACAGTCTCGCCGGGTTGAAGATCGATACCCGTGTGTTGATCGTGGAAATATTGAGAAGTATGTGTCGAATAGCGCGTTGAACTACTCCGATGAGCGCATCTCAGAGATCGTCGATGAGCTCATTGAATCGGGGAAGCACCTCAACTTCTTGTCTGAATGGGATGATGATCGAGCAGAGTTCAAGATCGTGTCCAACTACACAGCCAAAGATGATCTTGAGCGAGCACTCGAAAACAAGTGGGTAGACTGGCGGATCGAGGGAATGAAAGACCAGTTACGAGACGCGTGTGAGGAGCGTATTATTGCAGAATTCGGAAAGCAGAGTCAACTTGATGAGTTCTAGTGGTTCACGACGGCGGTATGTGCTCACTAGTCATCTCCACAAGTTCTAATTTCTTGATACGGTTATCCAAATCCACAGATGGTAGTCTATCTTAACATGGGAATTTCGTTTAATTCCCCAGATATCGATCCTATACTGGTTCTTATGGGAATTTATTATGCCTAAATAGGCCGAAGTACGCCATATCCGTTTGAAATTTCTCTTAGTAGATTATGACCGCGGGTCTTTGATGAGTTCGTATAGTCCCTCATACACCTTGCGTACGTTTCCATGCTCAACTAATCGACCAAGTCTATCACGAACGTACTGAAGGTTATAACCTGTTTTATCAGCGGCATACGGAGCCGTAATTCGCCCCTCATTTAACATGTCGAGTAACGCTTCATCTGCTGGCCCAAGATCATCTTCATTCAGCATTCGATCTCGGATAATAGTTATCTGGCTCATCTCTAAAGGGTGTATGGAGTAGATATTAGGCCTTAGTACCTAAGGGTTAAGTGGCTACAGCCAGTATATTTGACTAAGCACGAGCTGCCTCAGAAGGTCTCTGAGGCCGGTGTTGATGCCACCGACCCCTCGTGCTGGAGAACCAGCAATGAGCACTAGCAACTCAGCCGCAGAAAACAGTATCGCCTCCGAACAGACCCACCGAATCACCGGTCCCCACCGCGAACCCCCGTCGGTCGTCAACGCCACCACCTACTGGCGCTGTGAGGCCTGTTCTCGTGAATCCATCCGCGAGCAGGACCTTCACCGCGAGGCCTTCCACGCCGAGGACTGTGAGGTGGCCGACCGATGCTGACCGAAATCTCCACCGACAGTACCCAACTGTTCGCCGGCGCGCGACTCTCCGACACTAACCCCGAATGCACCGCCTGCAACCGACCCCTTAGAGAAGGCGAACAGGTCACGATCTACGCCGCCCGCAAAGAGGACGCCCCCACGTTTGCAATCGAACGCATCTACTGTCGCAACTGCACCCCCGAGGAACTCACGAACCCGACGCTCGGCCTAAGCGAACACCTCCTCCAGAGCCGACTCACCCGAACGCTTGACGTTCGCACCCAGAGTGAGTTCCAGACACTCGGCGAAATCACGACACTCGATACAAGCGCCCCCAGCCAGGGCAGTGCCGAAGCCTACGAAGAAACCCCCACGGCACTCCTCCGAGATACCCACACCCAGAACCCCGCAAGCGCGGTCTATCACATTGACGACGGCGAGGGCCAGCCCCTCTGTAACTGCAACAGTGACGCCCACTACACGCCCGTTCCACTCGCGGAAGCCGAGGCGAGCACGGCCCGCCAGTGCGAGAACTGCCAGATTGCCCGCCAGGGCAAACAGGCAACCCAGCCCTGTCCTCACTGTAACGCGCCGGTTGGGATGAGCGCCTGGCCCCAACACGTTCGGGCCTGTACGGGTGATCCGACCGACGCCGCCGAGGAGACCGATCCCGACGGCGACCCCGCGATCACCAATACCGACACCCGGACCCAACGCGCCACGAGCCCGGCCACACGCACGGGCGGTCGCACACAGCTCCACCAGCGCCAGGAGTAACCCGCGCCACAATGGGCGGGCTCTCTCACAGCCGTAGCGCTGCACGCCTATCGAGAGCCACGCCTGTACCACCCCGTATCTCGAGTGTAGTTACGCCGCTGAGCCACGCGTTCAGGTCGCTCGCCAGCCACGAGACGGGCCCGATCGTCTCACTTGCGACACACCGTATTTCCGATGACTGAATCCACACCCACGACCACGAGTACGAGTACGACGACCACCGACAGTACCGCTACCGACCAGCCGGCAACCGAGACCGACGAGCCAACGCTCGACTCGGTCTGTGAACAGCTCGAGGCGCTCACCGATCGCGTCGCAGAACTCGAGGCCGAAGTCGACCGCAAAGACGAGCGGGTTGAGGAACTCGAAGCAGAGCTCACCGAGTACAAGCGCTTTGCTGGCTCGGAGTTCGCCAACGTTCGTGGGCGGATCACCGATGTCGAAGAACAGACCGAAGACCTGGAGACAACGCTCCAGGCAACGCCGACAGAGGCCACCGACGCTGAGGAGAACGGCTCCCAGACCACGACCATGGAGACACCGTTAGAACGCATCTGTACGCTCCCCGAGCACGTTGCCGACCGGGAGCTCACGACAAACCAGAAACGCGCTCGGTTCATCGCTCGTGACGTGCAGGACTACGCCGAGAAAGCGCCTGCTGGGCTCGTGCTCGATAGCCAGACGATCGCGAAGGTGATTACCGCCGCCGAAGGGTCGAAGCCCCACACGCAAACTGTGGCCCGAGTCATGGACTTCCTCGAGAAGTTGGGCAAAGACGACGTCGAGCAAACGAAGCGACGCGGCAAGAAGCTCGTTGTAGTTGATGAGGAGGCGGCCGACCGATATCACAATCGTTGTGATCGGGATATTGAGCAAGCCCCCGCAGGAAGCGTGATGTCCTAACAACGGACCAAGAGAAAGGCGCATAGTTCGAACCAACCACCCCAGGCAAGCCCTCCGGTCCTAGTCACAACTCCGAGCAGCCTCCTCCCATTATAGTAGTAGTAAAGGGAATAGAAACGGTTTCGTCGGTTCTACCTTCGGAAGCATATCACACCACGGTGTGATTAGATTGTGTATCTTGGTTAGGATTGTCACTGACTTGTTTAACACTATCCTTTAGGACGGCATTTGATACTCGAGCCACTGGAGAACATGCCTCTCTTCATTCTTCGTCCGAAATATCACCAGCAAATCCATCTCTCCTCCATTACCGCAATCCAGCTGTCGTATCTGTGGATTAACCGCTGCTGCAGTGTTTCCTCTTCTTTCGCTTGTATTTACTAGGATCGCCACTCGCTATTTCTATTATTAGCCAGTTTTTATCGCCGCAAAATATATAATACGGAGAGAATGGCATTTCGCACGAATTAAAGTAAGATTGCCTTAACTAAACAAAATATGCGCTTATGTTTGCCAATATCTTATAGAACTTTAAAAATTGGATAAAATTAAGAATTATATTATTGAAAATAAATAAGGTTATATGCCGCGGGCAATTGGTGATGATTGCCAATGGGTAACAATAATCCAGATTCGGAAGAGGTAGCACAAGCTACAGAAGAGGTGAAAGAGAAGCGTTCTAAGAGATTCGAGGTTCTTAATAATAGACCTGTCAACAAGGATGGGCTAGTCGAAGAGTGGCCAGAGGTGGGGTTTGTCGCAATGGAATCCCCGGACGATCCTGACCCCTCAATTACGATCGAAGATGGGACCGTTGTTGAGATGGATGGGATTGTACGAGAGGATTTTGATTTTGTTGATCAGTTTATTGCTGATTACGCGATAAACCCCAGCGTAGCTGAGGAAGCCCTCGAAATCGATTCAGTAGAGTTTGCTCATATGCTGGCAGATATCAATGTTCCTCGTGAGGAGATTAGACGATTAGCAACCGGGATGACTCCAGCGAAGCTCACAGAGGTTGTTAATCAGATGAATACTGTCGAGATGATGATGGCGCTTCAAAAGGTCCGTACTCGTAAAAACCCTGGAAATCAGTGTCACGTGACAAGCGTCAAGGACCACCCAGCGCAGTTGGTTGCCGATGCGGCTGAGTCTGCACTTCGGGGTTTTGATGAAGCTGAGACAACAGTTGGGATTACACGTATTGCTCCATTCAATGCCCTCTCCTTACTGATTGGAACTCAATGCGGTAGAGGTGGTGTATTGACACAGTGTGCAGTTGAGGAAGCGACTGAGCTCGAACTGGGAATGCGAGGGATGACCAGTTACGCTGAAACGGTCTCCGTGTACGGTACTGAGGACGTTTTCAAAGACGGCGATGATACACCATACTCGAAAGCGTTCCTCGCATCCGGATATGCTTCGCGAGGGGTGAAAATGCGATTCACATCTGGATCGGGATCAGAGGTGAACATGGGGCAGGCAGAGGGAAAATCCATGCTCTACCTCGAAACGAAATGTGTATTGGTGACAAAAGGGTGTGGTGTCCAAGGACTCCAGAATGGGTCAATCAGTACCGTTGCTATTCCAGCAGCAGTTCCTTCTGGACTTCGATGCATCCTTGCTGAAAACCTCATCGCAGGTATGGTTGATTTAGAGATGGCCTCTGGGAACGATCAGACATTCACACATTCGGAAACACGCCGAACAGCACATATGATTCCCCAGATGTTCCCAGGGACTGATTTCATATTCTCTGGCTACAGTGCCGTACCGAACTACGACGATATGTTTGCCGGCTCTACTTTCGACTCGTCAGACTTTGATGATTACAACCTTATTCAGAGAGATTTCAAAGTTGACGGTGGTACCAAAGATGTCGAAGAAGAAGAGGTCGTCAAATATCGCAACCGCGCAGTCAAAGCGCTCCAAGCGGTTTTTGAAGAACTTGGTTTCCCACCAATTACCGACGAAGAGGTTGAGGCAGCCACGTATGCGGATGGTAGCGATGACATGCCTGACCGAAACCAAGCTAAAGACATCGAGGCTGCACAGGAGTTAATGGAGCGTGAAATTACGGGAGCAGATATCGCTAAGATATTGGCTGACCGTGGATTCGAAGATATCGCAGAAAATATCACTGGTATCCTTAGATCGCGTGTTTCTGGTGATTACCTCCACACCTCTGCGATTCTCGATGAGGAATTCAATGTGGTGAGCGCAGTTAACAATCCGAATGATTACGAAGGGCCTGGGACTGGATACCGGATTAGCGATGACCGCTGGGAAGAAATCAAGAACTATCGCCACGCTATTGATCCAAAAGATGTCTAAAAATACCTCCATCTGGTGCAAATTGATCAGCTACAAACTAAGATCAGGAAAACTACTACCATGAGTCAAACAGAACAACGAAAACGGACGGTCACGTTCGAAGATATTGGGCCTGCGGAGAAAGGTACCACCCCCGATGAGGTTGTCATCGCCTTGAGCCCGGGGTTCGGCGAAATAAGCACAGAAACACTGTCTGGGATCTCTCACGCCGAGATACTCCGTGAGACAATGGCGGGTATAGAAGAAGAAGGCGTCTCAATGCGTATTGTTCGCGTGTACGATACTGTCGACCTAGGTCGGATGGGACTTATCTCCTCGAATCTCAGTGGTTCCGGTATTAGTATCGCGGTTCAAGCGAGAGGTACTACACTGATCCACCAGGAGGATCTATTACAGCTTGATAATCTAGAGCTCTTCCCCCAAGGACCGTTGCTAGTGCCGGAGACGTTCCGTGCAATCGGCCAAAACGCTGCCCGCTATGCAAAAGGTGAGAGTCCAGCTCCTGTCACGGTTGAAAATGACCCTATGACACGGCCAAAATTCCAAGCAATGGCGGCTATTTGGCACATAAAAGAGACAGAACGACTCGGTGAAGATCGCGGACAAGTCGAATTAGACGTCAACTTCAGCTAATACACTACCAACAATGAACGATTCAGACAAAGTTGAGTACCCGTTATCCGATAACCCTGATCAAGTAGAAACGCCAGATGGAACGAGGCTCTCTGAAATCACGCTTGAAGCAATTGTCAACGGAGACATTAATGGTGATGATATCGCTATCTCGCCAGAGACACTAGAAAAACAAGCACAGGTAGCTGAACAGGAGGGGCGACCACAGTTAGCACAGAACTTCCGTCGCGCAGCAGAGTTGACAACTATTCCTGATGAACGGATCCTTGAAATCTATAATGCACTCCGACCTAGCGGAGCAGAGAAGCAAACACTCCAAGAAATGGCTGACGAGCTCGAAAATGAGTACAATGCCCAAATTAACGCTGATCTGGTTCGAGAAGCTCTTGAAGTATACGAAAAGAGAGGACTTGTATAATCTCTACATACTGCTTAAGCTGTAGAGTGTACCTTCCATCGTAAGAGTAGAGAGTAGATGGCCAAGAATAGATAATCAGCCCCAAACCAGAGAACACATGGATTATATCGCAGGCATAGACATTGGTAATTCAAGCACTGAAGTGGCCCTCATTCGAAATAATAATGGATACGAATTCGTTGCAACCAGTCTATTTCGAACTACGGGCTTGAAAGGAACGGTAAAAAATGTTCCCGGGGTCATAAATGCCCTTGAGCAAGCAGCCGAAAAGGCAGACATAGCTGTTGAGGACATAGACCGAATCCTCCTCAACGAAGCGGCTCCAGTCATCGGTGATGTTGCTATGGAAACTATTACCGAAACAGTAATCACTGAATCAACGATGATCGGACATGACCCTTCGACACCAGGTGGTGTCGGTCTCGGGACTGGAACGATCGTCGATATCACTGCCGATCGTGAAGCAATCACGGAGGAAGATGCAGTTATTGTCGTCGTACCAGCAGCAGTCGATTTCGCAGACGCTGCGGCGACGATCAATGAGTGGGCCGAACACGCTATTGATATTCAAGGTGCAATCGTTCAGAAAGACGATGCAGTCCTAATCAACAATCGCATTGACCAAGATATTCCAATCGTCGATGAAGTAACTAAAATTGAAGCAATTCCGAGAGGCCAACCAGCTGCTGTAGAAGTAGCTACCGAAGGTTCGGGCCAGACAATCGATCAACTGTCTAATCCGTATGGTCTTGCGACGCTTTTCGACCTTTCTTCAGAAGAAACACAGAAAATTATCCCTGTTTCCCGCGCTCTTGTCGGGAACAAGTCCGCCGTCGTTATCAAAACGCCTGCCGGCGATGTCGAAGAGCGAACAATTCCAGCCGGCTCCTTGACTATTATCGGCGAACATGGCAATTCGGTATCGATCAACATTGATCAGGGAGCCGATAATATTATGACACAAATTGATGAGCTCTGGCCGATCGAGGACATCCAAGGCGAGCGCGGATCGAACATTGGCGGTATGTTGAGCAGAGCACGTGAGCAAATGGGAGAGGTGACTGGGCAAGACCACTCAGAGATCAATATTCGGGATATCATGGCTGTCGATACGCTCGTACCTCAAAAAGTCGAAGGGTCAGTTGCAAGTGAACATAGCATGGAAACAGCTGTCGGACTGGCAGCAATGGTTAAAACGAGTGAACTTCCCATGCAACAAATTGCTGATGAAATCGAAAATCGGCTAGAAACGGAAGTTAACATCCAAGGAATTGAAGCAAATATGGCGATCTTGGGATCGCTAACGACTCCCGGAACGGATGTCCCTTTCGCGATTCTTGATATGGGTGGTGGATCAACGGATGCTGCATACATCAACGGTAACCATGAGATTAGTTCTATTCACTTAGCCGGTGCAGGGGACATGGTGACGATGCTGATTGCGTCTGAGCTTGGTCTTGACGATAGGGAACTGGCTGAAGGACTCAAAAAATATCCTGTCGCAAAGGTCGAGACACTGTTCAGCATTCGCCATGAGGATGGAACAGTCACCTTCCTTGATGAGGCAGTCGATTCCGAGACCTTTGGTCAAGTGGTACTTCTCAAGGGTGATGGTGAAATGGAGCCAGTTGGCATCGATGAATCTGTAGAAAAAATCCGACGTACCAGGCGCCACGCCAAAGAGAAAGTTTTTGTCACAAATGCTAAGCGTGCCCTACGGCAGATATCTCCCACTGAGAGTACTCGATACCACTCGTTTGTCGTAATGGTGGGGCGATCAGCACTCGACTTCGAAATCCCAGAGATGATCTCTGATGCCCTTGCTGAGTATGGCATCGTATGTGGACGTGGAAATATTCGCAGTACAACTGGGCCGCGAAATGCAGTCGCAACGGGCCTCTGCCTATCCTATGTTGGCGATCAGGCTGAATTCGACGTGAGTGTTCCTAATGGACTTGCATCAGCAGTTGGATTGACGGAACTTACTGGCGATAAGCAATCATGAATCAGTCAATGCTTTCCATAGAGAGGTCTACATGACCGATCAGCAAGCCAAACCGGTAGCGAGTGATGGAGTCCCCCAAATCGTTATTCGATACGTTGAAAACGAACATTCTCTGGTCGAATATATTGAGTACGGTATTGAGGAGGAAGGTGTCCCATGGCGCAAGCAACCCCTTGAAGACGATGCAGATCAACCGAAAAACTCGGCTACGGAGCTCGCTTATCAAGCTGCTTCAGATTCAGGACTGAAAATCGGAATCGGGGTTTCGAGGGACAAGACACTTACACTGCATCATGCACGCCTCCCTATCGATAAACCTGTGTTAAGTGTGATAGACCCTACAAACTCGCAAGCAAGAACTACTGGGACGAATGCCGCTCGATTAGCGAAGCGAATGCCATTACGGGTTATTGACTAATTTGTCCTTAGACGTTCCAATAGTCAAAATCCATTAAAAATCACTATAATTATTCTTCTGTCACTAGATATGTGCCTATTTTGTGGAAAAGGTGGATGAACAATAGAACTAATACGGCATACGACATTGTTATAAATTCACGATAGGTATCTTGCCATGGTTGAAAAACACACCGCCTACATCGAAACACTTGCGCATATAAACTGTGGTGAGTGTGAGGAATACTGGGGTCTTAGCGACCTTTCTAATGGAATATTCGAGGAGCGCACACTCTATTGTCCGCATTGTGGCCACGAAGCAACTGTGGAAGATGTAGTAACTGGAGAAGAATCTGATCAATAGTATGACTGTGATTGACAACTAACACTCATTGTAAGGGACTATATGCTTCTATAACTGCGGATGGGAATTAACAGCACGCATATGGCGACAATCGGATCGACTAGAGGCATTGGTATGAACATAGCAATCACAAGTAGCTGCTTTCCCTTCTGATAATGTGACTATATAATCACTCTCTCCGATATTCTCTGAGGATATCTGTACAGTCTCATCACCACAGAGAGTGAAGCAAAAATTCTCGGAATAATCGTTCCACTCCATCGGAGTGTTTCGATCGATCGTTTCTAATACGAGCTCCATCGAGACATTAGCACTATCCCCGTCCATGGAACCCCCTTTACACGAAACCAGATAACTCCTCCCTCTGATTAGTACACCACTCCGTCTTTGCAAAAATCTTTGAGACAACAATGATCACTGAATTGGCTCAAGTCCAGCCTGAGCGACAGTCATATCTTCTTCAGGAGACCCACCGCTAACACCGATAGCACCTATTATCTCTTCGTTGGATTCAATCGGAAAACCACCACCAAACGTGATAATACGTCCATCGTTTGTGTTCCCTATGCCATATAGTGCTTCACCGGGCTGGGCAGCTTCCCCGATCTCATCTGTTGGCATTTTCATCGCTACCGAACTGTATGCCTTGTTCTGCGATATTGTAATACTCGCAAGTAAGGCGGTTTCCATGCGATGAAAGGCAAGGAGATTCGCCCCCGCATCGGTAACCGCAATGCACATTGGAACTCCAACCTCCTCTGCTTTCTCTTCTGCCTCTGCGATCATTTTCTTTGCGTCCTCTAATGTTATTTCATCCATATTGTCACCATTCTATGAGACGACTCTCATAGCCTTTCTGAATTATAGTATTCCAGCTTAGTATAACTATGTATCATAAACCAACACGATAGCGTTGGATCGTAACCCTTGGTTGAAGAGTATTTGAGACTTCTCGAGTTTCTTTAAGTGCCTCTCATAATAGGGGTGTAGTAAGAGCGATTTTACAGGGTTTATAGCCGAGAAGGACATCTCTCTGGTTCTATATACATACAACCTACAGAGCGGCGTCTCACGAAGGTCTTGACCACCATAGAAGGAACAAAGCCTCACACGCAAACTGTGGCCCGCGTTATGGATTTCCTCGAGAAGCTCGGGAAAGACGAGGTTGAGCAGACGAAACGCCGAGGGAAGAAACTCGTAGTCGTCAACGAGGAAGCGGCCGAGCGCTATCACGATCGTTGTGACCGGGAAATCGAGCAACCCCCTGCAGAGAGCGTGATGTCCTAACAACGAACCGAGAGGAAGGCGCATAGCTGGCGACAACTACCCCGGGCAAGCCCCCTCTCCTAGTTACAACTCCGAGCGGCCCCCTCCCGTTATAGTAGTAGTAGAGGGAGTAGAAACGGGTTCGTCGGTTCTGCCTTCGGAACCATATCACACCACGGTGTGATCAGACACCTAGACCGAATCCCGTTCTGGCCCAGATCAGATCGCGAGGCAACGATCTCTACTCAGTGCTTGGAAACAGAATACATACGTTCTATCCTCGAATAACGAACCCCGTGGACGACAACGATCGCTCCATCATTGGCTTCGTCATGATCGGCCACATGATGGTCCATACCTACGAGTTGTCGATTCCAATTCTCATGACGATCTGGCTGCTTGAGTTTGGTACCTCCACAGCAGTCTTAGGCATCGCGGTTGCTGTCGGCTACGGGCTCTTCGGCATCGGTGCACTCCCCGGAGGTCTCCTCGTTGATCGATTTGGCTCACGGACGCTGATTAGTGCCTGTCTTGCAGGTATGGGACTCTCGTTTCTGGTTCTGAGCATCGCACCAAACGTTGGCAGCATCACGATCGCATTAGCATTCTGGGGCATCGCAGCGAGCGTCTACCACCCAGCAGGACTGACACTCATTAGTAACGGCGTCACAAAACGTGGCCGAGGATTTGCCTATCATGGTATGGCTGGCAACGTTGGGATCGCTGGCGGACCGCTTCTGACTGCCCTTTGTCTGCTTGTGTTCGATTGGCGAATCGCAACGGCCATCCTTGCGCTTCCAGCACTGATTGGCGCCGTCGCTGGGCTGGCTATCAACTTCGACGCGACTGCTGGGGTCGAACTCACCAGCAATACACACGAGCGACAGGGTCCGTCATCGATCAGTGAGTTCATCGAAGAAACACAGCGTCTGTTCACGTTTGGCTTTCTCCTCATTTTTCTCATCGTGGCACTCAACGGACTGTATTACCGCGGGGTTCTCACGTTCTTACCGAATCTTCTCAGTGATTTTCTGACAACAACGATCGGCGATGTTCGACTCGGTGTGTTTGCTCCGGGTAGTCCACTTGCAGACGAGTTTGATCTCGCCCAATACCTCTACGCCGGACTGCTAACCGTCGGTATCGGTGGACAGTATTTAGGTGGTCGTCTCACGGACATGATCGAGCCTGATCAGGGGCTATCGATCATGCTTCCTGTGTTAGCTGGAATAGCGCTCCTATTTGTCCCAGCCGCCCGAAGCGGTCTCTGGGGATTACTGATCGTCAGTTTCGTACTCGGCTTTGCCCTGTTTGCGATGCAGCCACTCACACAGGCGACAATCGCGAAATACTCGCGACCAGAATCACGGGGACTCTCGTTCGGGTATACCTATCTCGCTATTTTTGGAATCGGAGCTCTTGGAGCGGCGATCGTCGGCACAGTGCTCACCTATACCTCTGTATCGACGATGTTTCTCGTACTCGCAGGGTTTGCAGCGACCGGCAGTGGGCTTGCGATTTGGCTCCTACGGATTGTCGAGTCCGCCTAGCAACTGTCGGAAGCGAAGAACTCGGCTTGATTGGCAGCGACGTGCTCGCTGAATCGCTTGATCTGGACAATGTTCGAGCTGTTATCAACACTGATGGTGCCGCGAGTGCACGGGATATGGTGGCAAACACCCAGAGCTCGGAAGCATTGGGTGAAGTGGTGAACCGCGTCGAAGAGACTGGAGGCGAATCGATCACCGTCGAGCCAACTGTCAGCCCGTATAGCGATCATTGGCGCTTCTTGGAGCGAAATATTCCGACAGTCCAGTTAGGGAGCGAAAGTGATGATCGGGGACGAGGATGGGGCCATACCGAAGCGGATACGCGGGATAAAGTCGATCCGGAACATATCACTGCCCACGCGCGGTTAACCGCTCTAATGGTTCTAGAACTCACCCGTACGGACCCACCGCGGATTAGTGATAATCAACTCTGTGCTGAACTCGATGAAGCGAATCTTGAGCCAGGAATGCGAGCAACAGGCATCTGGCCCGAGGTATGTGAGTAAGGAAGTTGAGCCAGCGGTCCGAACGTGTCGACTATTTTACACTGTATCTCTATTATGATCCCGCTGTCCGCTTGCGCCAACACGTGAATATAGCTCTGCAGTGCCTCTGTACGGAATACTCACCGTTGGCCCCATTGTATTGATTGGTGGCTTGAACGCAGGTAGTGGAATCGTTGTCGCGAGTATTTCACACCACGGTGTGATCAGTCAGACACTGCCTTGTGCAACGCCATGCCTTTTTCAAAAAGCTGTGTTGCACAAGGACCCGGTCTCTAAAACACTCCCACCACGCAACGCACTCGCTTGATAGTCGGTTCCACAATCATGGTTCGGTCTCAGGGTGATTCGTGACTCTGTTGAAATCCTCCACAGATGAACTGGTAAGGGTATCTAGCGCTATATACAGGATATACAAAGCTCGGCCAGAGCCAGTACGTATGGGTAGCACGATCAGGGTAGCTACGGTGGAAGATGCGCCGGCAATCCGTGCAATCTACGCTCCGTTTGTGGAATCGACCCCGATATCGTTCGAAGTCGAGCCGCCGACGACTCAAGAGATGCGAGCGCGGATCAAGAGAACGCTCGATCAGTATCCGTGGCTTGTCTGCGAAACGGCTGACAACGAAGTTATCGGCTATGCAGCCGCAAGCGAGTTGCGAGCGACGCCGCCGTACATCTGGACGGTCGAGCTTTCAGCCTACGTTCGTCCGGATGCCCAGCAAGCAGGCGTCGGCACGGCACTCTATACGTCACTCCTGGAGACACTGGAAGAGCAGGGGTACTACAACGTCTATGCAGTGGTGACGCTCCCAAATCCTGCAAGCATCAGACTACACAAACAGATGGGGTTCGACCCTGTCGGGACATTTCCTACTGTAGGCTACAAACAGGGTGAGTGGCACGACATCCAGTGGTGGTACCGACAGCTCACAGACCCTCCCTCTGATCCTGACCCACCCCAGCCACTGTCCTCGCTTCGGGAGACATCTGAACTACGGCAGGCCCTCAAAACGGGCCAAACTTACCTTGACGCCTGATCCAAACACTGAACTCTTCGTTAGCCAGTGCATGAATCCGTGAACTCTCACTGATCGGATCATCGTGTTCATCAACGCAGACGTCATGATGCAAGCCGGGTTCAGTTGAGTTATAGAGCTTGAGTAGAACACTCTACCTTGTTTCACGCCGTTTATCGCTACCGGCACTTTCACTGGCGCGAAGAACTGCAAGCAGTCGCTCATCAAGCAAGAGGTCTGACTATGCGAGACGATTGCCGATTGCTCTCACTGAGGATCATCGCTGGACCTGGCGTCAGCCGATCTCAGCGGGCCAGCAGCGACCGAACGATCGAGAGAGTGTCCGAAGACGGGTCCTCGGGGAGGGTGATCCGCTGATCGGCTGAATCGCTGCGAAACTCCGATTCGAGATACGGTTCAAACAGCGCGATCAGCCCGGTGGGCTTGATAACCGAGCGCGCTTGATTGTACTCGATGACGCCATAATCGTCGAGTGTGGGAAGATGCGACTGATACAACGCGATGTACACGCGTTGGCGCTTATTCGAAGTCAATTGCTCGACGGGGATATCGTTCTCCCAGGCGGCAACCGCCTCGGCGACGGTGCGCATTTCGAACGTTTCCTGGTCGGGATGCGCGGAGAAATATCGCAATACGGCTCTTCGACGGCTGTTCTGCAAGAGGTGAAACAGATCGTCTTTCTTGATCGAGAGGATTCCATCGGCCGTCCCTCCGGTGACTGTACTGTCGGCAACAGAGGATGATGATTTCTGTACCCGACTGGTGATATGTTTCGCATCGTCCAGAGCAGTAGTTTTTCCATCACCTATCATATTCTAACAGAAATCACGACGGTTTATATCATCACGGTAACCAGTAAGTAACCTGGAGTATTACGTTCAGGTAATCAGGTGAGAAGACGGCTATTAACAGAGAAGGCTACAACCACCTGCGAGAGCCGCGGTCATCAACGATGAGGCAGTATAGGCAACCAAGGGGATCATAGAATGCAGAATTTTCATAGGTAGTTCTCATGTGTGTATCTGGAATCGGAGCTTGTCAAACGGGACTTTAGAGAACGGTTTGATCAATCGCGGAGCTCTGCAAGCTTAACTGGGCTCTTCGGAATCAGCAGCGGTAGTCGATTGGGTCTGAGCCGTCCCAATAAGAGGCGTTAGAACGGAACTCAGCAAAGCGTATCCGACGATGAGGAAATAGAAGTTCACAAAGGACGCGACAACCAGGAACATGGCACTTTGTATACCAGTGGGAGTTGGGTGTGCGACAAGAGGGATAAAGCCGATATGCAGTAACCCCCAGTCAGCACCGGCGGTTAAGAGCCGCCATTCGTTCCAGAGGATCGGTCCAACGGCACCCAGAAGCAAGAAGCCGATAGCAACACACCATCCAATACTGTATCTACGGGTCAGTGCCACTTTTGTGATTGAACTGAATTCAAATGCGGATCGAAGTGTTCGATTGACGGCGAAGTTCGCAAACGCGATCGGAAACAGGTAGACGCTTACAAGAAGAGTCACTCCATAGATAATCCCGACAGATAGGACGACTGCATCGGCATTCAGAGTCGAAAGCAGCGGTACAACATTTCCGAACACCCCACCAATAGCAGCGAGATCATAGACAGTCTGGACTACTGGTCTGAGGGCAATCGGGCTACCAATGTTGATCCCCAGACCATGAATGATAACGTTCTGTAGTTGTTGATCGAACGTGGAAACGAGTCCCTCCGTAGCCAGTCTGGTTGAATATAGCTCGATCCAGAAAACGAGTCCAAGCAGTGGAATGGATACATAGACGATCCAGAGTATCAAGACCCGAACTCCATCAGAAGCCAGTGTCCACCACCGTTCGAAGCGAGGCGCCGATTCCGTCGCAGTATCAGGCGCGAGAACACGGACGAGATACCCTAGGACAAATACTAACGAGAGAATGGTTCCTGTCGCCAGTAAGAACCCCCCGATAAGGAACGTCTTGATCGGATCTCGTGTCCTGAATGGATACCTGACTGCGTCCCTAATCATGAGTACCACGCTCGGCCTCGGTAGATTCGGCAGATTCAGACGATCGATAGGCTATTCCGAGAATAGTGTATGCGAGCATCGACGTGCAAAAGTAAATTAAGGACATGGCGACGATCAGGTTCTCACTGACCTCATTTGCAAGCCCGTAGAGTCCATACTGCTCGAGGATAATCACACTGAGATCGATTAGTGGTCCTTGATCAGCGATGGAGAGTTGCCATGAAAACACCGCGAGATATCCGAGCCACCAGAGCGAGAGAAACGGGAGCCAGACAGCTAGATAATGCTTATCGAACACGATCGCTCGGATTTCTCCGAAATCGAACCCGGCCGAGAAGGTACTATTGCGAGCGAAATTTAACAGCGCTGCCGGAAGAACATACCAGACAAGTATCAACAGTGTGTATGTATACGGATCAGCAGCAAGATGAACAGCTACCTGCTCGGTGGTGACTGTATTCGTTACCCCCCAACCTGCTTCTAGGGGCTCACTTGCCCCGAGGTCTTCGAAGAAGGCCCGACCACCGAACGGAATGAAAACGGCGAAGATACCACCACCGGAGATCGCTACGAGAAACGTCGCGAACAGCTCGTAGCCCTGATAGCCCTCAACTCCCTCATACACGTCGAACCAACCCAGCAGTAGGGCGTTCAGGAACGGGATACAGAGATAGATCAGCCAGATCGCGTACGCTTTGACCCCATCGACGAACAACGCCATCCATCGTTCGAAGACTGGAGGCGACTCGTCGGCGGCTGCGCTGCGAAGGATTCGCATAAAATATCCCATAGTCAGAACCATTGGGAGAACGAAAAACACGCCGTAGTACGAGAAGAAGCCACCAATCAAGACAGTTTTGACTGGTTCGTCACTACGACGTAGATAACGGATTGTCTTCCTGATCATTTCGCGTCTACAGCATAGGAACTGCTCGTAGCCGAGGGGATCTCCGTAGCGGACTCATTCATTGTATCGTATTGAGACTAGAACTGTCGTCTATCGTCTCTTCAGTTTCGGAATCGTTCTCTTCGGACTCAGCTGGGGGATCCTCGTCAGAGTCAGTGGAACTGTCGGCACCATCGGTATCGTCTGTCTCGTTGTCTTCGTCAGTCGAACCCGCTTCTGGCGATTCCGTTGTGTCGTCCGAATCGGTAGTTTCTTCCTCAGTTTCGTCCGAAGTAGGCTCGGTCGAACTATCGCTATCACCTGTCTCCTCATTCTCATCCGACTCTGGAGGGGAGTCAGTCTCTTCGTCGGGTTCATCAATGGGTTCATCTTCCTCCGGAGGAACATCTGTATCTGCACCAGTATCCGGTTCATCGGTGACTTCTTCGTCTTCGTCTTCCTCCTGTTCCTCCTGAGTATCTGAATCGTCGGCTTCATCGGTTGGATCATCAGATGGCTCCTCTTGAGTATCTGAGTCGGTAACTTCTGACTCAGAAGTCTCATCATCGGGCTCCTCTGAGGGGGCCTCTCCGGACCGCACAACAGTGACCGTGAGGTCGACTTGGTCTGATTGATCAGTTGTTGCTCCCTCGGACACTATTTCTCCGTCGATGCTGATACGAACAGTTAGTATACCTTCCCCACTATCAGCTTTCTTGAGAGACGCTCGGATAGTTCGTCCGTTCTGGCCAGAGTTGTCTGTTTGCAGTAGTTGCTGGCCATTCCCGTTATCCTCTATTGGGACTTCGATCGTATCAGGTCCACTTCCCTCAACCGTCTGGACTGATCCTGCATTTCCAACCGAGCCGGACCACTGTCCCTCATACTCAACTTCGACTATTGCAACGTCTGCATCAGATGAAACTTCAACGTTATTGCTATCAGATCCTTCTGCTCCCTCATTATCCGTTGATTCAGTGTGGGTATTTTCGTTACACCCTGTGAGTGAGAGAGACAGACCCCCCGTTAATGCGAGATATCGACGACGACGCATATTCCGAGGGTATTACAGCTAGTACAATAAACGCATCTGATCCTAACAATCATCTACATCCTATTCATTTCACATCTTATAATAACTACAAAACACGAAATAAGGCGCCAGACACCATCTATTCGATAGGAGTGTGCCCGACCGAGTTGCAGACACGGTAGTGATCGCTAACACGGCAGAATGATCGGATCAGATCGAGCCAAGAAGTAGGTCCCAGCGCTCTACAGCCCCAGAATCTAAATAGCCTCACTCTTGGTCGGGATCGTTATTACCCAACAGCGTCGGGATTCCACGTCGTTTACGGCTGAGGGTGTCAAGCTGACCGCCCACAGTCCACTTGCTGTTGGGGATGTCATCGACGACGAGACATTGACAGCGATCGGGGAACAATACGACAAGAGCGCAGCACAGATCACACTCTGGTGGCTACTTCAGCAACCGATGGTATCGGCGATCCCGATGCCTTCCTCGCCCGAGCATATCCGAGAGAACTTCGACGTGTTCGACTTTGAACTCGGCGACAAGGACGTCCATGATATATTCGATCTGCAAGACGGACTTCCAGCCGATCTCGGCGATCGGCTCAGTGTTTAACGGCTCGTTGATCGATCGCGAAGCTTCCGAGAGAGCAAAGACAGAGACAAACGTCGTCTACTCCGATTGGAGCGGGAACCGAACACGGCTCTCATTCATCCGACTCAGCGTCAGGATTCGGCGTCCTGAAGCCATCCCGATAGCAGGGCCAACAGGAGAGATCGTCGACCGTTGGGAGACAATCACAGTCCGCTGGACGAGGATCTGCTTGCTGTTCACATCGCGGTGGATGCTCAAACGGTGTTCGTTCAGGCGACAGCTTTTCTGAGCTCATGAACTCACCCCCAGATAGAACTGCCGACAGGAGCGACAGAGCGGGGAAGCTTCGCCAAACGTCCGGACAAGCTGCACGTCCTCGCAGCTAAAGCAGTTTGGGGTACAGCAGATGCTGTGATCGCGATCGCGTGTTTGTTCTCTGGATGATGGTGGTGTTACATTCGTGCTCATCTCTGATCAGTCTGAAACCGCCCGTGGTGCGAAGTACGCCTATCTGCTCATCTCCCTCGCATGCGGGATGGAAGAACAGCGATCTATTGTACTCTCGATTTCTATTGCTCTGAGGGTTATTCTGACGGGATATCGAAGAATGGAGCGTGTGACAGGCTCCACTTGATCAAAGGCCCTCTATCGCTAAAAGCACGCGCCAACCATAGTGAAAGTGAATCACAACTGGATCACCAAATGATCTCTAAGAACAGCTGTGGTAGTGACTGGTACTTTTATAGCCATCACTACTGCCAGATGGAACAATTACTAATATTCTTGCAGAAAGCGAGCAAGAAGTCGATGCTGGAGACGATCTCTTCGTTCTCAAGAGCGGCTAATTTCGCGAATTCGTTTCATAGCCTTCTTAGATAGCGACCTTTGGTCATTGCAACCGACTTCGCGAATCCCTCTCCGAACACAACCTCGGCGGCGATTTCGTGACACACTCATTTGGGGACGCCATAGTGACGACCAGAGTAGCTTTTGGACCAGCACACCCCGCCAACTATTCGCAGCGAACCTGAAGTCTCTCTGCCGGGAGATCGAGAATCCCAACTCGAAACCTGCACTCCTTCGAAGGTCAAGTTGGCTTCTATTCATCGTCCAACCCCCGCTTCGACCCGATATCCGAGTCTATAAAATGTTAATCATGACAATTAAACTAAAGTACTAGCAACGAGACAGTAATCATAACAGTGAATAATCCCTTTAGCCGTAATCGATTACGTCATAGATATCGCCATCCCACTGAGTATATTCGATATAAAAATATAATAAAATACATATGAAATTAGCCCAGAATCGTCGCCGGTTTCTCTCTACATTAGGTACTAGTTCGGTTGTCTTCACCGCGGGATGTATAGGACAGTCTGATACGAAATCAGATGATAACGCTAATCCGGATGAGACACCGTCCAACGAAGAGAATGAAAGCAAAGAAGACGATGAACCGGATTCTCCCGAACGGATAGAGCTCAAGTGGTCAACGAGCTCAGACTGGGATAACGCCCAAGAGCGCGAGGGCGTCATGAATATCAACGTTGGCGGGCGGAATGCAGAATCTCTCGCGCTGGGCTATGATCCGACGGCTGATCGGATCAGTGAGTTCGACGCGTTTTGGCCGCTCGACGAGGACGATCCCGATGCCGATACGTTTGTCGACGCACTTGGCAGTGCCGACCTATCCCACGATCCCGAGCGATGGGGGTTCACCGATGATATCGATCCCTCTACCCCAGGACTGCTTGGAGGGACATCCGTCGAGTTCAGTGGGGACGACGCTATCCTGCATGAGGGGCTCCCCATCGATCCTAGCGAAAACTGGACGATGGGGCTATGGGTATGGTTCGACGGCCCTGAGGACCAACCTCATTCAAACGCAATGATGCTGGAAAGCGTCACTGATGACGAGGCGCTCGGTCTTATGCCAAATGTAGATCCTCCCGCGTTCAAGATTGGGAGTGTAAACAATACGCCGGGGTCTGGAACGGAGATCGAACGGCAACAATGGCATTTCCATGTTATACGATATCAGGCTTCCGACACCAGAGTCCAGGGATATCTCGACGGAGAGTTCGACTACTCCATCCAACCTGAAGACGATTCTGAGGAATGGATCCCCGAGCTTCACGACGTCACGCTGGGACATCGCCGTGTCAGTAGTATGGACAAGATCTTCAACGGGCGGCTCGATTCGGCGTGGATGACTCAGGGGTTGCTTTCAGAAGACGACATTCGATGGCTTTACAACATTACCAATAAGGGTGAGGGAAAATTAACAACGATGCCAAAACAGGCGCCTCAGCAGGCTGTGAACCTCAAAGCAGCGGCCGATATCCCGGATAAAACGACCGTTTTGGTAACCATCCATCAAGACATCACCGGCAACGGCACAAGCGATACGTCACAGACTGTTGATATCAGTGACGGCGCGAACTCGTACGAGTTGGACGGATTCAAGGCGATTGATGGCGGTACATACTGGACCACAATTGAACTCAAAACGGATGACCGAGAGACTACACCCCGTGTCGAGTCGGTAATAGTACGGTGAGGATGAAGGTACCAAATCGTAGTCCTGGCACTACCGCACTAGCATAGCTTTATTTTTCTGTCAGAGCTAACAGCATTCGCTCGTCGAAATTCCGCTCGAGCCGGCCATATTTCGAAGTGTAATCGCCGTCACGTCTCGATTGCGAACACTTTCCCGGAGCGCTTGGTACTCGGGGCGCTCATCGACGTCCTGCGTGACGGTTTCGGTCGCAATACCGTCGTCAGTTACGACCAAGACTACTACGTATTGTAAACAACGCTTTAGTGTTGAGAATCCTACTCGCGAGTGATCTGTGTAATCGGAACAATTGTAGCCTCATCACACTCACGGCAAAACTCTAGCTTGTCTTTGTATGGAGCTCCACAACGCTGGCATGCATAGAGCCATAATTCTCGATTAGGATTCCGCGCATCGTACGTCATTTGATTTTCCCCCCGCTAGAATTGCCCCTTCAAATATTAAAGCTACTTGTCCATAGGAGTCGAGCGAACGCGACAGAAATTTTGCTGTGGTAGAATAAAATACATCAACTATTGAAATAATATTATATTTACCAAATTCTACCACTTGAGACTCCGATAAACGTGATCCGATCATATTATCAATCTCTCAGTGAAGATGGCTTCGGGTATACAGTCTCAGTGCCAACTTATAGCGACAAAACGATTACTGAAAACGGAGCGCTTGGTGATCCATATGAAGCAGCTGCTAAAGCTGGTAGCATCATATTGCAAGAGGCGTGGATACGTATGTTGATCACGTTATTAGTCGATCGAGTCCTCATCGGTAAGGCGCTCAGAGATCACACTTTTCAGATCGTCGTCATTCACATTGACCTCAAAGATGAATTCCTCCTCATCACCGGTCGTGACTTGGCCGAGGTTAGCACTCATCAATTCATTGTCAAAATAATACGGTGAGATTTGGGTCATCACCTGGTCATAGACGGTCTCTTCGACTTTCCTGAGGGTCTTTCGTCCTGCCGTGTCGGCTGCCCGGGCGACGTGTTCCATGGATTCGCCCGCTTTATCGGTTGGACTCTCGTCATCGTCTTTTTCCAGTTCCTCCGAGGATTCGGTAAGCTTCTCCCCGGCAGTCTGAATGTCTTCGGTAGGCGATTCACCGACCTTCTCGCCTGTTCCCTCATCGACGCTGGCCTGCTCAGCGGTTTTCTCGCTGATGGCGTCTTCAAGTTGATCGTGGGGCTTAGGACGCCATTCGTCCCACTCCGCAAACGCGTCGGGGTAGCTTGAATTCGGTTTGCTCGATGCCGTATGAATCCCTGCATCCCGGAGCGCGCGCGTGATACACTCGCCGTGTTCGATGATGTCGGCCCATGTGCCGCGGACCTTGAACCCTGAGACACTCTCTTCCATCTCTCCGTCTGCGTATGTCTTCCAGAGGTTAATTTGTTACCACATATTATACTAGTGTTCTATATTCCGAGAGGACGCGAGCAGCGAGCGACTGCAGCAGTATAAGCCTGCGAGCTGGAGTGAAAGGCTACGTTTTAGTCAATCCCATTGCCTGCATTGTAAGCTTGCTCGAGAATACGATATCGACCATGTCTTCATGTTCGACCCCGACGACCTTCGGACGCTCGAGTTTACCGTCGTTCCCGATGATACCGGCGAAGCGTGACTTATTCTTAGATGTTGGTATTTGTGTAGTGGAAACTCTCGGGTTTCTCGCTCCGCTCGCCTGTATTTCGACTACGGTCGTATCAAGGCGTAGTCGCTCAACTCCCCGGTTCGATCGTTCGTTTTTTGTGGTGCACACCGAACGATCCGCGAGAAGCGTTTGCTACGAGCGGCGAGTCGAAGTAATCTGAGAGTAGCCGGATAGTTCTCCGCTTCTGCTGCCTGATCAGAGATGATCCTAACCCTAACGCCATGACAGGTGCCACGAAAACTGTGGAGGCGTTGATTACAGCCAGTACAACAGGACGAACATGACGATGCCACCGATCGTAACAGTTGGGAGGTCGATGAGTGGCTCCGCTACCCACCCTCGACGGAGTTCGAACTCGTCGAGCTCGTCGGGGAGATCAAAGCTCTCCAGAACAACGAAGACCAATAAGTAAAATGAAGGTCGTCATACTGGAGAGGGGTACGTTCGCTCTCTCCTCTTTCACTGATTCCTCTCAGTCGTCTTCAGGATTCATTGGAGCGTGCACCCCTTGACATGGAACTCGGAGTGCTCTCCGTCCCACGTCGGAGCGACTCGCGCCCACAGTTCTCACACCGGTAGTACGTCGCACCACCCTGCTCCGGCAGCTTGAGGTGCGGACCGGTGATTAGCGTCTCCTCATCGCTGGTAGTTGCCTTGTGCAACATCGCCTTTATTGGAGGAAGAATGTTGCACAAGAGCCATATATCGGTGTATTCGTTCGCTATCGAGGGTGGTAGGCCAAGTGGGGAAGTTATACCTATTGCTACCGAATCGCCTCACCTGACCCAATCATACGAGATTCGCAGTGAGCGGGAACTGCAACGGGAGCTATCGCGCCTCTTCCAATCTGCCTACAGGAATGACGTGCCAATCGGACCTACTTGGGTCTGTGAATACACAGACCGGCCAGATTTGGAAGTAATGGCGATCGAGCTTGCGGAGAACTGAGACCAGAAAGGCGAGTCACGAGATAGAAACTTCGGACACCTCTTTTCGACTCACATTACACACTGACAGACTGTATTCGCCAGTTTGGAGGGTGATCTTCAGCGGTAAAACTACCCCTAAGAGCACAGCCTTATCTCGAGTAATAACCCCGCATATGCATGGCGACGATCTTCGAATTCGAGGTCCCAACTGACAAATTCGCGCTTGAAAAAACGCTGACCGCATGCCCGGAGGCAGTCATCGAAATCGAACGAGTTGTTGCGGATGATCCAGACCAGATCACCCCGTACGTATGGGCGCACGCTGACGACTTTGCAGCACTCGAAGACACCTTCGACGACGATCCGACCGTCGAGGACCGAATCCTGCTCTCGGAGATGGGTGACGAACGGTCGTATCAAATGACCTGGGAGGGGATGATCGATCAAATCGTTCCGCTCCTGACCGATCATGAAGGAACCATTACTCATGCCACTGGTTCGGCAGATGGGTGGAGCCTTCGCGTTCTGTTTCCGGATCGGGCAGCGCTCTCTGAGGCTCATGACTATCTACAAGAGGCGGGCTTTTCGCTGACGGTTGGAGCGATATATGAAGCCACAGATGACGGCCATATCCAGCATGGACTGACCGAGACGCAACGTGAGACAATTGTTGCAGCATTTGAAGCCGGCTATTTCACCGTCCCGCGAACGGTAACACAGACAGAGCTCGCTGAGCAACTTGGGTTATCACATCAGGCGCTTTCTGAACGGCTCCGACGGGCAACGGGCGAACTCGTTGAGTCGACGTTAATCACCGGCGGTGACAAAAAGGGAGAGTGAACTTTCCCTGCAGTATTGGGATTCTTTGAGTGGGTTGTCTCTTCGATCAGTTTTCGGCACGACCAGAAACACAGGATGAGCCGCCGGCGAGCGATTCAGGTACCTCATCACCCATAGTTGGGAGCTGGTTGCGGTGCAACTGGCCTGGCTGAGAATCCGCCTGACAGTCGACCAGGCCACACCAGCGAAGCGGCCATCGATCGCTTGCTCTTGTCTTTTTCAATTCGTTCGGGACCCCGACGGCCGTATCATAATTCTCGTTCGGCGTGAGATAGTCCTCGTTCACGACAAATCCGAATAGCGGTCGCCGGTGTGCTCACCGTTCCGCTTGGCGGTCTCGAGTTGGGCGATCGTCCCTGACAAGTAGACCATAGTTGTGAGACAATCAGAAGCTGTTTCTCACAAGTCCAATGATCACCTTCTATGCCATATCGAATCACTTAAACACTCATTGCACTCCTTTTGGTCATAGTCCTCTCATTCAGTGGCTGTCTAACGCTCAGTCCATCAGTTACAGCGGATACGGATGCATCACCGGTGTTCAACACATTCTCGACCGATGAGCCCTGGGGTGGTCAACACGTCCGCACTGACGCAACCCCTGAAGCCAGCAACATAACGACAATAACGGTTATTGATTAGTCAGGACAGCTCTATAGCACAGTAAGTGTTGACGCAGGCCAGACCACAGTTTCCGTCTGTGTGCCCACGAACCAGAATCCGACTCTAGTTGCCAGCAACAGTGTTGACTCAACCACCATAGATACGATGACCGCCACTGCAACCGGCGAACAGATCATCTAAACCGGTTTCACTATATGGACCGAGCAGAGGAGAACAGAGACGAAGAGGGGATGGGGGTTTTTGATAGCAGTACCAGTAAATTCGTGTATGAGCCATCCCCCATACGATGAATCTAACATATACTGGGAATACGAAACGCTCAGACCTCCCCGCGGCGACACCAAAAAAGAAGCTGAGGATCCGAAAGACGAAATAAACGAGCTTGCCGCCGCTGGATGGCGACTCGTCGAAACAATCGACTACACGAGTGGCGGGACCAAGTATCTCGTCTTCGAACGTCCCGTTCGAAATAACGATGACTGTGTAGAGGATGCGCACTCGACATGAACTCCGAAATCGATGAGTCGAACATCGACAAAGACGTCGACGTTAGTACGGCCAATACGATGCACGAACGGGCTGGTGAAAGTCGTATCAAACTCTGGGTTCTGCTCAGCGCAAACCGCCTCGTTCTTACTGGTGTCTTAACCTTCGCGATGTTTCTCGTATTTGTAGTCGCTGTCACGCTTATTCCTCCACCAATTGTTCCACAACTTAGGTCCGGAGATACGATTGAAACGCTATTTTCGACAATGATCACCGTGATTGTCACGGGCACGACACTTGTTGTGACAATTGGTCAGCTAGTCATTGCTGAAGAGAATGGCCCACTTGGCGAACAACACGGCCGAATGGAAGATTCAATGGATTTCCGTGACTACACCCAGGAATTAATTGGAGCACCAAGTCCTGCTGATCCATCGGCGTTTCTTCGGAACCTCATTGATGTCTCGCAGGATCGTGCGGAGGCAGTTCGTGATGAACTCAGTGATATCGAAAGTGATCAACTTCGGTGGGAGATAGAACAGTTTACTGATAGCCTCATCGGTAATTCAGAAGTAGTACGTGATCGACTGGAAGGAGCTCAATTCGGAACGTTCGACGTCATGTATGCGGCATTGGATTATAATTACGGGTGGAAGATCTTTCAAGTCGAGCGCTTGCTCCACGATCATGAGGAAGATCTCGGCCAACCCGAGAACGATCTCCTGAATGAGTTGAAAGTGGCTCTCTCGATGTTTGGTCCAGCTCGGGAACACGTCAAAACGCTCTACTTCGAGTGGGCACTGGTAACGCTCTCACAGCTCATTTTGTATGCCGCGATTCCAGCACTCGCAGTTGCAGGTGTCATGGTTACTGTTGTCGATGTAACAACCCTAACGGGAAGCACGATTGGTGTTGAAAACATCACATGGGTAATCGGGGCTGCTTTTGCAGTAACGCTAGTACCCTTTTTCTTATTTACAGCCTACGTATCCCGGGTCGTTACGATCGCCAAACGGACGCTTGCTATTGAGCCGCTGATCCTCCGGGAATCACAACGGTAGGCAGGTAGACAACTACTCATCAGTCAACTCTAATGAGATTTGTGCGACGGTGATATCTTTATAATCGTCTTCAGGGGAGAGCACGGTCATGCTCCATGTTTCGGCCGTTGCTGCATGGAAGGCATCAAAATAACCTGCCACCAGTCGGCCGATACGAAGCCGTCTCCGAGGCAAAGGTCCGGGGCGTTCGGGCACCGAGAACTCATCGATCACCGAGCGCGTCGTCCGAGGTGGTGTCGCCGAGTACTATTCCTCTTGGTAAATCCTTCGAAATATGATAATTATCATACTGAATGGTGGGTTCGTATCTTACACAAACTGCAACGATCCTTGTACGAGGAACTCATTGCCTCCTACTCAAGAGAGCATATACTCCTAACTATGTAGAACCCATATATTTAAGATAATGAATAAAGCGCAACATCTACACGAAATCCTCACCGAAGGCAGCGAGATCAACATCGTCTGTCACAACAATCCAGATCCGGATTCCCTTGCGAGCGCGCTCGCGTTGGGGCAGATTGCAACTGACGCCGACATCGACGAGCAGCGTATCCTCTATAGCGGCGATGTTTCCCATCAGCAGAACCGGGCGTTTATCAATCTGTTCGATATGGACCTCCAACTGTTCGAACCTGCGACCGTTCAGAATCGACCTGCAGACTCGTTGCTCGCGTTCGTCGATCATGCAGTTCCAGGCGTAAACAATCAGGTCCCCGAGGGGACTCCCGTTGATGTTGTGATCGATCACCACCCTGCCGATGAAATTGACGCCCGGTTCGTTGACCATCGTGAGGATATTGGGGCAGCTTCGACTATTCTCACGGAGTACATTCGCGCCCTCAACATCGGTCTTGACGCTGCGCTTGCGACGGCACTTCTGTTTGGTATCCGGCGTGAGACTCTTGACTTTCTCCGCGGAGTGACCCGAGAGGAATACGACGCGGCGGGATATCTTCACGACCACGCGGATCAGGACCTGCTCCGACAGCTATCGGCACCGTCGGCTACTGGGAGAACCCTCGACGCAGTCGCGACTGCTATCGGCAACCGAATAAGAAAGCGCGCGGTACTCATCTCTCACGTCGGCTGGACGACCGAACAGGATGCGCTCTCGCAGGCCGCCGATTATCTCGTGGCGCTGGAAGGCGTCGAAACGGTCGTCGTCTTCGGAATCGTCGACAAAGCCATTCACCTCAGTGCACGATCTCCAGATCCACGAGTCCACGCTGGTGATATCCTTGAAGAAGCATTCGGAGACGATGGGAGCGTCGGGGGCCAGTATGATGTAGCAGCCGGTGAAATCCCGCTCGGCATCTTTGCCGATTTTACGACTGATGACGTACAGTTGCTCAGTGTCGTTGAACGGGCTATTACCGCTCGCCTTCTCACAGTACTCAATCTTGCCGACGATTTGGAGGAATGAACGCAGCCATCTGTACTTCATGGAGACGCTCAACTCGAGTGAGCTCTGCTAACATGATCATTAAGATTGATCGGAAGCGTCTGTGCTGCCGAGTACGTCGGGGAGTCTTTCTCCATGAAGGCTTCTCTCTCTCTGCGTAGTCGCCATTTATCAGGATCGGCTGCACTGATGCCGCTGTGTGTTCTGTTCGATTGAGTTTCTGCTTTGGAAACTCGGTAACTCAGAAACAAGGCAAGACCTGGTTTTCCTCCAAAATAAATCGAACACATCCGCGATGCCTGCCCCTCTGAATCGTTCGTGACCTACCTCCAAGATCGGAATGAGACACTCATCGTTCTCCTTGCAAACACTGGGCTCCGCGTCAGTGAACTCGTCGCGCTCAACTGGGAATATCTCGACCTGAATGCCGACCCCGGCGAGCTCTACTTGCCGAGTAAGATCCAGAAAGGCCATCCTATCTCGATCTCGCTGATGAAACCCGCCGACAGCTTCGCCGGTATCGGAACCGCGTCTTGGAACAAGAGTAAAGCGTTATTCCCATCACGCCAGTCTGACCGTATGACCGACCGATCTATTCGCAATACCGTTACACGAGTTGCAAAAGAGGCTGGTGTTTGTTCCTATTGGATCGAAGGAGGACGCGACAAGTCACACGAGATGTCGCCCCATACATTCCGTTATTCAATCGTGTTTCAGATGATCCGACGCGAAAACAAGCGTCTCGAAGATGTGATGCTGCGACTTCGGCACGCGAATTTACAGACGACTGACGAGGTCTATGGACACTTCCGCCCACGCTAGGGGTACTGAGCATCCCAGGCGACGTTCCTACTCTCGATAATCGAAATCCGAAAATAACTCCCATGGCCGTCGGCGGTGGTAGCGGCCCAATCAGAGTGTCTCGTCGTCGTCCTGCGTGGATGATTCGGCCACAACACCGCCATCAGTCACGACTACGCCATCGTTAGCCGGTGGGCACTCAACCATCGAATCACCAAACCTACAGCAATGCTCATGAGCGGCGACCATCACTGCTCCCGAAACGCCCTAGACACACCGAGACGGGCACGGTAGTAAATAGACATAACCCGCTTGCGGTAGCCCGGCCAATGTTTTTGCTGACTCATAGGATACCGGTAGAACAATCGAATGTGTCATTACTGCTTACTGTGTGACTGGACCGCAAATACAAATGAGATGAATACAAACGGATCGGGGCATGCAGCCATCAACCACCACGTTGCTACGGGCCACCCTATTGTCTCTGAGCGATTCCCCTCGGAGTCACTCGAGAACGACTATCGAGTTCAACATGTCCTGAAATAGAATCCTAGATCATCCAACTACCAGAGGACTAGACACGGCGATTGGATTGCGATATATGGTGTTCATGTCTCAGGCAAGGGCAACCTGGCCTCGGGGTCTCTACTACTGAGACCCGTTGATACCAGCCTCAACCAGCAGGGTTGTGAACCACCAGTTATCGAACGCGATCCCAATCTATACGGGTGCATTTGCCGTCGATTCCGATATGAGTCCAACTGTTCTCGAACTGCAGAACGCGATCCGTACAGCCGTCGGTCGCTTTGAGCGTGAGGTGAGTGCGTCGTTCACTAAAGAGAAACTTATTGCCATCGCGAATGGGGTGGGATATACTGTCGACGAGGGGTCACGCCCATCAACGACGACGATGCGAGCAGGCATCCGGTGGGAGACTGGACTGAGTGAGTCGAAAGAGGCCGCCAGCGGTGGGTCGTTTATCAAAGATGAATTGCAAGCGATCGCCGACGAACTCGGCGTACAGATGGAATGACGACGTTCTTTACTCACTGATTTACACGAGTTGTCTGGCGGTACGCTTTCCGTTCCTCGTGAAAGCAATCTCCGACAACGATTGCGTCAGTACCCGAATCGAGAACGGTATTCACTTTCTGCGTCGAATCAGTCCCGTCACCATGCAGCAAGTGGGTTTCATAAAAACTGTCGTGGCCGCGTCTACAGCAGCTGTACCTCCGAATTGGCCCGAGTCCCAACATAGAAGAGCGGAAAATCATAGAATTCTTCGGTGACAAGAACAGCTCCTTGGACCTCCTCTATTGAGTGAGGAGGTCCTTGATATCAACAGATGATAAGTTCATAGGTAGCTGAGCTTTAAAAATTCCTCTATTATATTAAATTAGATCTGGTCACTAAGTATTTTGCCAGCCAACTCCTTTAGAAGTGTTTGATAGGTGTTTTACTCCTCTGCGCCGGCAGCTGCAAAGCCTGCGAGGGCCTCGCTCATCATTTCGATTTGTTCAGATTCGGACACGCTGTGCCGATCCACAAGGTTCCACTCAGGATCGTTATAGGTGATCTGTACTTGGCCGTCTTCATCACACCAAACGAGGAGCTTCTGAGGAAGATCGATTCCGGCCGTTTGGTTTTCTTGCATAATTGGTGTACCGACTTCCGGTGTTCCAAAAAGGATCAGTGTCGTCTCGCGGAGCTCCTCGTCAACCGACGCAGCGTTTGCAGCGTGATTGAATGTCGTGATCAGCTCCGGCGGCCCCTCTTCAATCGCGGCTTCGATCCGTTCGACGGTTCCCTCTACTGTTTCGCCTCCCTCGACTGTGATGAGTCCGTCCTCAGAGTTGGAGGCAGCGGCTGTTCCACTGAGTCCTGCAATGCTGCCAACACCGGCAGCGCTCAACCCTGCAAGCTTTAGAACGGTTCGTCGGTCATCATCAGGTTCTCGTGTCATAATTCAGTCTGATAGAGTCAATCTAAGCACAAAATACTGGCGCAACAAATCATCGTGTAGATACCATCCCGTCCGTACGTGATTATCTCACACAATCCAATTAACAGTTATTGTGTTGACAATGAGCACACCGATATCTATGTCATCGATCCAACTTTTGGAGACCTCCACAATTATTCCTCCTAGCAGAAACGCAAACAATGGATGATCCTAATAGATACTTTCGGGTCGTTGCCTTGCAAGTGATACCCATGGGTCTTTATCTGTGTTGAGAGCAGTACCGATGTGAGTCGAATTGACAGTAGTATCGCCATTAGGCGAAGAGTGATTGAAGAAGCCCAGAACGATCAGATCACGTTTCTGGCGGCGAGCATCGCCTACTACGCATTTACGCCAATTATTCCACTTTTACTCTTTCTGTTTCTCATCGGTTCGATCGTCGGCGGCCAAGAGCTGGCGAACCAGACCATCGACCAGGCAGGTGAATACCTCGCTCCGGCTGGACAGGACGCGATCGAGGACGCGATCACGGGTGAGGAAGGACGAGGTGGTGCAACGATCGCAGGGTTCTTGGTCCTGTCTGTGGAGCGCACTGAAGCTGTTTCGCGGACTCGACACTGCGTTCTCGATCGTCTACGATGCCGGCCTTGAGAAATCGATCATTGGCCAGATCATCAATACAGTGATCGTCTTCGGTGCAGCCATTATTGCTGCAATGGGGATGATCGTCCTCGGGACAATGATTGTAGTCTTACCGGACGTTCCGTTTGTATTCTTCACCCCGCTGTTTCTGATAGCGGGCCTCACGCTCGTGTTCTTGCCGATGTACTACTTCTTGCTTGATACTGAGACGATTTCTGTTAGGCAAGCACTCCCTGGATCGTTTCTCGCGGCGGCTGGCTGGACAATCCTTCACACGCTGTTCGGACTCGAACGCTGGTCAGTACGATGCCTACGGTGTCGTCGGTGCAATCCTGCTGTTACTTACCTGGCTGTATGTTGGCGGCATCATCATTATTTTCGGCGCGCTCTTCAACTACGTCCTCATGGATCGTGAGGATGAGTTGCCTGATGACGCCGAAGCCGCAGACCGCTCACCTCTGGCATCCTCATACAACTAATATAGAAGACCAGATTCATCCTTTATCTTTCTCAATAGTACTGCCCTGTCACGACCCCGCTCGATTACCGGACGACGTCCTACTATTAGTTCAGATACAATTATAAATAGCACATTGATATAGCCCTAGAACAGGACACGAAAACCTCTCCGAATCGAGGAGGTCGAACGTGATACCGGTCGTCGATCGATCGCCAGCGAGTGTTACAACTTCACATTACTTAGCTCATGGGGAAACCTACCCCGCCCTGAAGGGGCAGGTCCCATCTAATGGGCCAACAACCACGCTTCTGGACCGACGAGCTCGGAAGCTCGCCAACTCGTGCTACCGAGACTCATAGTATAGGCTTTGTGGTTAATTCGGCGATTGTGAACGCTTCTGGGGGTTCAGCAACGATCTCCAAGCAACTATTGACATGACTCAGCCTACTCCAAGAGATAACCGAATGAACCGCTTGAACCGCCACAGGGTTGTACTGGCTGAGGCGAACAGTCCTTTATTCGTGTCCTTTCTTGGAAATCGGGACCGGAATCTATCTGCTCTCATTCACTCTATCTTGACTCGCCTTGTACAACGTCAGCACTTGATGAAGACAATATGTTGCACAAGGAAGAAATGAACGCGTACTACGCATTTTCGACACTGATCTCCCCACCACACTGCCCACACAAATACTTCTCGGAGAGCTTCACAACCTTCGACCGGCGATATCGGGAATCACAACTTTCACACTCCTCGTAGATAACCCAGTAGTTCGGCTCAGCGTACTGCTCACGATGACGATCTGTCTCCAGCGGTTCAACCCATTGGTGAAACGTCGGTCCGTGGTCGGCCTTATCGTACTCGTGATACTGCCAGACGTGGATCAGATCGTGGCGAACGATTCGGGAAAACTGCTGCCAACCGTACGCCTCGTAAGCATCCCACGAGAGACGGATCGTGATCTGCTCACTCTGATGGTCATTGTTTCGCCTCTTTTCGACTGAATCAGCTGTTTTGTGGAGCAGTATCGTAACCGTGCTGGCAAATGTATTTGAGGAGTACTGAGAGACGGCTACATATGGTTGATATTGTCCTGCTTCGATTGGCAGTACGGTCCGGATGGCCACAACGGGTCATGGAGCTTCTTATCCGGGTATTCGCCCTCGAACAGTTCATCATGCAAGAGGGTGGTGGGATCGGAGACGCGTTTCGGAACTGGATGAACGCTCAATTCACGCCGGTCTTGGTCGACGAAGGAATCTACACCATGAACGATCTGTAGCCAGGAAGCTACGATTCCGATCGACCTCGACTAAGAGCTTGAAACAGTTGACGTCGTTGACGATGCCGAACATGGAACGGCTGTAGGTAACGCCTTTTTCATAGGTGGTGCGCAAGATACGCGCTCTGTATTCAGCACCACTTCTGAAACCTGTCACAGTCTGAGGATTCCAACAGGGCCACTACTTCCTCTCAGTCGTCTTCAGGACTCATCGGTGCACTTTCCGTCCCCGCGTCGGAGCGACTCGCACTACCAGTGAACTACCTCGGCCTCGGTGTCTCTACCACCGAGAACAATTCTGCGGCAACCCAGCCTGCTGAGACACCACTCGAACAGATCTGCACGCGCTCGGGCATAGTTGCTGATCGTGAACTCACGACCACCCAGGAACATGCGCGATTCATCGCATAACGTTATGGGATGATCAGTTAGATAGTGCCTTCTGCAATATCGACTCTTTCCCGACAGGATATGGTTGCACAAGGTTCCCACTTCCAGCGACCTGAGAATCTATTGATTCCGAATCACCAAACTCATCGAAGAGTGTCTAATCCCAGAGACTCCCTTCGCAGGGCCATAATGTCGTCTCTTTCTCAAATTTGACTGAGTGATCTATCCATTTCTTGCATGATAATTATAACTTGTAACCCATGAATCGAAAAGCTCACAACCAGAATCACCTCCTCTCAACTAATGGCCGATCGACTGCAGAGTATCGATTCGATGCGACTACTCGCAATGGTCTTCATCGTCTCGATCCATACAGACCCATTTAGAGGGCTAGGAGTATACGGCAATACTCTCAACTTTCTAATAGACAGTACAGCACGGTTTGCAGTTCCGTTTTTCTTCGTGACCTCCGGGTATTTTTTCGCGCTTAAAACAGTCCACCGTGATCCAACGAAATATTTCATCAAGCGAGCGATCATTATCACGTCACTGTACATCTTTGGACTCTTACTTGCGTTTCCCGTGTTTATCACTGGTACTGTCATCCGTTCAGGGACCGATACCGAAGCGATAGTCCAGAGTAGCCTTCTCAGAATCGGCGAGTTCATCGCACCAGTTGAGCTGCTCTACTATGGCACTTCTATCTCCGTGATTCTCTGGTTTCTCCCCGCATTACTGTTCTCACTCGGGCTTATCTACCTCGCTATCCTCTCGAAGACAACGAAGTACCTTCTACCCATCTCGATAGGCCTTCATATCATCGGCTTACTGGGAGCGAGTTATACGATGTTTGTCGATATTCCCCTTGAGACTCGGGATGCGCTCTTCTTTGGATTCTTTTATACTAGTCTCGGTTACTGGATTGCCGCATCCGATTGGCAGCCAGATTCTGCGCATAGTACGCTCTATCTCGGTGCGACGATCTTATTCAGTATTCTTCATATCGGAGAACGATACATGCTTGGCTATGTCCTTACCGGTGAGACGCTTGCCCAGGGAGTCTATACGGCGAGTTATACGATCAGTACTGCGTTTCTTACTCTTTCGTTGTTTCTATTCTTGCTCTCACGACCACATTTTGGTCGATCGACTCCAGTGCCAGCATGGGGAAAATACGCTGTCGGCATCTATGTCGTCCATCCTGCGGTGTTGTACATCGTAGAACGTACAGACGGTCCAATACGTCACATTGGCATTGAGGCGACCGACACCCTCCTCTGGCATTTGTTGTTAACGCCGGCGACTTTCTTCGGGGCTCTCTTGGTCTACTTTATTGCCCACAAAATAGGACTTATCGAAATGGGAGGGGATCATCTACCACGTCTCAGTCGAATACGGAGTCAATTATTCTAAGCAGGAGGATGCCCCAGATCAAACGTAGGTACTGTATATTATCTCTCATTACCTGCCTAACACGCGATTGGTTATCGGAATATGACACGTAGCCCCGGTAATGCCTATAAAATAGGTCGAATATCCCTGCAAGGGCGCCGGCTATTTCAGTGATTGTTCTACCAGATCTCGTGGTATCCATAATCAGCTTCGTATTCTCACTGGGTCTAGCGTTTTTCGTCGCCATGACCGTTGGAGCAAGCAGCGTTTCAGTATCGATGGCACCCACGATCAGCGCGAATTCCGTCAGTGTCCTTCGCAGAGCATTCCTCACTGCGATTCACGAGAACGATGATTTCTTCAACCCCGACATTCAGACTGTGTTCATCCTCGGCCACTATGGAGAAGACGAAAAACCACACCTCAAAGCAGTCCAGGAACCTCTGAACGAACCGGGGACACATCCTCGCCTAATGGAGGATGTCTTCGATTTTACCGAGAACTGGATAGCGAGGTTCAAACTGCTACTCTCGTACGCGGACACCATCGTCGGTGTCTACGAACAGCGAATTTGCAGACAAGTCTGGCTATCTGGCGCTGGTTGGTATTACGATGATAAGGTAATGGATATATCCGTGCGACTTTGATTTTCTATGCAGGAGTGATCCGTGTCGAGAGGTGTTATGATCACGCGCACCAGCTTGTAATTCATCTTGATACTGATCGGCCTCACACCTCCGGCATCGGTCATTCCAATCACTATATACTCTCGATGTTGACGTTGGTGGACGCGTACTGCTAGTCTTGAGTAGGCGGCTTCAGTGCCTCCACACGCCCCCAAAGTGGCTCCATTGACGCCTTCTTCATCCTATCGAACAGACAGCGTTATACTGATACAATTGGAGAACAATTGTATGGGCGATCAAACCACTATTACGCTCGATCGCGCCGACAAAGAGCGTCTTAACGAAGAACGAGGCGCTGTTCCGTGGGGCGTATATCTGATTGGGTTGCTCGAAGATAAGGAGGAAGAACCGGTCCGATTAGATCCCGCACAGGCCGAAGAACTCTCCCGAATGACCGCAGAACGGACAGTTGATCTCTTCGAGGAGCGACGATACTGACTTCTCACCTCTCATGGCGATACAACAGAGTTATACCTGCGAATTATAGTAGGCCTGCCAATGGCACATGGATCAACGAAACAACACTCATCTCTCTCACTCGACACGGTATTCGAACTCTTAGCCAACAAGCGACGACGGTTTGCGCTGTATTCGCTGCTTGGCTCCTCCGATGCTCCCATCGAATTCGAGACGCTAATTGAGGATGTCGCAACTCTCGAAGCCGCCATACTCCGAGAGCCACTCACTCGAGAACTCTACCAGAACGTTGCAGCGGACCTCTATCAGTGGCATCTCCCGGTCCTCAGTGACGTTGGAATCGTTGATTGTGATCCTCGGCACGAACTCATACGCTGTCTTGATCAGCCCCTACTCGCTCAGTGGGCCGCTCGTGTACGGCATGATGAACTTACCCAAGCTGAGGAGTGATAGTTCCTGATTGCGATCGCGGCAATGTCACCGCTTGCCAACCCCATTCAGCAAATTGCAACGAGGCCGCAGGTCAGTCACTCTATGAGGGCAAGAGTAGATTTGGTAGACCCAAGGATAGTACCCTGTCAGCGATGTCTTCATTCCAGCATTGTTGTGTTGGGCTCGTTCTTGGGAAGAGTTCAGTTGTCCCTCCATTCGTGCGAGTTGGTCTCAATATGTCACGCAAGTCCTTTATTCACTCCTGAGTTAATATCTGGTGATGACACCCGCATTCCTCGGCCTCAACAAGATCGAGCACCACCAGAAAATCAACGACGACGGTGAGAGCGAACCGACTCGGTTCTTCTAAGTAGTACTGAACGTTTCACATCTCGTCACCTCTCTTAGAATTCAATCGTCTGACCTCTCAGACGGCTCCAAGGCCCTAGTGACAACCACTGTATCCAACTAGAGGCGACTTTGCGGTACCATAGCTAGTAAACAGGGACGCCAACGACAAGACGTGACAGAGTAGTCTATCTCACTTGTCTAAGTCTGAATCACACGGCGCCTATTTGAGATACCCCGATAGCTATTTTTGTGTGAGTGTATAACATAGTCCGCGGTTGGCTTAGTCCTCCGACCGGTTGAGAGAGCTGACCTCCCCACATGGGAGGTTTCGTACCAAACGAAGAGTAGAAACTCCACAGTATATATCAATAGGTTTTAATAGATATGCGTCATCATCTAGCATGGGTACGAACCGTTCAGACATGACGGCTCCGTACCCCGTATCCGTGGTGGGCTGGATTCCATACCAGCCCTCTCACCAACATTCGCAGCTCAGCCGATTCCGCTTCATCGAGATGCTAATCTATGGTTGGCCGAACAAGTCCGTGGTTTTTTCGCGGAGAGTGTCGATGGCTCACACGGGCACGGGATCTGATGTGGCCCATTGCAATCCTGCTGCCTGTCGGGGCTGGGATCGCCCTGCCCCGGAGAGAATCGTCACGTTCCGACTACACTACGGAGCGATGGATCTCCTGAGGGCGAGACGATATCTACTGTTAGTGATCCGGCTCACCAACAGGCGCTTCGAGGCGATCGACCTGTACCACGAGAATCCTGTTCGTCGTATCGATACCGTCGAGAGTTCCTTCGACCACGAGCTTTGAGAGTGGCGTTGGACCAACCGTAATCGAATCACCGTTCTCGTAGTCCTGGACCGATCCCTGAACGTGAATCTCCGCGCGACACTGCTCGGGATGCTGAACGCTCGAGAGATCGATTTCGCGGATATTAGCATCTTCGACGGCCTCACCATTGTGAGTCAGTGAAACCGCGGCCGGCTCGTCCAATTGGTCCATGTCTAATACTTCAAACGCCGTTACTGTCGGCTTGTACCCGCCTTTTGGACCCGGAACTCCCTCGACCAACTGCAGGGCTTTTAGACTCTGCATCTGATTGCGAATCGTCCCTGGATTGCGGTCGACTTCTCCGGCTATTTTGTCGCCTTTCACCGCATTCTCTCTATTACGGTGAAGGTCAACGAGTGCAGTGAGGATGCTCTTCTGACTCCCTGTAAGCTCGATTGAGGACATACCTCCATTAGAAGGTAGCTTCTTTAATAAACTGTGGAAGCACAGTATGTGCCAACATACGTATAGGCCTTGTAGAGGTTCCACAGCACAATCGAATAGCTAGATCCGCTCCATTTAGTAGTGGAGCGACCTACAGATAATTGATGGCTACGGATCGATCATCTCCTCCATCCCTTAGTGATCAACTGGCGACTCTCCAGTCTGAGAATCCACGACGATATGCCCTCCTCAAACGCCATTTCAGCAAGCTCGAAGAGCTTCTCGAAAACACTGATCGCAACTACGCCTCGGCAAAACAACTCCACTCGAACTGGGATGATCCACCATTCCAACCCCAGATTACTGGCCAGCTTCTCAGCACAGCCGCGACACTTGATATCCTTCAAGTACACACCCATCGGAGCAATCGCAATCGATACGATCTCACTGCGTACAATCAGACGCGGATGGAACGTCTTGCCTCTCTTCTCGAAGCAAATCGCAACTAATGGGTGCAACACGTAACCCTGTCAGCGGGCCTCAGACTCGACGCTCACCAACTCACCACAATATTGATCCTCCCATTCGCGGCGCGCTCGAAGCTCGCGACGGCCCCGTTCGGTAAGCTCATACTTGTTCGTCCGCTGATCGAGCTTGCCCTTCTTCACTAATCCCTTATCCACGAGTGTATCGAGATTCGGATACAAACGCCCGTGGTGAATCTCGGTCCCGTAGTACTCCTCGAGAACATCCTTTAGCGCGAGGCCATGTGGCTCATCGAGTCCAGCAATAACATAGAGAAGATCGCGTTGAAAGCCTGTCAAGTCATCCATATTGCCTAATAGAGAGAGGTGGCCGTTAAGATTCTGCATTATCTCACCAAATATACATAAAATAAAACCGATAGCTATCATCCTTGTGCAACAGATCCGCTAAGTAGAGTCTGTTGCACAAGGAAGGAAGTGACTCATTCTGCACAGCTGAAGTCAATTAGCTGGCCGGAGGAATCGCCAACAAAAGGGATCAAGCAGTACTAGTTTGAACTCATGGTAGTATATACTCGCATAGAGCAGTCTCTCACTCTATAGATTGGCGCCACTCTTGTGTCAATTTCTGTGCTATCAACAGTTAATGTAGCCAGAACGCTGTTTCGTCGCCTTTCGATACATACCTCGTGCAACACCGACGGCTCTCGAAAGGCGACCGTTGCACAAGGCTTGGCTTCGACGGCGACGAGGACCGGAGCCGGGGGCCGGGTCACTCTCTCGAGCGACGAGGAGCGTGCTCGTGTACGGAGAGTGGTCGATGCCGCCCTACTAAGTGGTCCTACCTGGATACACCGGACGCTCAGAACGCGCGTGAGCGCCTCAAAATCAAAGTTTGAAAATCGGACCGTCGTCGTCCTGCTCGTCAGGGCTGTCGCCGTCCTCGCTCTCGTCGATCCACCACACTTTGCCCGAGCCGACCGACAGGGAGCGGAGCTCACTCTGCTCGACAAGCGTCCCTAGGTGATCACGCGTCGTCTGATTGCCGATCGGGAGCCGCTTGACGACGTCCGGCGTGCGAACGATCGGCGCGTCCGACTCCGCGAGCACCTCTCGGACCGCGTCGAGGACATCCTCGCGCGTCGCAAGCGGCGGCCGTCCGCCCTTCTTGCCGCGCTCCGCGTGGCTCATGGGCTCGTCGTCGTTGTCCTGCTCGCCAGCGGGCGCGTTGTCTGAATCGCTGTCGACCATCTTCTATCTACTACTCCGTACGATCCGGTCTCTCATAGGGTTATTTGTTCTATACCCACTATCCTATTAGAACCGATAAAATAGCTTTGTAGCGATAGAGATATTAACTACATATGAGAAAGGACGTCTCCCTTCGAAGCGCTTTGGTTCGCGGAAAAGCGCCTGGTGTTCCAGTACCGGACGCGGGCTTTCTCGGAAACCAGTGAAAGCCAATGTGCGCTACAACCCCCCACGGTAAAACGACGACGGATCACGAACCGACCGACCTCGACGCTCGCGACGTCCGAGCGCTTACCGACTGCATGACCGTGCTCGGAGATCAGGGCCGCGTGCGCGGCGTTCCTGGCCTCTACGAGGTCGTGAGCGCAAGCGGCTCGACGTACCTCGTCGACGTCGATCAGGGCGTGTGCGAGTGTCCCGATCACGAGCACCGCGGCGCTCACTGCAAGCACCTCCGGCGCGTCGAGGTCGCAACCGGCGCCCGAACGATCCCCGCGTGGATCGCGGACGACGAGCTCGACGACGACCTCGGTGCGTTCGTTCGCAGCGGTCCTCGATTCGAGCCCGGCCACGTCGTCGCGGAACCCGACGCGAGCACCGCCGGTCACGCGGTCGCGACGGACGGCGGTGTCGTCGTCGAGGACGTCGGGAGCAACGAACCTGAGCCGGCGTCGGAGCCCGAGATCACGCGCCACGTCGAGCCGCCGGAGCAGGGGGGCGCGACGTATTACCGCTGCGAGTGCGGTCGCGAGGCCATGCGTGAGCAGGACCTCCGAAGCGACGCCCACCGCGAGGAGTGCTCGGCTCGGGGTGGCCTCTAATGGCTGCTGAGTCGCTCGACGAGCACGCTCGACAGCGGCGACGACAGCGGGCCGTGGCGACGCTCCGCGAGCGCGTCCTGCCGCTGCTCGCCGTGCTCGCCGTCGGCGTCCTGATCGGCGTGCTCGTCGCGAGTGGCGCCACGACCTCGATCGCGATCACGGTCCCAGGAGCATAGCGACAGCAGTAGCTAACCACATTAGATTTATGACAACTACAACCGAGATGAGAACCGATAGCACAGACATGGGAACAGACGAGCAGCGCCAGAGCTACGTCCTCGCGAACCTCGATCGCGAGGAGTATTTCGACCCGCGATATCTCGGCGGCGGCCGCGAGTTCGACGAGCTGCTCGGGAGCACCGTCCCGAGCGCCGTCGTCTACCTGCTCCACGAGAGCGACGCGACCGAAACCGACGACGATGTGCGCGCCGCCCACCCGAATCTCGGCCGGTGGGCTGACGACCGCGTGATCGTGATCGGCGATCTCGACAGCTCCGACCTCCACGCCGAGGTCCGGTCACACCACACCTGGACCGAGATCTCCTCGGAGATCCGCGACGAACTCAACGAGTACCTCGGGAGTGCGGACGTCGACCCCGACTCCGACACCGGGGCCGAAGTGGCCGCCACTGTCGACGGCGAGCAGGAACGGGTGACGCTCCCTGTCGAGCAGACGCTCGCCGCCATGCGGGAGATGCCGCCGCTCGCTTTCGAGGAGCTCGTCGCGCCGTCAGCCAGCGGCGGCTGTGGGCCGCGTCTCGCCGCCGACGCTCACCTCGAGGCGTGGCAGGGCGCGGACAGCGGCGCGTCGCCTGTCGCCTGCTGCGTGTCGTGTGCTGCGCCCCACGTCGTGGCGTGTGTCGCGACGTGCGCCGTGTACCTGCCTACGCTCACGCCTGGGGCGTGTGCGCCGCGTGACGCGCCGCGACGTGACGCGACGTGCACGCCTGCCTGCGCGCTACGTGACGTGACGTGATGTGTGCGCGCCCACGCTCGCCCGCCTGCGCTCGCCTGCCTACTCGCGTCGCACATCGCGTCACGTGTACGGGTGGTGCCGCTGTCGATAATCCCCCACTCTCCCAGGAACGGGGGTTAATTGCATATACTGGTTGCTGATTCGATCGGGATGGATCTCGAATTTTTGAGGGCTCGGATTTCAGGAGCAACGGGAGTCGCCGCTCACGACTCGTCACGGACAGCGAGCTCGGCACAGTCCGAGCAGAGACGGGCCTACTTGCCGGGGAAGCACGCGGGGTCTTTGGCTCGCCACCCACGATCGTCGGCGACGTGCACCCCACAGATGGGAGTGGGGTGGTCCCCGTCCCCGTCTCCGTCCCCGTTTGGCTCCACCGCCGGGAGGTGACAGCGTTTGGAGCCAGCGGATGGCGAACGGAGCCACTCGTCGTAGCGATCGTAGACGGCCTCCCGCTGGTCCTCGGTGAGTGTCGGGCGGTGTGCTGAGGGGCGCTCGCGCATGTTGGGGTGCTGGTCGGAGCTCGCCCGTTGATCGGTGCCGGACATGGATCGAGCAACGGAAGCCACTGCCAAAAGCGATTACCATCACCTTGTGCAACAGTCGCCTTTCATGGACGGCCGATATTGCACAAGGCAAGAAAAGAGAGGCCGAGCGCTTACCGATCGAGCATCCTGATCCGGCCGTGGACGTGCCCCGAGCCCTGCCGACAGATCACCGCTTCGCCGGGCTCGAAGGCCCGAAACTCCCCCTCGGCGTAGGTGTGCTCCTCCTCGCGTCTCGTCTCGCGGCTCGCCTCGACCATGCCACCGCCGAGCGGTGCCTGCTTGTGCTCGACGACTCCCGGACACCGGAACCATGGCCGTTCCCCGCCGAAATTACATTCGGTGTATTCGAGTCGAACTGGATAGTCGTACTCGCGCTGTTCATCCGCCTGGTGATCGGTGACGGTAAACTGCAACCGAAGGAACTGGCCGCGAGCACGTTCACCCCCCGCGTCCCCCGTCACTTCCCATCTAATATCCCCGCTTTCCTCGCCGTCGCGGAACCACCGATAGGACCCGCGAGATCCCGGCGTAAGCGTGTACGTGAACTCATTGACATCGATTGCCTTTGATTCCTCAATCGTCGGCGTCGTTGCGTAGTCGTCGCGCCCCGATCCAAGCCCACCCATTAGAACAGGTTTTCCAGTGGGTCGTCGGAACCGGGACCGTATTTCGACGGCTCCCCGCCGATCTCTCGTTGGGCCGTGCCGGTCGTCGCTGCTTTCGCTTTCGAGAGTCCCGCCCGATCAAGGATCGCTTCGGCGGCTCGCAGTTGAATCCGTTCGTCCTCTGCATCCAGTAGCTCGCGGATCGTTGTGGCCGCCTCGGGAACCGCCGCTTGGAGTTCGGTGCGGGCGTCGTCGATTGGGGGTGTTGGGGCGTCCTCGTTGTCGGTGTCGGCGCTTGCCATACAGAGAAATCGGCGCGCTTTTCCATAAATCATTAGGGAAACTGGTGTGTTTTCATGTCCCACACCCTCCGTAGAGATGGCTTGTATCGGCGACAGAAGGGCATCTCACGACGTGCATGGGGTTGTTCTCCATATAGGTGATTGTTTGCTTCGAGAAGTACTGTTCAGGAGTGTTCGGCTCTTTCTGGTGGTCCCATCAACCCAAAGTGATCTTGTTATCTGTATCGATAGACCACGGTATCCCATCAAATCCCACATTGTGGTTTTATGGTGGATGTAGAACTTTCGTTTAACTATGAGTGAAATTGTAACAGTTAAAATTGATGAACGAGGTCGTCTTGTTGTATCTAAAGCAACTCGCGAAGCGCTTAATATCTATGGAGAGTCAGCAATCGTCCGTCTCGAAATCGAAGTTCGGGAACGAAACCAAGATGAGGATAATTGAATAGAACTACTCTACGACCGAGGACTATTTAATCAGATTTGACCGAAATTAGATCGTGGTGGTGAAACGCAATCAGGAGTTTTTCAGCAGTTTCCATGTGTGAACTACCCTACCCTCAACGACCGCCGAAGGCGCGAGTAGGGTAGTTCACTGCTTGCTATCGATGATATGTGTCAATTTTTAGGAACAGGATTCAAATCATGGTTCGACAAGGATTTTGACTTGATCACTTTCAGAATCGAGTAGGGGATCGAACCCTGATTGAATAATCTCGTCGAGATCGATCTGATCCGTCACCAGCGGACCGGGATCGAATCGCCCATCCGCGAGCATCTGAATCGTCGGCCGGAATTCGCGGGCCGACCGCGGGCCGCCTTCATAGCCGAGCGTGCCAGTAAGTGATCGCTCGCCCAGCACGATATCGTTGAGCTGCATGTCAACCCCCTCCTCGAAAATACTCACAATCGTTACCCCTCCCTGATGTTTGGTGCTTTGGATAGCTTGTGCGACCGTCGTTGCTATCCCCGCTGCCTCGAATGCAACATCAACGCCGCCGTTCGTCGCTGCGGACGTCGTCTCGACTGGATCTCTCTCCATCGGATCGATCGTCATCGTTGCCCCACTTTCGGCCGCCCGGTCCCGACGTGCATCACGCGGTTCGGAGGCGATGATGTCCGTCGCCCCCGCTGCTCGTGCTGCTTGAATCACGCCGAGGCCGATTGGGCCACTACCGAACACCGCCACCGAATCACCCGCCTGAATCCCTGATCCGCGGACTGCGTGGAGGGCGACCGTTAACGGTTCGACTAATGCGCCGTGTTCTACCGACACGTCCTCCGGCAGCGGAATCGCTTGCACCGCATTGACGACGACTGATTCGGCAAACCCTCCGCCGCCACCGGAAAGGCCGATGAATCCGCCCGATTCGCATAGGTGGTACTTGCCTGCCGTACAGTACCGACAGTCTCCACACCACACAACCGGATTGACGGCGACGGGCTGTCCCTCCGTCATCTCAGCCTTGTCACCAACTTCACTAATGGTGCCAGCGAACTCGTGGCCCATCGTTACCGGGGCGACATCGCCAGTAACTGGATGTGGGTCGTCGCTCGGGATGAAAATCGGTCCAGCGGCGTATTCGTGGAGATCGGAGCCACAGATTCCACCGGCGCTGATATCAACACGGACCTCGTTTGGGCCGACATCGCCAGGAGTGATGTCTTCGACTCGAATGTCTTGTTGCCCATGATAGGTTGCTGCGCGCATATTGTGTGAGATTCACCTGCACTCGTATAGTCTTTTGGCATCATTGGAACGTGTCAATTTTTATAAAAATAAAAATTCCAGTTTTCTATGGATAGTTTTATGAGAATTGCTGTGAAATGACTATACTATATCAAACCATGACAAAAATACGAAGTATATTAGGAATTATCCTCATCCTGGAATGGTCAGTATTGCTGGCTGTGGCGCGACCGGCGGTGGAAGCGGCAACCCAGTTGATAATCCAGACGACACCTCGAATAGTGCGACGAATACATCGACAGTGAATACGACAGCAGCACAGAACAGTTCACAGAACTCACAGAGTACCAATGGAGAATCCACGACCGCGGGCACCACTGATACGTCAGCATCAACTCCCTCGTCGAGCCGGGCGAGGTACTCCGGGTGCGGCACCTGATAGGCGTCCCGGTAGTCGAGCTCGCCCGCGACGGTACGTCTGAAACCGTTATGATGTAGTTCATTTTCCCGGAAGAGTAGCAAGACTCGCCTTCAACCCCACAAGGGTACGTCTGAAACTGAGGAGTGTCCGACGCCTGGGGGTGATGAAGTGTCCTTCAACCCCCCAAGGGTACGTCTGAAACCTTCGGACTGACATCCCGCTGAACATCGGACTCCCCTCCCTTCAACCCCCCAAGGGTACGTCTGAAACTATTTCTCTACTACGGGTATGGTTAGATAATAATACACATAAGCATTTCCCTTCTAGAAATCACCTCTTGATAGAACATATTCTTCTTTAGCCAAATCTCAACCAGTCTTTTTCTCTAATCGGAGTGATTCTCTTCCAGGAATTCGTCCCACCTCGATCGTGAGTATTTCATCTCGCACACGGGGTGGGTGAGTGAGATGAGAATCGTGTAGATCGTAACCATTGCACTAATTGAATAGATGACTATTCGAACTATTCATACTATTTGAACTCTGTATGCTCTATCTATAAGTGGCTCCTTCTACAAAGCCTGAATACTATGGCTAGCAAGAATAGCCAAAATAGCGTGAATAGCCCAAATAGCCCATATCAATCAGCGGACGTAGATAGTGCGCCGCGTGCTGTTTCAGTTAGCATGCTAAAGGGGGGTGTTGGGAAATCAACTATCGCAGTCAATGTTACTCGTCAATTGGCTGTACACGGTCATAATACTCTTCTCATCGACCTTGATCCGAACGGACATGCGTCGGTCGGGCTTGGATTCAGCGATCAGTACCACGACACAAGCAAGGATATTGGTGATGTGTTCTTCGATGATGCGGACCCATCCTCCGTGATCTATGATACTGACTATGAATTCGATCTTCTCCCCTCTAATGAGGAACTTGAGCAGATCGAAAGAGAAATCGTCATTGGAGATGTGTTCCAGCCGTCTGCACTCTTGAAGCGGGAAGTGGTCACACCGTTGCTGGAGGACGAGTATGACTATATCGTCACTGACTCTCCAGCATATCGATCTCGACTTACTGATAATGCACTTGTAGCGACAACGAACCTTCTCCTCCCTCTTGCGCCAGGCAATGAAGCGATATCCGGGCTTGAACGCACGATCGAGCGCCAAATTGCGCCACTACGCAAACATCTTGATGTTGATGTACTTGCCCTTGTTCCGAATATGCTGAGTGGCCGGATCGATCAACAGACCCAGGACAGACAGCTCCTTGAGCGATTGAACTCCCACGACAACCTGCAAGATCGTATCCCGAATTTCGCTCGAATTACTGACTGGGAGGCTATTGATTCAGGTGAGCAAAAGCCCGTTCCAGGGATTCGAGGTCGAACGAGCATTACGAAAGCATACGGTGAGAACAAACCGCTCTTGGATTACGATCCGGAGTGTGACCAGCTTGCCTGCTTCAAAGAGCTTGCTCATATCGTCGAAACGGGGAGAGTGATTCGCCATGACTGATAGCGATCCGTTTGCCGATCTTGGAGACACGCTGGAAGATTCCGATGAAGAATCTGTATCAGCTGAATCATCTACTGCTGAGTCTCAATCATCCACATCGGATTCTAATCAAACAAATGACTCACTGACGGATACTGCTTTCTCGTACGAAGCTGCTCAACAGCGTCCGTTCTATGCACGAGCTTCAACGATTGATGACTTCGATTCCTGGCTCAATTACGAGCTGGAGAGAGAACTCAATGATCGTGGCTATCAGAACATTGTTGTCCGTGAGATGACGGACGCACTTCTTCGCACTGTCGTTGAAGAGGATCTCGTTGAGGATGTCGCCCAGCGATTTGAGTCTGCACGAAACAACGCTACTAATACAGGTTCTGAACAGTTTGAATAGTGTAAATAGCCCAAATAGATTGAATAGATTAAATAGCTCAACTATATTGGAAGCCAGTAAGTTGTCTTTAGGAGCCGGTGGCCAAGTCTGACAGTAGGATCCTTCCACAGGAATGAAGAATATCAATATACTTGCAAGATAATTTGCGACGAAGTTGGGCGACTGAACCAGAGAGATCTGGTGACAGACGGCAGACTCCTGCTATCGGTCCTGATATCTATAGCCGTAACCCTCTATAGTACCAAGCTGTATTACTCAACGTAATGAATGAGGGGGAGCAACCAGCAGTTCGCTATCGGTTTAGTGATCCTGTTGGTGTACTTGCAGCATTTGATAGAGCGGGGATCGAACATTTGGAAGTGTCTGCAGAACGGACGATCGTCATCTACAGGCGCACGATTTTCGATTTCGAGGTTGATGATGGCCAGTTAGAAGACGCTCAAACGATTACAGTGGAGGTGTTCGATATCTCACCTGACCTGGATGCCACGACCGACTCAGTCCCGCTTATCGAGACCCTGGTTGAGGAGCTTGCAACCACCGCGAGCGTCGACTGGGAACGCCGATGACCACACAACCTCCCTTCCACCGTAGCCGCTAGATTTCTGCGATCCGCTGGTAATCATCGTCGAGGGCGCTTGCGTCCTCAGGTAGCAGTGCAACGACGATATAGGAGGCGTACTCCTCGAGATACTCGACTAGCTGTGCAATGCGCTCGGAGTCGATAGCTTCCAGTGAATCCAGCAGGATGAACGGCATCTCTTCGTGAACGTCGTGGACGAGATAGCCCGCCAGTGCAAGTACTAATCCGGTTACTTCGCGCTCGCTCTCACTGAGGTGCTCGACCGAATCCTCGTAGGTCGTCCCGTCGTCTGTCTGGCGTGTCACGTGCAGCTCGAAGCTCGCATCATCAGTTCCTTCTGGATGACGGTATTCGAGCCAAATTCGCGCGAGATTCCCGTAATCGAGCAGCTCGACGACCGTCTCCATGTGCTCGTTGAACGCCTCGATCGCCTCGCGTTCAACCCGTTCGATGCGCGTTCGAAGCTCCTCAAGCTCTTCGTTGATCTCCTCACGGCGAGCCTTGAGCTGCCCGCGCTCCTCGAGTCGGGATTCGAGCTCCTCGATATCATCCTCGAGCGCATCGCGCTGACGTTCGAGTCGGTCCCGCTTGAGTTCGAGCTGGGTGACCTCTTTTTGCGCCGCCAGAAGCTCCTCATCGTCCTCGTCGGCTTCGACGGTCGACTCTAAGTTCTCGATCTCTTCGAGAAGTTCCTCTCGTTGTGCTTCGAGCTCAGTGATCCGATCAGTCCGATCGTCGAGTTCCGATTTGGTTGTTTCAAGCGCCTGTTCGAGTTCGGTCCGTTCGTCCCTCGTTGCGGCGTGGTCTTTGCGCTGAGCTTTGAGCTCCTCGAGTTCTCGGTTGAATTCGTTGCGTCGTTCGACTTTCTCTTGGCGAAGGTCTTGGAGACGCGAGACCGTCGATTCGATCTGATCGGTGTCGACTTCCGAGCCACACGTCCAGCAGGTGACCTCATTCGACTGGTCTGCGACCAACTGATCAGTTACTGAGCCACCATCTGCTTCCGTTTGAGCCGCCTCTTCGTCGCCGAGAAGATCAGTGACCCCATCGTCGGTAATCTGCTCGTTGAACTGAATGACCGTCTGGAGTTGGGAGATGATCTCATCGAGTTCGCGTTTCCGACCCCGAATCTGTTCGATCTCGCTGGCTATATCATCGAGTTCATCCTCATCGATCGTCGGGAGCTCCTTAAGCTCCGCTTCGATGTCGGCGTGCTCGTCTTCAAGCGAAGAGACGCTCTCTCGTTCGGTCTCCAGGTCGTAGGTAACGTCCTCAAGCTGGGACTGTGTCTCTTGGAGCTCGTCGAGTTGATCCGAACCCGTACTTTCGGAGTCGGATTGCTGGGCTGTTTGGAGTGTTTCACGCGCGCCTTCGAGGTCGGCTTCGGCGTCCTCCAGCTGCTTTGTGACGCGTGCGTGCTCTTCTTCTAGCGAACCGTGTTCGCGCTCGGCTTCGGACAGTTCCGAGAGTTGGTCGTCGATGCTGCGCTTTTCGGCCTGGAACTGGCTGATTCGGGCCTCGATCGCATCGACATCGACCGGCCGGAGAATGAGTTCTCGGAGATCGTCATTACGGATGACGGCGCGTCGGGCCGGGTTGGATTCGAGCAAGAACGCAAATAGATCGGCCAGTTGTGAATCATCAAGATATGGGTCACCGGCGAACGCGACGCCACCGTTCGTACGCGTCAATTCGCGAGTATAGGTCTCCTCATCAAGCGTAATCGAAACCGAGCCGTGGTCGGCATCACCCTTGAGAGATGCCCGGTCGCTCCCAAGAGCAGCCATCAGTGACCGAAGGAACGACGTTCGATTGGTCGCGTTTCGTCCCGCAAGGATCGTCACACCGGGAGTGAATTCGACTGAGGCAGCGTCGATCCCACCGATATTCTCGACCTCGACGTCAGCGGTCATATTGTGAAGCGAAGGCATCGTATAGTCCTTCTTTTGGGTAGTCTTCAATAAGCGTTCAGATGCCCGTTTTCTAGCGAATTCAACTGAACACCGTTTTGCTACGGAGAATTCCCTATTGATCGTGCTCCACAGCTACTGAAGACCTTTATTTAGAACCATTCCTAGTGCGACCCCTACTGGCAAGAGACTATGCACGTACACCGCTTTGCTCGCACCCGCTTGCTGGAATTTCGGATCTTCATTTCGAAACCCCTTCTAAAAACAGCGCCTATTCTATACCCCCTTGTGCAACAATATTATACTGACAGACGTTGATTGTTGCACAAGGTAAGAATGTCTCCGACTGCACCCCCATCGCTTCCGAATTACCTCGCCGACGGACTTCCCAAACAGGACGACGAGACCCTGCGGGAAGTCCAAGAGTACGTCGACGAGCTGCTTGCCGTTCGCGAACAGCGTCGAAGCGAGCCAGTCACCGAAGACGAACTCCCCGGGGACGCCCAAGTCCTTGAAAACGAATCAGACGGTGCTGTGTATATTGAGTACCGCACCTGCGGTGATGAGAGCTGCTCATGTATGAGCGGTGGTGCGAAGCATGGCCCCTACAAATATCGGGCCTACCGCGACGGAGACACTGTGCGGCGGGAGTATCTCGGTAAAGCATCCGGCAGTGATACGGACTGATTCAATTGTCTCCAATTGCTAGGTTGAAATTGTCCACTGGAAGCTACTTCGCATCGTTTCCCCAGCGACCGTGCATTTCGGGCGCCCAGTCGTCAGGAACGACACGATCCGGATTATCCGGACAGACCGCCTTGTGTCCGTTTACTGCTCGATCCGTTAGGAACACTTTCCCACACTGGTTACACTTCTTCATTCACAACCTGTTGTAAGTTGAACTGCAACTATTATATATTTGACGGGTATGAGTTTCTGCTCATCAACTATGTGGTGAGAGGATCATGGACACAGCAACTGCTACCAGTACTCTCATGCCCATTGAAAACTGTCTCAGTAACTGAGAATTGCATATGGAACTCTCAGATACCCTTCTGTGTCTGTTTAGTAGTGAGATCGATCACCGGGATGGGTCCTATACAATCGAGATTCCCGAACGCGAGGTCGAACTTGGAGACCTTGAGACAAACAGTTCGTATCGCATCGCTATGGTTCCGCAGGCTCGGACCCAGCCCGACTCGAATACTGACGCTACTGAGGAATCGACGCAAGCGACAGCCGAGTCCGGTCCGCCCGTTTCTGAGGGTGATCACCGAACCGTCGAGATCGAAACGATCGGCGAGCAGGGTGATGGGATCGCACGAGTCGAGCGAGGCTACGTGGTCATCGTTCCCGATACCGATCCACACGAACGCGTCGAGATCAAAATTACGAGTGTCACAGACACTGTTGCCTTCGCTGACGTCGTTAAACGTTACGAGGACCACGAGTAGGAAGCGTTCTCCCGTCGTGGTGATCAGGGTGGTGCCACTACCGGATTAGAAAGTATCCACAGAATCCCGCTTACTTCATTCCTTATCGCGAAAACCACTTAAATGAGATCGGCTGCTCGCACCGGCTCTTTTAGAGATGGTTGGAGTGATACGGGGAGTGGCGAAATTACCATAGTTGAAGTGATTATTGACTGCCAGTGTAGTGAAAAGGGAGTTGCGAGGCCATAGCCAGCAGTGCAGACGGTGCGAGACCGCATTCGATTGTCACTGTTGGACCCTTGTGGACTTTGTTATCTCGAGACTTGCGCCATATAATATGTGATAATTGATATTATTCAGTCAGCAAGTGGCTTCAGTAGCTGCTATTCGTTCGACTGAACTCCGCGACTGCCTTCATGAGAGTTGGTTATACAGCAGTCAGCTGTCTACGCAGCGTCGTCGAGTAACTGGCCGATATCGTCTGCGCGCTCCTCGCCAGTCACAATCTTTGAAACCTCCCAGTTGAGTTCGCCCAGCAGTAGCTCATAGCCTTCGTTAGTGAGCTCGTACTCGTTGGTGCGCTTGTCGAGTTCGCTTTTCGCGATCAGGTCGCGTTCAACAAGGTCATCGAGGTTCGGGTAGAGCCGGCCGTGGTTGACCTCGTTGCCATAGTACTCTTCGAGTTCACCTTTAACTGCAAGCCCGTACCGAGCTTCCTCAGCAAGGACGGTGAGGATCGTTTGCTGGAATGCGGTCAAATCGTGCGCGGTACGCCCCTCTCTGTCGGGTGTCGATTGTGCCTCTGACATCCTCTTGAGCGAGACAATCTCCCTAAATAACTGCTTGGGAATTGATCTCATTTCGGATACAGTAATCACTGACGAATTGCGCGCATAACTGATGAGCGGCTGGTTTTGGGTGGTAGGGAGTAAACTTCTGCATAGCCACTAGCTTTGTTCACATGGTCGATTCGCGAACGGTACGTCGCTTTATCTACAATTCCTCTGCCGGGTCTGCTGGGAGCGATTCGATAGGTGGTATTGGTTCGATTGGTGGGCGCAGATCCCAGGGGTGCATTTCGATCGTGAACTCGTAGTTCTCGAGGGTGATCTCGTAGAGAGCCTCACAATCGCAGGAGTCGTGATCGGGATCGATGGCGATAACGAGACCCTGCTCGCCGTGAAGCTCAAAATCGGGGTCAGTTTCGTTGGGAATGTCGATGCGGACGCAATCACCGAGTTGGTAGGTCATCACCGCTTGTGGGCCCGTCTTCTCCTATAAACTCTTGTAGCTTCTGAGTCGGCGGCGCTATGGCTCCTCAGAAGTCAGTGGAGCGGGCACTTGCGTGGAAATCGGCCCGTTGGGGCGAGGGCCGACAGCAATCTCTGTCGACGGCAGGTAGCCCGTCGACAATCGTGTTACGGAGTGGCGCGACTTAGCTCCAATGTTTCTTCTACAGGTTCATTTACGGCAAAGTTATTGCATACTGAGTGACGGGACACACATGAGTAGCATAACTGAACAATCAGAAAGTAGCCAGACAGGCCTTCATACGGGGTTCGGACTTGGAGCCGGGTTAATCGTCGGCGCATCAATCAGCGAGACAGGAGTGGCAAGTGAGTGGTTTCCGTTCGCATTGGGAGCCGTCTTTCTGGTTGGGTCATACCTGAGGTTGAAATGGCGATAAGCGATCCAGATAGGTATAGTGTTCAATGTATCGGTAATGAACTCGAACATTTCATATAGTGTGGTGATTTCTCCAAGTCCATCGTAGGTGGTCCTTGTATTTATATCGCCGCCGGAGATATTATTCATCTAGAGGTAGTTGTAGCTCTGTGTTAAGCACCCAGTGACCGATCTCAGTACCCAATTCGACGCTATCTTCGAGCGTGAACCGGAAGTGGTTGCCCAGATAAATTCATCCCGTTATCGACTCTTGTAGCGCCTCCTCGAAACTTTCGAAGGAGCGTTCTTGATCTTCTAACTTATCAGCATCGAGTCCGGACCTGACCTCAAGCTCAAAGGATTGATCGTCGCCGAAGAACGCCTCGAGAATGGTCTTTCCGGCAGCACCCATCGCTGCTAACCCGGAGGGGTACTCCGGTGAGCCGCCCTTTGCATTCGGTTTCCAGTCCTCGTTGGCAAAGGTATCGGCATTGTCCTCGGTGTTTGCATTGTTGATCGCACTGTAGGGCCGCCACATATCATAGTGGAGTTTGGCTTCCCACGTCGCAATGGCGCTGTCCGCTAACGCGAGACTCAGGAGAGCGAATAACCGTGTGTTCTCCGACAGCGATAGTTCTTGGTCGCGAGCAACGCGTTGTGCGATCATGTTCCATCGACCTGGTGGGCGAGCTGTTTTCGCCGACCCGCGCCAGAACTCCGCGATGTCAAGACAGGCCTGTGGTTGGTCGTCGGCCTTCTCGCCGAGCTTGTAGATTTCATACCATGACTCGGCATAGCGTGGGCTCTCAAGCGCGGGTGGCCCGGATGGACGAAACTGCTGTCGACGTTTCAGCGACCATGGATCGATGAAAGCGAGCTCTGGTGATCCCCATTCCGTATCGAATTTCCCTGGTCCGTTTGAGGGTTCATAGTCATACTTGAAATGATCGGTTCCACTTGTGTGGAGCTCGAGATAGTCGTCTGCAACAGAGCACCCCCATTCGATTCCGGCCTTTACAGACCCGTCGTCTTCGCTCTTTGCGAGGTCTTTTGCGACCGATGTATCGATCGAGTTAGTAGTGTGATCGAAGAGCTCGGAGAGTGATCGATGAGCAACAGCACTCGCTGCTGCAAGGCGTGAAGCCTTCGTTGGTGGGTCGGCTGTAGCTGGATCAACGTAATAGTGATCGGCACTGGCTGTCGTTGCCCTCGCCGTATTGATACCATTGACTGCATCGTAGATGGCTAGGTTGAGGATGGCTCCGGTGCGAACGACTGTTTCTACATCGGCTTCGTCCTCGCGGAGTGCGTTGATGAGGCGTTCGTTCCAATCAACGACGATATCACCGGGGAGATCATCTACAGGATGTTGTTGGTAGCTCTCTGTGTTCGAGCGCAATTTGGCGACGATGGATCGAATTTCGGTCTCGTATCTGTTGACCAGACCGGTCGTTACACCAGCGATCGCTACTGAGCTAAAAAGACGCCGTTTGTTGCTCATGGGTACTCTATAGTAGCTAGAGTAATGGGCTCTACGTACTATAATTTGTGTGACGCCTAACCCTTTTCATATATTCCGGCAAGCCATGATTTCTGAATAGGGAGCATGACTACAACATGATGGCTCCATTGTCCTATATTGGACTACTCACCATATGAATGGGACGAGTCGATACGGCGTTCGCTCAGTATAGTGGATATACTCAGCACCCAATTCTCTGCGGAGCGTTTGTTCCTCGACGTGAATCCGGTACCAGTAGGCGGTTCCGATTCCAAGGACAATGACACCAATACTAGCCCAGTTAGCTAGAATGACTCCGATACCGAGATGGAGTAGGAGACCGCCTGTGTATGCAGGATGACGGACCCATCTATACGGGCCGGCCTCAATCACTGGCTGGTCGGAGTGAATCATTACTCGGGTCGTGAAGTACTGATCGAGCGTTCGAATCGCGTATTGGCGCAAACCCCCTCCTGCAAGAATCAGCAACGCCCCAACGCTGAACACAATGAGAGGGCGCCATTCGATCGCCAGCATGGGTAGTGCATACGCACAGCCGCTTCCAGCGAGAATTCCCCCACCCCCAGTCACTGCGATGAGCCGCCGCGAGTTGTGGTCGTGTCTATCCGCCTCATCAGGTGTGGAACGCGTGAGGGTCCGCCGGAGATCCGACCAGAATGCAATGAGAAGGACCACGTAGAAGATCGCGATGTAGAGTGGCTGTGTGAGAAGTGATGAGACCATTGCTACGCTACGTCTTATTCCTTGACCCAGTCATGATACGCGGTTCTTGCGGATTGTGGTGACGACTGTTCATCAATGGAGCGGTCATTTCGAAATACTACCTAGATCGTTCCCTGTTGCCTGTTCGGACCGAGTGTGATCACCGTGCTCGTGGGCTAATCCGATGCCGATGTTCACCATCGTTAGGCAAACGCCGATGATGAACAGACCGACCGTGAAACCGAGATCCGGCGGGAAGGAAGTCACTGAGATGGTGGCCGCAAACGTCGCTAGCCCACTGAATGCACCCCACCACCATGATACTCTGTCGTTTCGACCCCAGATAGCCCAATGTCGATGACTGAGACCGATGCCGATCGTCCAAAACAATCCGACAGAACCGGTAAGGAGGGGGTCGGCTGCAAACCATCTATAGACGCCACTAGTGAGAAGGACACCTATGGCGATACTCACGCCCCACCACTGCCAACTGTTCATAGTTAGACTGCTCGTTCTTATGAAATATATCTTCGGTGTCTATAGTTATAGTTCCAGTCTGTTGCGTTAAATACCCCTACATCAGTTTCTCTGTGGAGACTTTCAATTCACTTCAGACAGAACCACTATCGAGTAACACTCTCATAGAGAAATACACCACCAATCACGCTTCCGATGACTCCTGCAATGAGCAGTCGGTTTCTTCCACCACTGGCCGAAATAGCGGGGGCTTGAGTAAGAAGAAATCCACTGACTATGATAAAGAGAATACCCATTACAGCAAGTGCGATCATCTCAATCATGGATTGGTTCATAGTATTGAATTTTATGTGTGTGGATCGCTCTATAAGTATCGTTGATATGTCATCCTTGTATGTTCCCAGCTGCGATTATAATATTGTATATTCGATAAACAATTTCGGACCTTTTTTTAGGGATGGGCGGAACGATTTTCGTTGCGCGATTTTTAGATCATCGTGAACACCATGACGAGTGAACGGCTTATGAGCGGCGAAGCTGACTACGAGTACAAGGTCGTCAACGCTCCGACCAGCCTTCTGTGGTTCCGAATCAAGCGCGATGCGACCGAACGATTGTTGAACGACCTCGCGGCGGACGGATGGAAACTTGACGAGGTCGTCGTCAACTGGTGGGGCGGTGCCGAACTGTTCCTCCGACGTTCCCGCTGAGTGACAACCTCCGAACTTGCTGCCGATGAAAGAGGACCCCGGGACCACTACCCAGACAGCCTGTTCGCGGTGCCCGACTTACCCTCTATATTCAGCACGCTGCTCTTGACAGAAATTCGGCATATTTCTGACCGGCGCGTTATCTGTTTCCTCTGTCTGGAGTGATCGGGACTATCTTCATTTCCCGGCTAGAATGACCTGTTACGTAGCGGTGCGCATCTTACAAAATGATTTTGTGGAGAGATGATCGATCTATTTTCGTATAATGACCAGTCTGTACCAGCGTCTGAATATATGGCTAAGAAACCTATCTCAGGTCAAATACGCTCTCACGATGGGGATGATCACGTTTGTGACTTCCTTCGGGATTAGTGGGCTCCTTTTTAATGAATTTAATTTCATTCAGGAAGCTACTCTTGGGATTACACTTACAGGAGTCTATTATTTCATTGATCCACGGTGAAGGGTGTGTTCTCTGTATATAGTGATCTACTGCTTCCGGTTCTGTATTTAACCCGTTCTTGAGCGGTTGTGTTTCTTTGAGTATCATGTGATTGTATGTGGTACTCAAACAACAGAGAAAAAGGTACAGTAGTTCTCAAACCCAATAATGAGCTCCCGGACAACGGACCTGACTCTCCAGAACTCTGTTAGCACGCTTGTGACCGTCCTCCTCATCGCGATTGGGGGATTCCTTCTCGGCGCAGTACTAACCTCTGTTGGCACCGGTATTCTCAGTGTCTTCGGGGTTGACGTGCTCGAACAACCGAACCTACAGATCATCATCAGTGCTCTTGCACTCCAAGGTCTTGGCTTTGGTTCGGTCGCATTGTTCTACCTACTGACTCGTAACAAGGGGGTCGATTTTCTTATGCTGTCGATACCTGACTTCCGTGACTTACTTGCGATCGTCGGTGGAGTAGTCTCACTGTTTGTCGTGCTAGTCGGAGTTTATCTCGTCCAGACGGCGTTTGGTATTCAGTCGGCTGATCACGGTCTCGTTAAACGTGGCATGCAGAATCCTGAACTCCTCCTCATACTCGTTCCATTGTCGATTCTCCTTGTTGGCCCCGGTGAGGAGCTTCTCTTCCGTGATGTTATTCAGCAGTTACTCCGATTCCGTTTTGGAACTATTATTGGGATCACTATTGCGAGCGTGATCTTTTCAGTCGCCCATGTCGGCTCACTCAGTGGCGAAGGACTGGTTCCAACGCTCGTTACCTATATTCTCTTGAGCGTTATCCTTGGAGTGAGCTACGAGTATAGCGAAAACCTCGTTGTCCCTTCAATGATCCATAGGCTGTTCAATGCAATCCAATTCCTCGTTATCTACTTGGGAGCAACGAGCAACAGTCCACTGTTGCTCATCTAACGGGAGATACAGTTGTTCCTACAGGAATTAGAATACTCATAGAACGCCGCTGAGAACGAGTCCAACGATAGTTGCGTTGTAAACACCCTGTGTGAGCATGGCTGGAATGATGTTCTGTGTTCGGAGATAAATCGCTCCACAGATGATCCCGCCGATTCAGTGGTCCCGCTCGCAGTGCGTCGAGAACCGGCCAGCGTCGGGTGAGGCCCACGAACTTGTCGGTGTCCAGAATTGTGTTTATAGGTGTCGGACAGGATGAAGATTGCCGTCCGTTCGGTCGTACGGTGCGGCAGACGTAGCGCTCGTGTACTCGGGTCGCGCCGTCAGGGGTTCTGCTACCACCCATGTACTTTCCATAGTCGAGCCGTTCACGGATAAACGACAAGTCTTCCATAACGATGACGGGGTTCTCGAACGATCGGGCGTATTCGACGGCACGCCGAGATGCTTTCTCAACGATGTCCGTCAGAGCGTTCTGGTAGTGGTCGAATCTCTATCCAAGAGCGTAAATTTCTAACGTATACTCGCGTTTTCAGACGCAGGTCGAATGGTAGGTCCGTTTCGATAATCACTGATGGTGGCCAGACCCGATATCCGTTTTCAGCACGTTTAAGCGTCTGTAGTCTATGCTTTGTCCTTCTACTTCAGTGGAAAGGATCGTGTTAGAGAACATGTTTACTTAATGTTTTTCAATGAGGAAAATATCAGGAATGATGATACTAACAGAACAGAAGCGCTATTATCTGAACAATGATTTATTGGATGATGGTATTATCACCGTGGAACCACGATCGATCAAGGAACGATGATCTCGTCCCGGACGGAGGCAAGGCGGACGATGCAAATGATGAAGGGCGGAATGCGGAGGAGGGGGACGACCGTGTTGGATTGGTCTGGCGCCTCGCGGCCGTTTTTGCCGGCGTGACGGCTATCTGGCTTCTCATCTTCGTCATGAGCGACGCGGTGTTCGAACCGGGATACAGTAGACCAGGACATGTCACGAGCGCCGTTCTCGCGACTGTGCTGACCGTCCCCTTAGTCGTACTCGCTCGCCGGCGCCTTGATAAGCGTCCGTTAGCCGGACTCGGACTCACTCCCCTCCGGACGGCCTGGCACTCGTTTCTTCTCGGAATAGGCTGTTACCTGCTTCCTGCCGGTGCCGGGTTAGGAGCGGCGCTCGCGTTCGGTTGGGTCGAACTGTCACTCAACACCTCCGTCGGAAATCTGGTATTCTTGCTTCTCAGCCTGGCGGTGCTCGTCTTTCTCTACGAGGCGCTTCCGGAAGAACTCGCCTTTCGGGGGTACTTCTATCGCAACCTGAGCGCGTCGTTCTCACGCTGGTTGGCCGTCGGCGGACAGGCCGTTCTGTTCTGTCTGTGGGCGGTCGTCATCGGCGCCGCACCGGCACCTGAGAGACTACTGATCTTCTTCTTTATGGCGATTGTCATCGGAGCGATTCGGGTCATCACTGGCGACCTCTGGGCGTGTATCGGGTTCCACCTCGCGTTCCAAACCGTCCAGCAGTTCTTCGCCGGCGGGTGGGCCAATCAGCCGTTCGTCGTCAGCGATCCGGTCATACTCGTAAATATCGTGTTCGGGCTCGTGCCGCTCGCACTCGCAGTTCTAGTGCTCAGACTCGTCGTAAACGAGGACGTCGAGTGGCGATCGAGCGAGCCGGACCCAGCCTAGATTCATGGCGTCGACCGTGGTGCGTTCATACCGACCGTAGCCGTCTGCTTCTTCCTCATCTCTCACCGTCTCGCGAGGCTTTCGCACAATCTTCCACTCAACGCTGTCTGGATCGCTTGCCATGACAACGGCTACAGCCCAACAGCACTGAAGTACGGTCTTGAGATGATCTGTGAGCTCGCTGAAATCGATACTGACGAGAGAGACCTTACCTGGTACTCGATCCACCCCAGCACCGGAACATCTATGTCTGAGGTGAAAGGGATGAAGGTGGCACAGAGATGCAACTCCGCAATCGAAGTGTCTGTACAACAATATCTCGAACGGCCGTTGTCGAAATATCCTTGACCGGATGGGATAAGAGCCACTGACAGCATCGACGCGCGGCTCTATTTCGTGTCCGGAGCAACGGTCGCACTTTATTGCAGCGTAGCGGTACGAGTGTCTCCGTAATCCCTTATACTGCCGACTCAAACAGAGATACATGTCGCGAAATACTTCTTCGAATTCCTGGGGCGACTCGGATACTCTCCTTCGCGAACGATGTCTCATTCATTATTGGGTTGTCGGTCTAGAAGATGCTCCAGTAGTCGTCCTGACCCACGGCGCGTCGATGGACCACCGGATGTTCGACGACCAGCTCGATCCGCTTCCCAATGCTGGCTATCGCGTACTAACATGGGACGTTCGGGGGCACGGCCTCTCAAAACCGATTGGGACGCAATTCAGCGTTCCAGGCGTTGTCGAGGATCTAGTAGCCATTCTTGATCAACTTGAGATCGATCAAGTAACTCTTATTGGGCAATCCTTTGGCGGCTACGTCTCACAAGAGCTTCTGTTTCGACACCCAGAGCGGGTGACTGCGCTCGGAATCATTGGTGCGACCGATATAACCAGCGTTCCACCGCTACTGGAACGTCTGGCACTCAAGTTCTCTCCCTATCTCTTTAGGATCTGGCGGCCTTGTTGAAACCCTCAAGCGCTGATAGGTTTCAGTAGCCGTGCTGAATACACAGCGTATATCGGTCACTGATCTTTGAGCAACCCGTATGGAGACGAATCGGTAGGGACTAGTGAGACTCCAGTTGTGAAGTGCTAAATCTTCGTGTTACTGTGTCTATCGGTTGTAGCCAACAGTTCAGCAGCGAAACGGCACTATTTTTTCGCGTGCGAACCGAGCACACGCACGTGGCAGAATTACTAATTCTCGTGGGATTGCTGGTGGCGGTGTTCGTCGGGTACAATATCGGCGGGTCATCAACCGGTGTTGCCTTCGGTCCGGCAGTTGGCAGCCGGGCCGTCAGAAAAGTCACTGCCGGGGCACTGTTTACCGTGTTTGCGTTCCTCGGAGCGTGGACGATTGGGCGGAAGGTCATCACGACGATGAGTAACGAAATCGTCGATGCAGCAGCCTTTACACCCGAAACGAGCGTTGGTGTCCTCTTTTTTACCGGGCTCGCACTCCTGATCTCGAACCTCTACGGTGTCCCGGCGTCAACCTCGATGACAGCCGTCGCAGCAATCGTCGGACTCGGATTGGCAACGGGGACGCTCAACACTGCACTGATGTTTACCATCCTGTCGGCATGGATCGTCGCCCCACTGATCGCCGTCTTCATAGGTGCGTTTATCGGCAGATATCTGTACCCGCACCTTGACGCCAAATTCGAATTTGGTCGCCTTACGAACCCGTTGATCGCAATCGATACCCAGGGGAGGCTCCCACGGCTATCGGTCAACGATAACGTCTCGCCTCGGGATCTGATCGGGTCGGCGCTTGTGGTGGCAATTGCCTGCTACATGGGGTTCAGTGCCGGGGCCTCGAACGCGGCGAACGCAGTCGCCCCGCTTGTCGGTAACGGTTCCCTTGACCCCAGCCCGGCGATTCTCCTCGCAATCGGGGCCATCAGCGTGGGCGGCTTCACGATTGCCCGGCGGACACTGGCGACCGTTGGCAACGATATTACTGAGATGCCGATTCTGGCAGCGCTCATTGTTTCAACCGTGGGTGCGACGATTATCAGCGTCCTATCGTGGCTCGGAATTCCAGCCAGTCTCGCCGTGAGTACGACCAGTTGTATTATTGGACTCGGGTGGGGCCGTGCAAGCCGAGCGCGGACGCTCGCAGACATAGTCACACAGTCCCCTGCCGATGAATCCGCTCCAAAGTTTACGACTGGTGCACTCAAACTTCACCCAGTTGAAGGCAACAAGGGGGTCAATTCGGGCCCAACTGTGGGCGAACTCGCTGAAGGCGAGACTCCTCACCCGGACAGGCAGCACGCATCCGGGGATGGTGTGTCTAGCATCGGCGAAAAAGACCCAGAGGAACTGTCCGCCGAAGGCCTGTTCCACCACGCAGCGGCAGCTCGCGTCGTGACACTCTGGGTGATCACGCCGATGATGTCGCTCGTGGGGTCCTATGCCTTGTTTTCACTCCTCGGCTAAGAGAACACCTCGTCTGTCCATCGGCCTCAGTCGTGGTCAGAGGCACCGCCCATCTACAAGAATCGTGCGCGAGTGGTAAGGGTTGGCGTCTTTGATATCAAGACCGCTGTGCTGACTTGATCCTCTGTATTCAGCAGTCCGTTCCTTTTGAATCACGTACATTCGCTGTCCTCGTATGAAATAGCGAGGCTTCGCTCCAGATTGTGAACCACGCACTTGATGACGAGCTCGCGGAACTGCTTCCACCAACGGCGTGACCGCACAAAAGCCCCGAATTTCTGTTTAATTGCTGCATTGACTGTCTCGTTCATGTTCCGTCGATGGTAGAGATCGCTGTCCAGCCGTGCATTCCACGCCTTGTGAAGTAGGGTAAACTCCCGGTGTTTGATGAGCGGACGAATATCGTGATTCTGGGCGAGCCGCCGGAGCTTCTGGTCGTCATATCCCTTGTCACCAGTCAATACTGAGATGGACGCTGCATTCCGTTTCACTACCTGTGGTGCAATCTGTGTATCGTGTTTTCGTGTCGTCGTTACGTGAATGTCAAGCACGGCGTTGGTCGCCGTATCGACCAATAGCGTCGTCTTCAACTGCTGGATGGTGAGGTTCGTACGCTTCGTGTAGTGGGCTGAGGTGTGGGCTCGTTCAAACCCGGACGCATCGATACCGGTGATACCGTTGACCGGCAAATCTGTGAGCGAGACGTTCAGGAGAACCCGCCAGACAGCCATCTCCAAGCGGTCGAACGCCTTACAGAGCGTCGAGGGTGCGGGGATCGAACCGAGATTGAGGGCGTCACGAATGCGAGGCATCTCGATAAGTTCATCAACGAGATCTCGGTAGGTGGTCGTCTTCTTCACTTTCAGACAGAGCAGGACAACGTGCTGGCGGAGCGTGAACCGCTTCCGTGAATAGCGTGTCGAGAACCGAGCTACTGCGCGACGAGCCAACACCATCGCGCGTTCGGCGAACTGGAGAAGTTGAGACTTCGGGAGACCATCCATCATACCTCACGCTACTCACTCGTTATGTTTCTCAACAAGGGTTTCAACAAGGCCGATCTGGCCGGACCGACATCTCCGCAAGGTCATCGCCGGCTACACCGCAGAGAGCGAAGACGTCAGAGAGTACGCCAACAGGGCAAATCGCCAGCTTTCAAAATGGGAGTTCCTCACCGTCTGGAAAGGAGTCGCGAGCGCCCTTCACGACGAACCGGATTACCGGATTTCAAAGCCGCTACTACTCACGCACGGCGAGCGGGATAAGACGGGAACAATTGCACGGGACGCACCGTCATGGGCCGAGCGAGAGCCGAATTGTCAGTATGAAGTGATTCCGGACGCGGGCCACAATGCGAATCAGGACAACTCCGACCGGTTCAATCGAGTGTTCATGGACTTCCTCACGCGACACGTTTCACCAGATTAACGATCGGGTGGGGGAGCATCCTTCGATGATGTGCCGGAATCGGACGCTTCTATACTCTGGAGAGATACAAGAACAGTTCTGTATAATCAACAGCGGGAGCGCGCATGAAATACTTCGGGAAGGTCGCGTCCGAGGTGGGCGACGAGTCCGAGTACAAGTATGGGGTATCGAGTGTCGACAGCGGTGAACGCCTCAACAGGAGTTGATCGCGACGCTCGATCAGCATCGCTCATCGGACGCGTTATGTACTCGTCTGCAGCGCCAGCTCGCGAAACTTCATGTCAGTCGGGGCCGATCTACAGAGGCTTGCGATCGGCAATTGCACGTCAAAGCACGCCGAGGAGTACCCCCAGACCACGCGAACGATTGCTGCATTCCCATCGTGTGGGAATCCGCCCCGTACTCTTGATACAATCTCTCGTAGCAATCAGTAGCCGCCTGAATCAACCGATAATCCACAAACCAAGATACATATGACTCATACGACACTCACTACCAAAGATGATCGGACTGATGAGCAAACACAAGCGTCAGCATCTCAGTCGGTTTCATCGTGCCCGGAGTGCGGTGGTCAAATCGTTTCTGATGATGAGCATGGGGAGGACGCTTGTGAGGAATGTGGTCTTGTTCTCGATGCGGATACTATCGATCATGGTCCGGAATGGCGTGCGTCCAACCCCAGGGAACGAGATGAGAAGAGCCGGGTCGGTACGCCAACGACACATTTGATGCATGACAAAGGCCTTAGTACGACTATTGGGTGGCAGAACAAAGATGCGTCCGGACGGATAGTAGGAGCGGAAAAACGAGCGAAATTAGAACGTCTTCGACAATGGGACGAACGATTTCGAACAAAGAACGCCCATGAACGAAATCTCAAACAGGCCTTCGGAGAGATCAGGCGGATGGCATCTGCGCTTGGACTACCACAGCCAGTTCGGGAAACTGCGGCAATCATCTATCGTCGGGCCGTCGAAAAAGATCTGCTTCCCGGCCGATCCATTGAGGCGATGTCAACGGCATCACTGTATGCAGCGGCCAGACAGCATCAGGTACCACGTACGCTAGATGATTGTGCGGCCGTCAGCCGAGTTGAACAACTCCCTATTCAGCGCGCGTATTGGTATCTCTCCCGTGAACTTGGATTGCAAATCAAACCGACAGATCCGATTCAGTATGTCTCTCAATTTGGGTCGGAACTTGATCTAAGCGACAACGTGCTCCGTCAAGCCCGGGAACTACTTACTGTTGCAAAGGATCAAAACGCCCATAGTGGCAGAAAACCTGCTGGCTTAGCAGCAGGCGCGCTCTATGCAGCGAGCCGTTTGGCTAACGAAAATCTCACACAAATAACGGTAAGCCAAGCAACTGATGTAAGTAGAATGACAATACGTGCTCGTTACCAAGAACTCCTCGAGATATACGGTGCTGAGGGTAATACTACATGATTTTCCTATGACACTCGAGCAACTCCCACTACTAATTAATCGATCGCAGACGGTTCTTCGCGCACAGACGTACATTTCCCATCCAAGAAGCAGGATACGGTCCGACGGATGGTTCACGAGAGATTGGAACGAGATATCAGATTGATGCTGCGTCTCCTCTCTAACGTAGAATCGGGCCGAATATAGTACTGACTAGTCAAAGTAGACAATAGTGGGCGATTCATCACCATCGGAAGATTCGCCATCCTTCCAGATGGTCCTCGATGCGCTAAATGACACTAACTGCCAGGCTATTCTCCGTGAGACGGCACATCCTATGACCGCAAACGAACTCAGCGATGCATGTGACATCCCTCAGTCAACCTTGTACCGAAAATTAGACTTGCTCAGTAGTGCCTCGCTTGTCCGTGAACGCGACCAGATTAATCCGAGTGGAGGCCGAACGACATACTACGTGCGGGATTTCCATGATGTGACGATCTCGATGGATCCTACCGCCGAGAATGGACTTTCGGTATCAGTCCAGCGGCCACCACGAAATGCAGACGAACGACTCGCGGATATTTGGTCACAGATGAGTGATGAACTATGATCTGGATCGGAACTGCTATTGTTATCGTTAAAACCGTAATCTTGCTGTTGGGAGCTGGAATCACCTATATCGCATACAAAGCGTACCGTCGAACGGGATCATCCTCGCTACAAGCGCTCGGTATCGGCTTTACCAGTGTAACGCTGGGGGCACTTCTCGCGGGTGTTGCTGATCAACTTTTCTCCGTTTCGCTGGAGATGGGAGTGCTCATCAACAGCGTCCTCGTTGCGATTGGATTTGTGATCATTATGTACTCCCTCTATATTGAGAACTAACGATAGCGACCTCAATTCGCTATCACATATTTTAGATTCCTTCTCTCAGAGAGCGGCAAACGATCCGCCGAGAATGGTTGGTTTACCGTACGATAGTATTATTTCTGAATACAGCGAAATAGTGTGCAATGGCTTCCGTGAACGGAGAGGACAATTCCCAGCAAGAGAAAGGAGTAGGAATGTCGCTCGGACTCGTTCTTGGGGTTGCTATTGGTGCTGCGATGGATGAGCTGGCCATCGGTATCGCCCTCGGAATTATATTCGGTGCGAGCCTCGAAGCTGGCTGGCCTCGAAAACGATCTTCGTAATTCAGCATCGCTTAGTAGTTCTCTGTCAGGTAATTCCGGATGTGCGGGCCGAGGGCGAGCAGTAGTCTACGATACTGATTTTGATTCACTTATCCAAGAGAACGGCATTCCATTTCTTGAGGAGAACACTGTCTGGGGGTTCGTCCCTGTTAGGCAGACTCCGGAGCATATTGTCGGTCGGCGTCATCTCTTATCGGAAAATCAGCTGAGAAGTTTTTTAAAGGCTACTAGACAGAGCTATCGAATAATGATCCGAAGAACGGATCTTGAAGGGGTCCGTATTATATGTCGGTTAAGTATCTACAATCTCCTGGACAGTACGTCTGGCTAATTGCGCGAAATCTACTAACTCTGGTTTGATATCGGCCTTGAGCCCTGTGTCACGTATTGCACGTTCTGTCGGGGTACCGATCGCACCGATAATAGTTTCCTCTACCCCCTGTTTGAGTGCCGCCACATTGTCTTCCTCCTCGGCGATCTCGAAGAAATGATCCACTATCCTTGGTGACGTGAATAGTATCCCATCTAACTGACCGTCGATAGCAAGTGAAACTGACCGACCAGCGGTTTTCGGCCGATCCAATCGATACAACTGCGTTTCATGGACATCGGCACCGGCTGCTTCCAATCCTTTGACCAGTACATCACTACCATGCGCGCTACGAGCAATCTCGATAGTGTCTCCTTCAACCTCAGCAGAAAGTTCCCTAACGAGACCTGTGGACGTGAAGGTCGATGGAACAATATCAACTGAAAAGCCACTATCCCGTAATGCCGAAGCTGTTTGGTTACCAACAGCACACACCGTCTCCTCATCTGGATACCACCCGTGCTCCACAGCGAGTTCGACTCCGGTCGTACTAGTAAAAATACAATAATCTGCCTGTTGAGGACTCTGTCCCGTCGGACAGAAAGTCAGCATTGGATCTGCGACTGGCGAGACATCCAGTGATTGAAGATACCGGACGGCCTCGTCGATACGAGTATCGTCTGGGCGAAGGACGGCCACTTGTGGCTTGGGCATAGTGAATGATCTGTCGCTGATAGACTTGGATATACCGAGAGTGAAGCGATGGATTCCGAGCTATTCAAACCTCCCGTCAGATTATCTAATCGTATGGACAGCGATGACTCTCACGATCATGTCGTCCCAGGGAGTAACGAAGAACTCGATACACCTGACGTTCGTGGCTACGACTTTCGTGGAGAGTTCGACTTTCAAGAGATGCTCGACTCCTACGCGACGACGGGGTTCCAAGCGACACAACTCGCAGAGGCTATCGATATCGCCGAACGCATGCAGGAGGCAGACGCTACTGTCTATCTCACGTTTACCTCGAATATCATCTCGTCGGGGCTGCGCGAGACGGTCGCGTATCTCGTTCGAGAAGGGTACGTGGACGTTCTCATCACGACATCCGGGTCGCTGACCGAGGATGTCATCAAGACAGCGAAACCGTTCAAGATGGGAGACTGGGATGCAGACGAAGCATCACTTCGGGAGCAAGGTATCAACCGGCTCGGGAATCTCTTCGTCCCTTCTGATCGATACGTGTGGTTAGAGAAGTATCTCTATGACTTCTTCGACGATTTCTTTGCGGACGAAAAGATTCGGACCCCGACGGCCTTTGCACGTGAGTTAGGCAAGACACTTGACGACGATGACTCGGTATTGAAGCAGGCAGCCGATAACGACGTGCCAATATACTGTCCAGCGCTGACGGACGCCGAAGTCGGGAATTTCCTCTACTACTATCGACAGAGCTACGACTCGGAAGTTGGGATCGAGATTCTGGACGATTATGATTTGCTCATCGAGGACGGGTTGCTTGCAGACACGACAGGGCTCATTGCGGTCGGTGGTGGTGTACCGAAACACCACGCGATTATGACGAACCTTTTCCGGGGTGGGGCGGACTACGTTGTCTACATCTCAACAGGGATGGAAGGGGATGGATCATTATCTGGAGCGCCGCCGAACGAGGCCGTTTCATGGGGCAAAATTAAGCAAAAGCGAACGAATTACACGCAAGTCGAGGCAGAGGCGACGCTTGTCTTACCACTATTGGTAGCTGGAGCATTCAAACAGTAGCAAGTACCAAGAATTGACTCATAATTATCAAATACGGAGTGAAAATAAGCCACCGCTGACAGGCGGAAACAATGCAAGTTCATCGCTGTCTTTGATTTTACTGACAAGATCAGAGTCTTCCGTGTAAACGTTTTTGCCATTCTGGAGTATGTTTATGCGATTCCTGAGTTCACCGTTGTGATCCATGGTTCGCTCACGGAATTTAATATTTGTCAAGTAGTTCATCGGGAGCGTCGCCAGCAGTCTAAGTTGAATCTGGGTTAAAGTCTATTATCACTTGACGGGCGTCTGTGATCCCATCCAGGTCCTTGAACAGTTCTATCTTATATTCTATGCTACTAGTGCCATCACCTCAATACTAATTTTCTATCTGTGGTATCATTCAACTATTTCCCCAAGTGCATCTACGACGCGGTCGGCCTGGTTTTTATTGATGATGAGTGGCGGTAGGAGGCGTACAACAGTCCTTCCTGCAGGGAGTGCGAGAATACGATGGTTCATCGCTAATTCCTGTAAGATACGGTTTGCTCCTCGTTTAACCTCAATACCCACCATCAACCCCTTGCCGCGGATATCCCGCACCCGGTTATCGAGTTCTACCTCTAACTGCTTCTGCAGGTACGTTCCGATCTCAGCAGCATGAACTGGGAAATGTTCCTCAGTAATCGTCGATATTGTCGCTTCGGCTGCCGCTGAGATAAGAGGGTTACCGCTGAATGTCGATGCATGGTCCCCATATTCCTCTGCAATCCAGTCGCGGCACATTGTCGCGCCGATGGGTAATCCGTTTCCAAGTCCCTTTGCACTCGTGAGTATGTCTGGCACAACGTCTACATGCTCACAGGCCCAGAGCTTGCCTGTCCGACCTAATCCTGTTTGAACCTCATCCAGAATTAGTGCTGCCCCAGCTTCTGTGGTCAGCTCACGGATCATTTTCATGAAATTGGTAGAGGCAGGGTTGATACCGCCCTCGCCTTGGATGGGTTCGACTATGACAGCCGCTGTATCGTCATCGACTGCCTTTGCCATTGCGTCAGCATCATCATATTGGACGAACTCTACGTTCTCAAGAAGCGGCTTGTAAGGGTCCCTGTATTTCTCCTTCCACGTAGCTGAAAGTGCTCCCATTGTACGGCCATGGAATCCCTGTACTGTAGCGATAATTTTTGTATCGCCAGTAGCTGCACGAGCAAACTTCAGTGCAGACTCGTTGGCCTCAGTCCCAGAATTACAGAGCCAAACCTTTCCGATATCACCGGGCGCTACGTGTCCCAATGTCTCGTAGAGCTGACTTCGCACTGCAACAGGATATGATCCTTGCACATAGGTCAGGTCCGAAAGCTGGGTTGTGATGGCATCCGTAACCCTATCGTGGCCGTGACCCAACGGGACGCAAGCGTAGCTCGCACCCATATCGAGGTATTCGGTTCCATTGTCATCGTAGAGATACGGACCATTGCCTTCGACGATCTCGATAGGTTTCTCAGAATATACGAATCCACTCATTCTTAGCTATCACTGGTAGTACTCGGAAACATGCTGGGAAATATCTGTCCTACTCTACCCCGAACAATTACGACCAGACAATCCGTATTTGCTTCTCAATGAGACCGTCAATTGATTTTCTGAAACGCTTTAATGGCATAGTGACTGCAGACATCAAACCCCGCATACAGTGTCTGAGAGGACGGGCTGTCTCTATCATCGTGCGATGATTGGTAGCCCCAAAGCCAAAAGAGGGGGCCTTGTCAGCTCTGATTTGCTATTCTCCGCGTGTTGTCTGGGTTTTTAAGCGTGCAGGCGTGTATACTGCTATCAAGAGACACTACTATGGCACTCCGGATAGGTAGCTAGCAGTGTGAGAATGCCACCCTCATCCGAGAAGAAACAATCCCTCTCGTTACGACGAGCCGAGCAGTGGACGCTCCATCACGTATTGCTTCATCGGCTTGAGCGAGGTTTCTCCGATTCGACTAGCGCGCCTCCACCCGCTGATGTATTTTGGGCGTTCATGACGCTTGACTCGGGGGAGGTGTCGTTTACTGACGCCGAGCTCAGAGCGATAGAGTCTGTTCTTGCAGAGTACCACCATTCTACAGACTGGTGGGCCAGTGAGCGGTCCCGTCTCGAATCACTTCTTCATCACGTCACATCTGTCCGTGATACGAGCTGTCGATCCCAGTCAGCTTGACTCCTTTTTGGATCGGATTAAATCGGTGGCATTGGTTCAATTGGTGGCCGGAGGTCCCACGGGTGCATGTCAATCGAGAGGTCTTGGGTTTCGAGGGCGACCTTGTAGAGAACTTCACACCCACACGTACACTGTCCGGGGTCATTGTCGAGAACAATGGCGTGTTCACCGTGAAGGTTAAAATCGGGGTCGAGCTCGTCGGGGATGTCGATACGGACACGGTCGCCGAGTTTGAGGGTCATCACCGCTTGTGGGCCCGTCTTCTGATATGAACTCTCGGTGCTCGAACGGGTACTGGAATTTTGTGGTAGGAACGGTTGGCCCTACGTTAGGTGCCACACAAAAAATGACCCGATGGGACATGGGTCAACGGTCGTCTCCAGCGATAGGCTGGATGCCTCGTCGGCAATCAAGATATGTGTTCACATACCTTAGTAGAATTGCTTTGATAAGCAAGTGAGTGCCTTGTATAACGGGTTGTAATTACACCACCAGTTCGTTGCCCAAGGGGCTCGGTTCCACTATACGTTCTTGATGGGCGTCCCCGCAGGCCGTAACGATCGTCAGAGATACTTCCAGTACGTGCCCGGCTCGGCGGGAGCGTACCCGTCTTTCTCTTCGACGAGATCGCCGCGTTCGAGTGCTGCTGTGATCGCTCACCTCGAACTGATCAACGAGGCTGGCGCAACGTTGGCGCGAAACATGCGTGGGGATAGTCCATCGATGAGTCCGACCCAGGTCGCTCGTGAGAAGTCGGTGGCGGCCAACCCTGACGATCAGGCGGCATTGAGACGGTTGGGGCCGCCTCCGAAGCGTGAATGGCCGATATCGGCTATGATCCTACGACGACCGATATGGCTGGCGGGAACTCGAGGAGAGCGGAATGAAGGTCTCTGTGGGGTCGAAATAGTCCTTACTTTGACTCGAACTCAGAGTAGAGGTGCTGCCTTTCATCTCCAGCCGAAGTATCGTCATCATCACTTCGGAGTGAGATCTCACGTTGTGGGAAGGGGATCTCGATCCCTTCCTCGGTGAATCGCCGCTGTATAGCACGGTTGACCTCATCGACAATACGGGGTTCTCGAAGCGGATGAGAAATGAAGATTTGAAGCTCGTACCGCAAGGCTGACTCACCGAACTCCTGGAAGAGAACGGTAGGTCGTGGCGAGGAAAGGACTCCGTTCGAATCTGCAGCGACCGATAGCAGGATCTCCTCGACGATCTTTGTACTCGTTCCGTATGCGACCTCGATCGGAATCCGGATGCGTTTCTGACGCTGCGGGGCCGACTCGTTACGTAGCTGCGCAGAGTTCAATACCGAATTTGGGATCGTGATCATCACTCGGTCAGGCGTCAGCACTGTTGTACTTCTGATCCCAATATTAGTGACCGAGCCTTTCTCGCCCGACTCAAGAACGATGAAATCGCCGATCTTGTACGTATCGTCGAAATAGAGGGCGATTCCACCGACGAAGTTCGCGATTGCGTCTTGGGCAGCGAATCCAAGAATAATCCCAAACACGCCGGCTGAAGCAAGTAGTGGGGTAATATCGATGTTCCAGACGAGTAGCAACGCGATGCCGGCGACGATAGCGACTGCAGCGGACCAGAGGTTCTTGAATACGGGAGCGAACTCGTAGTGGTTATCGTGTTCTTTGATCTCTTTAAGGGACTTACTGCCGGCCTGGATCCCGGCACGTGTCCAGAGCACGATGATTGCCGAGAGGACAATCGCCTCGAAAAACGAGAGGATCGGAGCCCCGATAAGCTCGAGACTGAGAAAGAGCCCATAGAGAAAGACCGAGAGATACAGTGGGACATAGATCTCTCGCAGAATAATGTGATGAATGGACCCTGTCGTCGATTCGACCGCGGGTGCGACCCACCGGCCTGTAAGCTCGATCACCTTCGCAGTAGTTACTGATCCGATCAAGACGATCAGTATCTGCGTTGGAAGGGTGAACCGAGCGAGTAACTCGGTGAGTTGCTCCATTAGTCTACAGCTATCGTTCAATGCTCGAAGTCCTTCTGATTATGCCGCAAGCCCGTGTGAAACCTTCTCTTAGAGGAATGTAGCCAGTCATATCCTGTCGCAAACACTCACTGCTCGCAGATTAGTAGGTGTGGCCATTTGGGCCAGCTAAATTCAGGTAAATTCGGACCTCGTCGCCGGGTGAGTAGGGGTCCGGCGCTGGTTGGGGGATGTCTTCCACTGCTGTGGGGTTGATTTGATGAAGAGTATCAGTCTATCGCTGGATAGAGATGGACCTGATTGGGAATAAGCCTACGACAGCTTCACTGGCAGGATCGCCGTCAGTGCAGTAGTTGGGCCAGTTCGTTCTCGTCGAGATCCCAGTAGTGGGCAATGTCTCCGAGCAAAGCGCCGATCGTATCACAGTTGTAGCACCGACAATTCTCGTGTGTTGCTGCGGTGAGTGCGCGGGCGATCAGTTGCCAGTCTTCGAACAGCCATTCGTCGGGGGTTCCGGCGGGCATACGTCCTGGTGGGTCCGTCTTCTGGTATAAACTCTCGGAGGATCTGGGTTGGTAGTGCCGGACGTAGACAGTGATCGAGTGGGAGTACGCGTGGAAATTGGCCCCTGGGGCCAAGGGCCGACAGCAATCTCTGTCGACGGCAGGTACTCCGTCGGCGGTCGTGTTACGAGGTAACGTGATTTAACTTCGTTGTTCCTTTTCAGTGGCGCCTTGTGCAACGGCATAGTTTTAGCACCGACGTTGCACAAGGTAAGTCGCTTCTGAAATGAGGAGGCTCGTTTGTTCTCAGTAGAGGATACGCTCTTTACCAACGGCCAATATTGTGTGTGGCTCGATACTGCTGGTAGTACGCTTTCTCGAGAGTCCGGAGGTTGTATTCATCTGGGTTCCGTTCGTGGAGTTCAGTAAGGATTCGCGGGTAGTCAGACAGCCGCAGTGCTCGGTCCTCACCAAAGAGAGCTGCAATCATGTATCAATCACAGACTGAATTGTTCGTCGGATCGTGAAACGCGAGAACGACTGGGGCGGTCGCAGTCCCGATACCGGGGATCGATATGAGGGTTCAGCTGGAGTTTCGGATCGTCAATTGAGAAGGCTGCTTCACTGATTCGCTGGACAATTTCGCAGGAACCTTGTACAGCCACTCAATATATCGATCTCGCCGTTCACGTTGAGCGGTCAGTTTCCACTGCGTTACTTTCTATCGGAGTATCAGGACCGCTGGAATTCATCGTGCTTGCCAGTATCACAAATCCCCTCAGAAGTTTGTTCGGCGAATCCGTACTGCTTGAGGTACTCGAATCGACGTTCGATCTCATCTTCTGAAACGCCTAACTCGGAGGCCAGTTCGCTCACGGATTTTGGAGCACTATCGTCCAACTGCATTCGGAGTTCGTACCCTTCCATATACCGCCGATAGTACTCCCGAACGACGTCGTCGAGTGGCGTTTGGATCCCCTCGTTTTCATCAAGTCGCTCCAGAGATTCGGACACCACCGTGACAAAGAATTCCCCACCCAGAAGCTCTACTTGGCGTTCGATTTCGTCTTCGATGACGTTGAAGTCGAGATTCGTCTGGATGAGTGTGGCCATATCGCCGATATCATCCGGACGCTCTGCAACGGCTTTGAAAAGAAAGATGTCCTCGAACGAGACGAGACCGATCGAGAAGTACTCGTCCGAAAGAAACGGCTCGCTTCGTGCACGCATTCTGTCACTGAAGAACAGTTTATCGGCGATCTGTCGGTAGAAGACGTCGAATTGGCAACCAGCGTTGTTCCGTACGCAGTGGCGTGCACCCAACTGGTCGTACTCGTCACCAAGATCAGTAACTTCCTCGTACCCGAGGTCGTCGAGTACCCCTATCAGGCGGCTGAGAGCCGCCTCGTCGACAACAACGAGATCGATGTCTTTGGTCGTGTCCTTGAGCGACGGCTCGTGAAGTGACATCGCGCCACCGCCGATGAGATACGCCTCAACCTCCATCTGGAGGTGATCTGCGATCGTCCGAAGTTCGGTCTCGATATAGGTACGACCGAAGCGTTTACGAGAGTTCATACAGTCATCTCGTAGTCTCTGGCTGTTTGTTTGAACTCTTCCCATTGGGGTAGTTGCTCAGTCGTTGTTTCTCCTTCTGTCTCGAGATAGTCGCTGAGACCGTTAACGATAGCGCGTAGATCGATCGTTGTCTCGGGAAGATAGTGTTCGGCACAGTCCTGTAATGCCGCCTGGTCGATCTCCTGCTTTTGTATCAACAACAGACAGTACGTTCGGTACCGAGAGCCATCGTCGATCAGCAGTGTATGGCAAACTAACTCTGCGGGAGTGATCTCTGAAAGTCGATCCGTCCGGACGTAGTGTCGTCGATCACGGGTGAGAAGTGGAACGCCGAAATCGCCGAACAGTGCTGGCCCAGTGGGGTGAAATCCCTCAGCGCTAACGTCATTGTCGCACGCGAAGAGATACTCGTCGTGTGTTTCCCATACAAAGTTGAGTCCAGTCGCGTGTTGTTCTGCTTCACGGCGATGTTTCTGATGGAACAGCCCTCTAGCGATCGGCACCAATACTGTGAACGGGTCGTTGAGACGGTATCGGGACTTCGATTTCCCGACAACACCAACGCGCTGGAAGTTATCTAAACGACGGTATACCGTTGCCCGGCTAATGCCACTTCGTTCAGCCAATTCAGTCGCGGTCCGTTGTTGATCGAGATAATAGAGAATCTGTAACCCAGAGCCGGCGATAAGACTAGGGAGGTCCATATGACTATATTCCGTAAGAAGTCCCTCAAATTGTTCGATTGGTTCTATATCCGTAAGCGAGACCAACTTTTGTCGACCACTTTGTCCGGTATGTACGTATCCGTCCGCTTCCAATTCGGCGACGACACGTGAGGAGTGGCCAGGGCTCCATCCGAGTTGATCAGCAAGTGTGCTGATACTCACTTCCGACTCACCCTCTATTATGAGATGTGAGATTACCCGGAGATGACTTTCCCTGATCATATTGTCTCAAAAGAGGCAAGCAATATATAAAACCTTTTCGTGATTTGAGACGTTATATATATTTTCTAATGAATATGGTCTATAGTGTTACAGACAGGTGATTGAGTAACCGGATTGATCCTGTGGGATTGTGTCAGAAGAAGATATTTTAGCGAAGTCGTTCGGTTGCCAAGAGCTGGTGTTGGATATATTCGTCCAACTGCTCGTGGACAAGCTGGTTTGACTCGGAACTGCTTCCATCAGCGTCGTGAACGGACGAACGCACCGTATTTTCGCTTGAGTCGGGAGTCCACCGTTTTGCTCTGGCTCCGTTGGCCATAGGGGTCAGTCTCCAGCCGAGTGTTCCAGGCTTTCTGCAGTGCTGAGAACTCACGGTGTTTAATCAGCGGACGAATCGAATTTTCGCGGGCCATCGCCTGAATCTGCTGATCGTCATATCCCTTGTCTTCAAGAAGAACATCAATTTCAGCTGTGTTGCGGTTGATGAGTGACGGTGCGATCTGTGTCTCGTGCTTGCGGGTCGTTGTAATGTGAAGATTGAGGATAGCGTTCGCTCTGGTATCGACTAAGAGCGTGACTTTCAATTGCTGAATCGTCAGCTTTGCCGGTTTCGTGTAGTGCTTCGAGGCGTGAGTTCGGTCGAAGCCCGAAGCGTCGATCCCCACAACACCATTTGTCGGAAGCAGTGAAACAGAGAGATTGAGAAGTACCCGCCAGACGGCCATATCAAGCCTATCGAACGCCTTGCATAGCGTTGACGGCGCGGGGAGTTCGGTGAGGTTGATCGCACTCCGAATACGGGGCATCTCGATGAGTTCGTCGAGAAGTGTTCGATACGTTGTGTCCTTCCGAACTTTGAGACACAGGAGAACGATGTGCTGATGGAGCGTGTAGCGTTGTTTCGAGAACTTCGAGGAGTATCGAGCCACGGCCCGTTGCGCTAACTGAAATGCTTCTCGACAAATCGGAACAACCGAGACTTTGGGAGGGTCTGCATCTACTCAAACTACCAACTGAATCTGTAACTCACTAAGGATTTCAACAAAGCCTCCTACCCCTCAATTCGGCGGACCACTGGCTACTCTGGTGATTCGACCCAACATTAGAAGAATAACATTTCGTAATCGCGTTTGCGATACAAATATACTCTAAATATTGTCGATCTCTGTCTATTCTTCGTCTGCAGGTTCAAGTGCGATATGTTGTGTGCATGCCCCTTCAATTGCGTTGCGAGTATACAAGAGTGGGAAGTACTCGCCAGCCACGAACTTATCAAGTAGATTGTCATAGAATGGACTTTCTGGATCCCCTGACTGGCCTGGAACGCTCATAGCCACTGAGTTGTTCCACTCGCCGACGTCAATAACCATTCGCCATGATGCTCCCGACGTCAACTGAAAGTCATCGTTGTAATTTGCGTTCCATACCGTGTATCCACTCCCGCCCATCGGTTGTGGACCCACGTTGAGCGATTCGGCCGACTCGTCGCTCACACCGGCTGCTAGTGCGTGTTCAAAGTACGCATGTTTGAGGTCGCCCCACTCCCATTCCTCGCGGTCTTCTCCTAACAGCTCTTCTACCTCACTGATCGCATCTTGGAGTGTCGAGAGCAACACGTCATCACGGGTTTCGACCGCATTTTCCTCGAAGTACTCCTCCGGATTTTCGACCGCCCCTAAAATCACCTGCACATCTGCTGTCCCAATGTGTTCAACCGCCTCTTCGTCGACGAGTTCAGCTGTAACCGCATCTTGAAGATGGTTCTCGAACCAGACTTCCGCAAGTGCTGCCTCGCTTGAGTCAGCATCAAGGACGTTATCCCACTCTGAGAGCCATTCTTGCATCTCAATCAACTGCTCTTCCTCCGGCTCTGTTTCAGCAAGCGCGTTCGTAAGGATCCGGATCGGGATCGAAAGGAAATCGGTCTGCAAGTCCGTAGAATCTTCGAGCGAGTGGGGCATCTCTTCGGAGAATTCCGACAGCACTTCCTCGATACGGTTGTAGCGATACGGTGCTGCCCAGCCGTCAAACCCGATTGGTGGGTCATCAACTGGATAGTCCTCAGGTAAGTTGAACTGGTTCGCTGTCGCAACCCACCCACGATCAGGGTTGACTTCTCGTGGGAGGTTCGACTGATGGAGATACCCATCCCATTCGTACCGTCCATCACCTGGGACAGGCAGCAAGCCGTCCCAGTTCTCGCGGACCGGTGTTCTCCCTCCAGGGAACCAACCGATGTTTCCATCTGTATCAGCAGCAACTTGGTTTTCTGGTGGCGCTCCCCAGCCTCTCATCTCATCTGTGAGTTCACCTTCCATCGCAGCCTGGAACTCATCAAGGTTTTCTGCGCGCATATAACCAAGACCACCGAAATACGCGTTCGTACCGGGATCTGTCCACACGGTACGGACGGCAAAGGCGACATTCCTCTCAGGATCCTCATGGATGACTGGGCCGTGTCTCGTGAATTTCAGTTCGATTTTACAGTCATCGCCGTCGCGGACTTCCAGAGTTTCTGTCTCTACGTCCATTGATTCCCATTCGTCCTCATAACGGTACTCGTTGGGATTATCTGGGTTCGTTTCATAGACGTACAGATCCTGCTGATCGATATAGATGATCGTTAGCCCAAATGCTGTGTGTCCGTTATGTCCAATTGAGATACCGGGGAGACCAGGTTCGCCTGCACCGATAACGTTGAATTCAGGCGAGCTGATGTGGGCTATATAGCGTAGTGAGGGGACACCATGCGCTCGGTGAGGATCGTTCGCTACGATTGGCCTCCCTGTCTCGGTCAGTTCCGGGCCAACAGCCCAGTTGTTACTCGCAGATGGACTCTCCATGTCCATCAGCTCCGGGACATCAGACGCTGTCGGTTCACCCACATTGTTCGCACGTTTTACTGTTGAGAGGTCATCAAGCACCTCTGAATTACGAACGTCTTCTTCCTCAAAGGAGATGCTCGTATGGGCCATCGTGGCCATGCTGAATACGTCGAGGACGTCTTCTGGGATGAGATCAAGGTCAAGTCCGTCCGGGATCTCGAGTTCCCAGTCTTCTGGATTGAGCCATTCTCGTACGCGTTCGACGTCTTCGTCGAACTCTCGGAGCGTTACTGCTCGTTGGACTTCATTCGATAAGTTGAGCGTAATTGCATGCGCACGCATTTGAACGATATCTTCGGGCGCCCATTGCCGGGGTTCATAGTCGAGCGCTTTGAATTCAACCGGCAACAGATCCGGGTTGTCAGCCGTTTTGTCGATAAATGCATTAACGCCATTTGCGAAACCCGTAGCAATTGTTTCGGCATCAGGTCCATATGCACCCCACTCATCATCCATGTCGTCACGATAGGTGAAGAGTCGCGCAGCGCGATCGTACTCAACCCAGTCATCTCCGAAAACTTCGGAGAGTTCACCGAGGTAGCGGCGATGCCAGAGATCGATCTGCCAGAGTCGGTCTCGAGCAGCGTTAAATCCTTGTACGAACGCAATATCCTCAATGTTATCTGCGTACATATGGGGCACTCCCCATTGATCGACGAGAATTTCTGCCGATTCTCGAAGGCCGTCTAACGTATAGGTGTCCGATTTTATTTTGCCTACTTTTTTGTCGCCACCGGCGGCGCCGACTCCAGTAAAGTATGGGGCTGTGAGTGCGCCTGCGGTGAGTCCACCGAATGCCCGGCGTGATAACCACCACTGGTTATCTTGTTGATCTTCTGCTCCTCCGTGGTTGGTGTTACCATTCACCATAATATTTCTTGATGAAGGACATCTACAAATAGTTTATTCGAACCTTTCAAAGTTTGAAGTATAGAATTAAATAATGCTACTACTATTTATCATATATTCTGATTCCACCATTGTTGAAACAGACCTATTCAACTTGAAACGAGTTTGATAGGTTCTACAGGTACTTACGGTAGGTATCCGGATCAGTAGGGCCGTATTTACCGTTCTCTTCGACACTCGTCTTCCGTACCTAGCCACTCTGTCGTGACTTGCCACTCTACTACTACTAAGGTGAGTCCAGTTCCTGCACCGATCGACTTCAGTATTTGCCTCCGATGCATAGAATACTGGAGCATAGATCATTAACAATAAGGATATGAATAGTTACTATGAAAATGACATGCTATCAATTTTCTGAAGACTGCACAGATGGTCTGTTGGAAGTGGTCAGATTGTCTATTATTTCCTTATCCGTTCTCAATTCTGTATTCATCATTGACATTTTCTCGGAACGTGATTGATACTTCAGTCCACCGGATGTGGCTGTCTTTTAGCTATTAGTAAGAAGATGAACGATTCTCATGCTATTGATAGAATAGCGCCAAAAAGCCCTGTAATCACGAGGCTAACTTTAACCGCAGAGTGTCCTACAGTTGGGGACTGGCTGTCTACAACGTAGATCATTACCGACACGTTTTATCTATCTATATATAATACTGCTCGCATGGATCGACGACAGTTCATTCAAACGAGTAGTGTACTACTGAGTGGAACGACGTTAGCAGGCTGCTTGGGTGGTGACAGTGACGAATCAGAAGACAATGGAACCGACGCAGCCGGCCCCGAGTTCCCCGCATACGATCTTCCCGGCTACAGTGCATGGCCACCGAACGATCCCCGGACAAATGATTTCGTCCTGTTCGGCCATCTCAATATCGAGCATCTTCATGGAACTGCTGGCGACGAGGAGGAGAGCCCCGATGAAGCCCCAACAGCTGCGGACGATGAGGACGTGTTACTCTCGTTGCCAGGCTACGGCTTTATTATCACAGCATTCTGGTTCCAGTTGGGACTGTGGGGCTATCCATGGGAAGGGACACTCGGTAGCGAAAACGAGCCCGATGGCATGGCGACAGAGGCACTGACAATGACCGAGGGAACGTTCGTTTTCCACGGGGAGTACGACCCGTCAGTGTTTGCAAACGAGTATGCTGAGGGGTTCGAAGAACGCGAGACCAACGAGTTCACGGTATTCGAGGGTCGAGATGGCGAAAATACGGAGGGGTTCGCATACGCCGTCTCAGAGAATGCAGTGGTGGTTGCCCTTTCCTCGGAGGATATTGAGGAACACGACGAGATCGTGGGTACTCTCGATGAGGCGCTTATGAATCGCGTTGATGAAGCCGGACGTATAGTGGATCAAGATGATGGCGAGTGGCTCTATGAGACAACTGGACCGGCGGATATGGTAACTGGGTTCTGGCGCGTCGAGGGCCTCGAAGAAGAGGATCTACAAACCGGTGACGAGGAAAGCGATGAGGTGGAGGAGGAGGCCGCCTCCATTGAGGACAATCCGGTTTTCGCTAACGTAGACAGCTTCATTAGCATGGTAGTGCTCCCTGAGTCGGAAGGAGGTGTCGGCGGTGACACTGTAGCAGCGCGATTTGCCGCACTATATCCCGAGGGAGAGGTCCCATCCGAGGACGAGCTCCGTGAAGAACTGATGGCCAGTGATCCTGACGGAGATCTCGATGTCATGACCACTGATGACCGGGCTCATGTGATGATCGAAGGCATTGACGACGATGTTCAGTAGCCAGACCGGGTTACTCTGGTCCTATTGAAATTCCCAAGGCGATGATCGGTTCAGACCTCTTCAAACTACCTCCATCGACCCAGTGGTAAGCAATGTGGTCGGGATATTATCGCAGGTAGTTGTCCTTCATTGACTCAAAAATCGGTATACGTCCTCTGGTGACGTCTGCAGCTCTCCCGTCCCTTTCAGTATCATCTCTCACATATCATCACGATGCCTCAAAATGTAGCTAGGGGACGATTCAGTTCCTCATATTTATCTCGCCGCTGTAGTGGTTTGTATGTGATACTCCAGCGGCCTACAGATATCTGATTCACTAAGCGTTTTTGGGAGTTAAGAGCATCAAGTACGGCTGATTCAAGGCTTCGAGCTTGAGTTCCTTACTCGCCTCGTTGCCGGTGTGAGATGCTTCCTCTACCGTTCACTGAAGCCTAGTATCCGTTATCAGGTATCCGTTCTGTCAAAATACCACCGAATAAGCCACGCATCAAGGGGATACGGAAGTTCTATGCAGAGCCGTCGTTTCATACTGATCTCGTACTCCGGTCTGGGTACTGGTAACGGTCGACTCCACTCGTTGGCGATCGTCGCGTCGGCGAGCCAAGCGACGAAATCCGTTACTCCCTCGTAGGGAAGGTCGACCTGTGAGGGGTCGGCCCGCTCTTGAAGCTCGAGCCAGAAGCGCAGTTTCCCGCTGTCCGAGTCGAACTCCCGGTCGCTAAGATGGGATTTGATCTCCTCGAACGTTCCTGTATCGATCTCGAATCCGAACGCTGCCGGATCGTAGTTCGCGACGATGAAGCCTGTAATCGTATGAAAGCAGGTCTCACAGTGGTTGCATGATACTGATGTGTCGCCGCCGTAGTCACAGCTACTGATCTCCCAGTTCATCTCTTTGCCTGTGAAGTGCGCACCGAGGAGTTCGATTTTGTCTTGACGCGTTAGCCCCTCTGCATCTGATTCAACTCTTGTTTTTCCCCATCGAAGATTGTCAACCAAAAGTGACTGTGTCGATTTCGGATATCGCGTATGAGGGAGATAATCCGCTGACTGGTAGATGTCCGTAAGGCCATGTTTGTATGCGAGAGGAGCCGTAAAACCGGGATAGCCGATCCCGAGAAACATCGCCCGATCCCAGGACTCGTTGAGGTGGTGGCGATGGTAGAGGTTCACCATGAACTTCTTGACCGTCGATTTGATGTTCGTCTCGATCGCGTGAGTTGTGAGTTCTTCTTCGGCCGCGAAAGCGCCGATCATCCGCCGACGTTGCTTCCATGCGTTCTCTCGAGTTTCCGTTTCCTTCCGGACCGTGATGAGATGTGGCTGCTGGTCTCGATGACGAAGGTACGTCGTCGTCGAGTCGACACCGCCTGTAAAGAGGACCCCTGAACGACTCTCTTCCGAATCGGGGTTAGATGAGCCGTTATCGACGAGGTCCTTGTAATGGAGGGAACTCTTCGCCTCGAATGGTGCAGTTGGATACAATTGTGCATATCCGTCGTGGAGTGCAGGAAGCGACCGGCAGAAGCTCTTGTCTATCTTATCAATGTAGATGTCGGCGCCTCTGATCCAGGCGACGGGACACAGCGTTGCCAAGAGGGGGACCGCAAGAATGCTTTCGGGAACGTCGGAGACGTCCTCGGAGTATCGTATATACGGGTCGATATCCCTCAAGAACCGCTGGAGACGCCGTGAATACGACAAGCTATATCGGACCTCGGTCTGGTCGTGAACAGAGATCTCGTCTACAGTGATTCGCGGTCTCATCGACACCGCTTGACCTCTCACTGTTATCAACATCTGGGATTAGGATCTACGCCGAGTTACCTGCAGACTGCTCTCGAACTGTAGTTTTGCCCCACTCTATCCAGGGATCCCCTTAGGCGTAGTATCGGTCTTCTCGCGGTGAATGACATAGTAGTGAGCTCCTATCTCTCGAGGTTGAACATATGACGACGGGTCGCCTCACAACTCGAGCATCGATACGTATACACGACGGTACGTCCGTTCGTTTCTGAGTTCCATTCGGCGTCTTCGTCGATATGACCACACTCCGGGCATTTTTTCTCCGAATTCTCGTACCGGTCGTGTACCCGTTCGAAGGGACTCCTCCCTGATAGCCTATGTGACATACTAGCACATCGCACTCGGACACCAAAAGTACCGGGGAATATTTCCGCATTACGTCTATGAGTGGAATGAGTTTCTTACAACCTGCTTTTTGCGGTGGCGAGTTCGGGAAAGGAGTCCGGTTTATTGATTCGAATAAGTATCTTTTCTCACCTATGGGGGAACACAGATTTAGTGGGTAAGATATAAGTTACTTACCCACAATAGTGTGGATAGAGACAGACCAATGATGGACTCTTCGCAGGCCTCAGCGTTCGATCAGGCCGTGATCGCTCACCTCGAAACAACGGATGACGCTGCCGCGACGTGGGCACGAAACGCACTCGGGGATAGCCAATCGATGAGTCCGACTCAGGTCGCTCGCGAAGAGTCGGTGGCGGCCGATCCTGACGATCAGGCGGCCGTTGAGACGGTTGGAGACGCCTACGAAGCCTGGGTGGGCGATATCGGCTATGATCCTGCAACGACCGATATGGCCGGCGGCGAGCTCGAAGGCCAGGAGAGCGAGGTATGAAGGTCTACGTCGAGTCGAAAGACCAGATCCTCGAGAAGCAAGCTGATAGTCGCGGCCGGGTGACGCTTGGCAGTGAGTACGCGAACAGGAAGGTGCAGTTGGCGGTGCTTGAGGTCGACGGCGAGGAGTAGTCTTCTCGGTGATCGAGCTTCGTGCCTTGTGCAACGAATTGGCTGACTATTGGAGCGTGTTGCACAAGGCAGGCTTGGAGTATGATGGTTTGCAGTCGGCTAGGAGCGTCGTCTACTGGGTATTTTCGGCGGGTACGAGGTCCTGGTGACGAAAAGCGAGTGGGAGTGTCTCGCCGGTCTCGAGTTCTTCGAGTCTGTAAGAGTAGGCATCTGTCGGCCGATCCGTTTGGACGTCGAGATCGTCGGCCAGTACGTCGACGACTTCACAGACCGTGCCGTGGGTATGGGCATCCGGATCAGTTGGATCCAGATAGATTTGGACCTCATCGCCGAGGGTGTAGGGGTCCGGTGCTGGCTGGGGGATGTCTTCCACTACTAGGGGGTGGTTCGATGTGGCGTATCAGTCTATCGCTGGGAAGAGACGGACCTGATTGGGGAGATACCTACGACCGCTTCTCGGGGTTCGCTGTCAGTGCAGTAATTGGGCCAGTTCGCGTTCGTCGAGGTCCCAATAGTGAGCAATGTCGTCGAGCAAGGCATCGATGGTATCGCACTTGTAGCACCGGCAGTTCTCGTGTGTTGCGTCGGTGAGTGCGCGGGCGATGAGTTGCCAGTCTTCGAACAGCCATTCGTCGGGAGTTCCGGCGGGCATACGCTGGAGTGGGTCCGTCTTCTGGTATACACTCTCGGAGAGTCTGGGGTGGTAGTCGAACGTGGGCGGTAATTGAGTGGGAATACGCGTCGAAAGCGGCCCACTGGGCGCGGGCCGACAGCAATCTCTGTCGATGGCAGGTACTCCGTCGACGACCGTGTTACGAGGTGACGTGAGTTAACTCCGTTGTTCTTTTTAGTGGTGCCTTGTGCAACGGCGTAGTTTTAGCACTGACGTTGCACATTTTCAACTGGACGACAACGTACTCTCGATCGGCTGTGGACCAGCTTTGAGCCAGTTGAAATCGTGGAAGATATTGGCCAGAATGGGCACGTGCATGCTATTGTGCCCCGCTCGATATCGACACGAAATTCGCGCTCGTTCAAAAACGAGGGAACACGTTTGGGACGAACTTGAGGTGGCTATAAGCGGGAGCACATCACTACCGGTGTAAGTATTATGTGTAATCGTGACGGACATGGCGGTAATAGATGCTGGACGATCAGAAAATTCAGCGGGAGATTCTAAAATTCCTCTACCAACAGTGGGTGGAAAACCCCCGCGGCCAGACGAACACTGGTGAAGTGGGTAAAGAACTGGAGGACATCTTCGAGAACGGGTATAAATACCATCTGACCCGGCTCAACGACAACGGCTATATCAACACTGAATCCTTATCGGCGCGGCACCAGTACGTGAACATCTCGATCACTGGTATCGAGAAGCTCACCCAAGACGGATACGAGACGATCCTGGTAGATGACCACCGATACGCGATTCTGCGCGTACTGTATGAGATCGATCGCCAAAAGGGAGGTGCAGCCCACAACCACGTGGGTATGGACATCCTCCAGGAAGAGATCGAGATTGACGACGAGACGTTGAAACAGAACATCTGGTACTTGGAGGAGAAAAGATTGGTAGAGACAGGGCCAGGTAGGATGTTATCCGTCCAAATCACTGCGAGGGGGCGGAACCGGTACGAAGAGCATCGGAACGACAACACGCAGATCCCACGGACCCATACTGGTGCAAGATGGACCCAGCATACAATCGCCCAGGGCGATTTCGAGAAGGCGAACAGCGTGTTCCGGGATTTCGTGGAACTCGCCCGGGATGAAGTGATTATCATCGACTCGTATGCCAAAGCAGGCCTCTACGAAATGCTCGAAGCCGTCCCGGGCACGGTTGACGTCCGGGTGATCGGTTCGGATCGACAGCTGAATGACGAACACAGGGAGGCATACCGTACATTCGCGAGGGGTCGGCCCGGGGAAACGGAACTACGATTTCTTGAGTACAACGAATGGCCGTTCCATGGCCGGTACATGATCCGAGATCGGGAGGATGGATATGTCTGGGATCACACCTTCGCCGACTCCGGTAGCGGCCATCACACGATCAGTGAGGTCCGCCCCGTGAACTTGGAAAATACCATGGCAGATTTTGACCAAGCATGGGGGCGAGGTGAGGTTGTGGAATGAAACACCACGAGGAATTCAACATCCCTATCCCGGCCGACGAGGGCGGAATGATCGGCCGTCAATGCCCACGATGCGCGAGAAAATTCGAGATCGAAGAAGAGACCTACTTGGATCAGGGTTACACGAACCTCCGGTGTCCATACTGTGAACTAATCGCAGAGCTTGATGCCTACTTTACCGAGGAACAAATCGAATATGTATATGGAGTGACCCAAGAACAGGGACGGCGAATCATGGAGGAGGTCATCGAAAGCACGCTCGGAGAGGTCCCCGAGGTGAAGGGCGACTTTATCGAATTCACCCACAACTTCGATGATGTCGATCTCGGGACAGTCGGTGCAGAATCCCCGCACCTCTCGATCGAGATGGACACCATTGAGTGCGATGAGTGCGGCTTTCGATATGCTGTCGAGGAAGGCCGAACCGGCGTGTGCCCCGTTTGCCGATAGAATTGTTATTCAAAAATTCGGAAATAGTACTCTGATATGCGCTCTATTATTTTACACGCCCCCTATGAACCATCTAATACAAACAGGTAAATCAGCCGAGTTCGGCCCTTCCAAGCCACAGTTGAAGCTACATTAAGACTACCCTGAAGGCTTTTGTAACTACATTGGCCAGTAGAGGCCATGAGACAAGGGTCACCCGAGGAATTCCATGAACTGGAACCACAGGACGTGCGCGAATATTGGACTCACGAGGCTCACGATTTCACGCCATGGTTGGCGAACTCAATCGAATCTGAAGAGGTCTCTCATCTCGAGGATATCCTCGGACTGGATTTGGAGGTGACCGAGATAGAGAAGAGTGTCGGAAAATACAATGTCGATATCGTAGCCGAAGTCGTCGACGACAGTCGCCAGGTCGTCATCGAGAACCAACTGAGTTCTTCCGATCACGACCACTTGGGGAAGTCTATTGCTTACGCGGCCGGTGTCGATGCGGACATTATCGTTTGGATCTCGCCGACGTTCAACGACGAGCACCGAGACGCTATCCAATGGTTGAACAAAAACAGCCGGGAGGGCGTCGACTTGTTCGCCATTCGGCTCGAAGTATGGCGGATCGGCGAATCACCTCCAGCAGTCCGATTCAATCCAGTCGAAGACCCCAGCGAGTGGAAGGAGAAAGCCAAGCGGTCTGAGGGCGAGTTGACGGAGACAAAGAAACTCCAGGAGGAGTACTGGACGCAGTTCCGCGATCTGATCGACAGCAAGGATACCCCGTTACGAGCGCGAAAGCCGAAGCCACAGCACTGGTACAACAATCCGATCGGGAAATCGGGCTACAAACTCCAGTTCACGGTCAACACGGTGGAGAATAGGCTGTACGCTCAGCTCATTATCAAGGACGACTCGGAGGCTTTCCAGTCCTTGGAGCAACAGAAAGAGCAGATCGAGGAGGAGATGGGTGAGTCGTTCATCTGGCACCCGCCAGAGGAGGCTCAGGGAGAGAGTAACCGGAGCAAGATTACGCTTCGTCGAGAGGGTCATCTAACGGAAAAGGGCGACTGGGATCAGTACCACCAATGGATGCTGAAGCGAGGAGAACAATTCCATGAGGTATTCGCTGGTCGGATTCAGACCGTTTGAAAAGATACAATAAGATCCTATTGACGATAGGTGCACGCTTTGCCGCTAAAACCTTACTTTACCGTACACTTATCTTATATACCGTTACCTGCTAGCCACTCACAAGACGATAGGTAACCTAACACTCATAAGCAGGTTAGTGCACCAGAGGCCCGAATCCCGCTGGCACGGGTGGCGGGCCGTCCCCGACCAATGGACCTCTGTTACGGTAGGATTGCATCCGACCCTCCACACCGGATCAAATTAAGGTTTTCTACCGTCGGGAGCATCATTTGCAGACCCCCAACGACAGACTACATGCAATATCCCAGTATAGAACACTGGATTCGAGTCGAAAACGAGCGGCAAACTAGCGTTGACGATCAGGTTACAACGGCAAGCTGGCTATACGAACGCGCGTATACCGCCCCAAATGAGCGGCAGATACGACGGCGAGAACTCAAAGAAGAGATTGGTGACCGTCTCGATCATACTCTCAAGACGATTCTCGACAACCTACTCGAGATCGGCGTTATCGAGAAAATGACTCTCCCGGGAGCACAGGCATTTGTTCTTCACGAACGGACCGGTAAATCCTTCTTCGGAGTGCAGTCGAGTCAGAACGAGATCCAAGTACTGCTGAACGAAGAGGTCTCACGACTCCTCGCGGATATTCGAGAGCAGAACCGTCCTCCTCGAGTTAGTGCTACCGCTGATGGTGGTACCATTGAGGGAGATTCGTCAGTTACTCTCCGTGAGTTCGTTGCTGATACACTTGATATCCCACCTGAGTCCGTTGAGTCGGAGTTGACCGCTATTGACGAGACAAATGAAGATCTGGACGCTACCTTTGATCGAATGACTCAGTTTGACGCGGTAGTTGCAGCGATAAAGGATAGTGACGAATTCTCACGTCAAAAGAACTATGACCAGATGGGATGGAGAAACCGAGCTCATCGTTGGACTCTCTCCGAGCAAGCTGTGAGAGTTGAAGCACAGGGACAAGCATAATGATCTGAGGATACGAGCGGTACATATCTACAGATTTCTTTTTAACAGCTCCGTCAGCCATCGAGCCGATTATTGACCTCTATCGACTATGATAGAACCAATCGTACCACTTACTGATGCCTACGAACTCATTTTTGAATTCCCTCGTGTCGTACTATTCGATCACTGCTATAACCGCTCTCGCGAATTCTTCTAGATCGCGATCAGGCAGCTTCCGGTTGAAGAACACAAAGACCCTGATAATTGCGCTGGTTGTAGAGTGGTTTGGGCTTCTTGAGACCGTTTGCATCCCTATAGTACGCTGTGTTCTGAGTCAGTGAGGTTCTGCAATTCGGAGTAGTCTATCTTGACAGATAGTTTAACATTTAGTATATTTTTGCCTTTGATAATAGAAACTGATGGGTTCTGTAGAGCATCCCTAACTATATATAAATAGTAGTTATCACTATTATCCTTCAATCGTCCGAATTGCTTCTGAGTCAGATTGACACTTGGCGATTCTTTTTTACTTCCTTTGACCTCAATAACTCTTGACTCGGATTGGATATCGTATCCTTCGATTTCTTCGTGTCGGGAGAGAGCCTTAGCATCTCTCCCTTCCTCCGCTTCAACTAACAGAGCGGACTCTATAGCCACCTGCTCGACGATCGAGATCTCGTTGAGGTTGCTTTCAACACCGATAGCATCAAAGAACTGCTTCCATTGGTGCACATCGGCTCTCTCTTCGAGATATTCGGTTGAGAGAAACAAGGTTCTGGTAGGAATCAGGCCCGCCGTATGAAGTGCTTCGATTCGGTGGTTAGGGTAGTACTCCGCTGGATATAGGATATCCTCTGGTGATACCCATTCTCCGTCTTTGCTCTTTACTTTGATATCGCCGAGGTCGGGTACAGTAACCACTCCCTCGTGAAACAGGTCTAAAATTTCTATCGTTTGCTCTATCTTCCGTTCCTCGGATAGATCCGACCATTCGGGCTCGAATTCGATTGGCTCCTCCCCAGAGGATGAATCAGTTGTTTTCGCCTGTTCGGAAACACCACCTCCACCCCCTTGCTCAAGCGACTTGATCGTATCCTTCCCACGCAACCTTTTGTCGATATCCGCCTGATCGAAAGTTTTGGCGCCGAGTAGTTCTAGCGTCTCTATCGCTGTTTCATCCGCTATTCTCGGGTGTAGAATCGTGATATCGTCTCGTATATCGCTCGATAGCTCAAGGTCGTCATCCAGCACACGCACATTTCGGGGTATTTCGAGCTCATCTGCCTCCGTGAGAGTAATCTCTTCTCTTCTGAGCTTGGTGCCCAACAGAGTATTTTCAGTCCACTCGCCTATCTCCCGGTACAGCTGCGAGAAAAAGTCGGTATCCCCCTCCTGTGCCTTTAATTCGAAAAGCCGGTTCATGCTATCGGATAAGCCCCTGTTCGGAGAGTAAGTCGGTCCGGAAGTCATCTCCTGTTCTAACGCAGCAGCAACCTCGCAATCGGGATGGAGTCGCGACTTGTTCGGATACAGCTTGTCAAACTCGTTGTCTGAGATTAACTCGCCGATTGAGGAGTCAATGTTCACGCAGCGGCAGGGTCGGCCGAACTCATCATTGACCGTCAGGAGTACCGGTGCGTCCTTGAGGTGGTCCTGTAATGGCCTATGAATCTCGTCGTCGAAAAGAGAATGCCCGCCTTTCTGCGGGTAGAGGACGGTAGTGAAGTTCTTGCGCCAATCCGAATCCTGCTTGAACGCCGGGATTGCTTGGCCTATAATCAGCTCAAATATCTCCTGTGCTAACCACCGATTCCACAGAGCATCTCGGTGAATTGTCTCTCGCCCAGGTGCCGTTAGGAAATCTGCTTGGACTAAGAAATTGAGACCGCTGGGAACCTCTTTTAGCGGCAGGAAGCTAAATACCCCGATATGCGCCGTCCCTTCCTGTTTTTGCAGAACGTTATCTGTATTGAGTTCGAAAGCAACGATGATCTCACGGTGGTTAATTGTATGCCTCTCCCACTGCTTGGTCATGCGGTCCTCTTTGACTCGCCCTGGTACCTCGACAGTGTCGGTAAATCGTAACCAGCGCGTCGTCTCAGTCTCGTCGTTTCTCTCGGTGGTGACCTCGACGATGTCGTATTCATCCCGGGTAGTGACTATCGATTTCGAGATGGTCTTTTCGACGCCGTTGACTTCATCGATGATCTCGATCTCCTCTAAATTCTTCAGGAATAAGATGGTCCGATCGGATATCTGGCCTACGTCCAATTCGCTCGTGAGCTTGTCGAACGTCTCCTGACTGATATCATCGGAAAATGGAATCTCGAATTTCGTGTTGTACTCATCCGGAAACGTCTGGGCATCATCGTGTATCCAGATGGGGATGATTTGCCACGGGCTCTGAGTGGGGTCAGACCAGCTGTGTTTGTCGAATTCGAACTGATACTCACCCGAGTATATCCGTGGATTATCCGAAATTAAAAAGACGGATTTGAAGCCGACACCAAGGTAGCCGATGTAGTCCTCACCTTTGTCAGGGTTCGCTTTTGAGGACTGCCCGACGTTACAGACACTTTCGACGTCGTCATAGTCAAATTCTCGCCCATCATTGAGTATAGTAACTGCATCTTCGGTAAGCCGCAGGGAGAAGGAATTGCTTTGGCTGTCGTCGGCGTTTTGGATAAATTCCATCAGGAAGTGCCATTGTTCGGGGAATGCTTTTTCCAGCCGATTGATTGCCCCCGCAAGAGCTGCCATGAGGCTCTCGTCGCTACTTTCTTGCCTGTTATTCAACCGACTGATGTGATTTTTGCCCGATATCATAGATAGATGGCCTAAGAGTGTTTGGCAAAGGCATCGACTATTTCAGGAAGACTCCCTATATTATTTTCAGATAAATGGGAGACATCGATCTCTATCCTTTCTACTTGTTCATTGTCCCAGTCCATTGTTTGAAGGAGATAACGCGCTTCTTCTTCGAATGAGATTACCCCCAGCTCGCTATGAAAGTCTGCTACGAACGTGAGCAACCGATATTTTCTATTTGGTTTTAGTTCGCGTAGATCGGCATGCCATCCACCAGGAATCACTTCATCTAACCAACTCTCTTTCATTGTATCTCTTTGTCGATAAGTGAAGCCATTCGTGTCGATGAATTCTAAAGCGCTCTGATCCCATTCACACGTTTCATCACTGTGGTTTTCGACTACAACCCCTATCAGTAACCCACTGTAAGTCATATCTTGATTATACATGTTCAGTGTCATGTCGATGTATTCTATTCCAATTAGCTGAAGAGATAGGAACTGACCCCGATCCATTAATTCGCCAGGCATGAATAGACACTCATATTCAGGTCATATAATCATTTCCTATACGTAACACTTTGGAGGAACTGAGAGCGGACCTAAATTGCCTTTAAAAAGCGTCGCAGCTCGTTTCAATTCCGGACTTCCTTCGTACTTTTGGCAGCTACAGAGTCCGGATACGCATCCAGTCTACTATACCTCGATGCGGCGAGCACTGTCGGACTTAGCGATCTGGGAGCCAGCAGACGATCTTGCAGAGACGTACCTTCAGTTTCGCGCGCTGAACGAACGAATGCGGGATATCCTTACTGAGTATACCGGCGAGGATATCCACCTCTGGGATATTGAGCATGCTTTTTACTACTGGCAACACCGCGAAGAGGCGGAGGTAGAGGCGACTACGGAGTCGGAGCCAGCTAGTCAACCAGAGCCTGAGACGGTAGCTGTAGCCGAACCAGCCGAGACACTGCCGAGTAGTTACATCCCGCCGATCGTCTCGATCCTCCCCGACTTGGCGAGACGGACAGACCAGATGATAGCTCTGGCAGAGCAAAACGGGAAGACCGTTGAGTCACTATTCGAGAATCGGCTTGCAGTGTGTTTCCGCATTCTTGGCTACAAGGTCGAAGATTTAGGGCAAGGGAGTGGGCGCAACCCAGATGGAATCTTCACTTACCGAGGGAACGACAGCAGTTATGCGGTTATCTACGATGCTAAATCGAGTCCTGAGCCCTATCGATTACGGACAGGGGACGAACGGCAGTTTGAAGACTACATCAATCAGCATATTGGGGAGCTCCAACGGCGAGGCTTCGACAACATCTATTTCGCCGTTATTTCGGGATCGTTCGTTGATGAGGCTCGTGAAGCAATTCGTGGGCTGAAGATCCGGATGCCGATTCGTGAGGTCCGACTGCTTGAGGCGATGGCTGTTATTGAACTGCTTGAGAACTCGCTTCGGGATCCGGAATTTCGACTTGGACCCGGTGGATATCAGGGCGTTGGGTTGCAAGACTTCTTTGTTGAGAGTGGGGTTCTTACTGAGGCCGATGTTCGGGAAGAGCTTGGGTTGTAAGGGTACTGTCGTGGTTACTCAATGATTGCATCGAGCTAGAATACGTTCCGAAGTGGGTTGGGGCCGATTACTCTGAGAATTGCTCAAGCATTTCTTTATTGAGCTTTACTCCAACAGTGAAAAATTTGGGGCGAATAAATTGGTAGGTTCGAGCTGTAATACCGGGGTTGACACTCATCTGAATATAGGCCTCACGTTCGCTGAATCCGTGATTAGTTACCAGCTCGTTCATCATCGCGATAAAGCAGTTATCGAGAGCAGCCCAGGGATTACCAGCGTTCTGGGAAGAATCGACGTGGATGATATGATCATCGTCTTCAATTCGGAAAATTCCGGGTACTTCCTCATCGACTACTTCAACGCTCAGTACGATCTCTGACCAGGTTTCAACAGCAATGCCGGTATATTCGGAATCACTTTGCGAAGCATGTACATCACCAGCGAAGAGTAAGCCCCCGTCATTGTACGAGTTGAGATAGACCGTACTTCCTTGAGAAAGATCGCGAACATCCATATTCCCTCCCCAGGGGCCCTGTGTCGTGAGAGGTTCTTGGACGGTACGTCCGGGCGCTGTCACTATTGTTCCGCTATGAGGATTGAGTTCCCACTCCCAGTCGTGGTTATTAATCTCGAACCGAGCAGTGCCATCAGCAGTCGTTCCGCTTGGTCCCGGTTCAAGTTCGATCTCATGAGCGCGATTTACCTTACAATCGTCCCATCCTTCTTTCCCGGGCAGATTCCCCAAATTCTCGAGTGTCGTCGTGAACCCTCGTTGTGGTCGGATCTCTTCGACATGGACTGCAATTGTATCACCGTTTTCGACACCGTTGACGTACACGGGTCCGCTGACGGGGTTAGCGTCGAATCCCGGTGGAGGCGAATTCATGACCGGAATGTCTTCGGTAGTAAAGTCGCCGAGTCCGTGGTCGAAAAGCTGTCCCTTGAATGGGTCCCATGTCTCGATCTTGAAACTCTCCCCTGGATCAACAGTGATGACCGGTTCCATGTCTCGACCGAACTCGAAGACACCCGATTCTTCTCGTGTGATGGTTTTCATACTTCTGTAGAAGAACGCTCGGCTCCTGTGTAAATAATTGTGTGGTATGAAAGGATGACGAGGAAAAGCCATTGAACTTCGCCCGTCCGGTTTAATGACTGTAGCCGAGATGCACTAGAGATGGCTGCCGAATTGTGCTACTCTTCTGGGAGCTTATTCCATTAGTGGACCAAATTCCTCTGGCGGCTGGCGATGCTGCGTTCCCTGTTCGTAGGCATACGCAACCTCAAACAGCGTCGGTTCATCGAACGGCCGACAGAGGAATTCCATACCAACAGGCACGCCTCCTTCTGAAAATCCGCCCGGAACCGTAATTGAGGAAAACCCTGTTCCGGAACTGAGAAAGCCATTCCGCCCCAGCTGATCGTCGCCGATCTCGGCAACAAGCTGCTTCTGATGCGGGAAGAAAAACACGTCAAGCTCATCTGCGGCCATGATATCATACAACCGTTCTACGAATTGGGCACGGCGGTAGAGCCGTTCGAAGTACTCTGGTTTGTCCGTCGGTGACTCAATTTCCAGCGCCGCCTGTAACCCGGACTCAAGCGATTCGTGATATTCGCCAGCCTCAACGAAGTCTTCGAACGTTTCGATTGGGGCTCCTGATCCAAGACTATCGAGATACTCGTTGAACTGCTCTTGTTGCTCGAAGCTCCCCACATGGAACGAGTCGATCAGTTCATCTACATCGATCTCTGCATCAACTTCGATCATCTTCGCGCCTAACGCTTTGAGATCGGCAACAGCCTCCTCAGCGACTTTAACAACCGGCTCGGATTCAGGACCACTGCTGAAGACGGTTCGAAGAATACCGATCCGGGCACCGTCCAAGCCATTCGGATTGAGATAATCCATATAGCTATCGGGAATATGTTCGACTCCCTTCGCAGTTGACGGATCTTCTGGATCATACCCAGCGATAACGTCGAGCATTCTTGCAGCATCAGTAACCGATTGAGTGATCGGTCCAACCATGTCCTGGGTGAGCGCTACTAGAATTGTTCCTTCCCGGCTCACCAGTCCTATACTTGGCCGCAATCCGACTAGATTGCAGGCTGAGGCAGGTGACCGGACCGAGCTCACGGTATCGGTCCCGAATCCGATCGGCGCCATATTTGTTGCCAGTGCCGCACCGGTTCCACCGCTTGATCCACCAGGTGTGCGGTCCAAGTCGTATGGATTCCGTGCTTGGCCACCTAATGAACTAACACTGGTCCCGCCACCGGCGAGTTCATGCAGATTTGCCTTCGCGAGAATGATTGCTCCGGCGTCGCGCATTTGCTTGACAACGAACGCATCCTCGGGTGCCATTGACTCTTCGAGCGTCACGGCGCCGCCCGTTGTCGGCATGTCCTTGGTATTTTGATTATCCTTCAGAATCGTAGGAATACCGTGCAGGGGACCGGCGAGCTTGCCGTCTTTGAGTTCTTCATCTAGTTCATCGGCGCGGTCAAGCGCATTCGAATTAACGGTCACGATCGCGTTCAGCTCATCGCTATACGCTTCAACCCGCTCTAAATCGACTCAAATCTCTTGAGGAGCAGAATTTACTTCGCTCGAAAAAAGTGGGTGGCCGAAGTACAGTATGGTGGTGGCCAGGGTATACAGAGACAAAGCCCTGAATAGTATAAATCGTGATTTGGTTAAGACAATTAGATGAGCCTTGTGGAGAGTAGAATACCTAGCTTGGAAAAGAGAAGAAATCCTCATAGTTTAGAGATGGATATTCACGCGGCAGCCCCGCCATAGAAAGCTTCGGCCTGCGCCACGATTGGATCAACTAGTTCCTCATGCTTGTAGAGACTTAGACCATTACTTCTCAGTACACCCTTTACCTCCGTCTTGATTTCGGCCCTAATTTTCTCCCGACTCGTCCAATCAAGCTCGACACTGTCTTTCAGATTCTGCTTGAGCTCCCGAGCGATAGCTTTCAACGTCTCTTCGTCGATTTCCGTGTCGGTATTAGACGAAATAGCATCGTAGAACGCGAGTTCCTCATCGCTCAAATCGAGTTCATCTTGCCGATCATCCGTTTCTTGAATCTGTTCAGCATAATCCCTTAGCTCGTCTATCATCTGTTGAGTAGAAAGGAAACCCTCGTTATAATCATTGATCGTCTTCTGAAGCCCTTCCTCGAACGACTCGTACTTCGCCAAGTTACCCTTCTTCCTAGTGTTAATCTCGTTCTCAAGCAACTGTCGAAGCATCTTCACCTGCAGATTCTCAAACTCGACTTTCTCCACGTCCTGGAGGAACTCATCACTGAGCACCGGCTTCTCTTTCTCCCACTTGTCGAAACCGGTCACCTCTATCATATCTTCGATGCCAACACCCTCAGCTACTAACTCCTTCATCGCAGAATCCACGTCCTCCAACTCATCCGGATTCCCAGATTCCTCAATACTGTTTATCGCCCCGAGAACTGCTTCAAAGAAGGCGACATCCGCACGAATATCGCTTGCCGCAGAATGTGGCGTGACCAGCGCATGAGCTTTCTTCAACTCCTTCATTGAATCCCGGAATTGATCCTCGCGTTCCTCAGTAACCAATACCTCATTTTGCGCCTTGTAGAGCAACCGCTTTCGCTCTAATCGGTCAAGCTGTGGCCAGTCATCATAATCCACTGCTCCAAAGAAATTAGCTACCTTCTGATGCTTCTCCTTCATCACTTTCACAGCCTTCTCAATATCTAGCATCGCATCACTTCGAATATCTGAAGTGTACTTATCCAAGGCCTGCTTCAGCCGCTTACTGATACCGATATAGTCTACAATCAGTCCACCTGGCTTGTCTTTGTAAACACGATTAACCCTGCCGATTGCCTGAAGTAAATTATGATTCTTCATCGGCTTATCTAGATAGAGTGTATGCAAATGGGGTGCATCAAAGCCAGTTAACCACTTATCGCAGACGACAGCGATTTTGAATAGATCGTCTTCGTCTTTGAAACGGCGTTTCAACACCTCGTTTGAGATGGGGTCATCAATGAAATCCTCCGCGCCAGAGATCACCACGCGTGTCTCAGGAGCATTTGGGTTACTCCTGATTTTCTGGCTCAGGTTTACTGCGGCTTGGCGGCTAATTGCGACCACCATTCCCTTACCTTCTATTTCTCGATTGCTGAAGTGCTCAACGACATCATCAGCAATCATCTCGGTTCGTTCTTCACTATTTTCGATAACGCGGCGAAGCTGAGTCCACTTCCGCTTCATCTCTTCCTTTAAGTTATCTGACTTCGACTCCATCAACTCGTTAAACCGGTTCTCAATCTCTGGATTATTGATCTGGAGCTTAGCCAATCGACTCTCGTAGTAAATTGGAACAGTGGACTCATCCTTCTCAGATTCCTTAATCGTGTACTGACTGATGTAGCCGCCGAACGTGTTCGTAGTGGATCGGTCCTCCTTTTCTATCGGGGTAGCAGTAAATCCGAGGTGAGAAGCGTTCGGTAGACCATCACGGACGTTTGTAGCTAAGCTCTTGTACTGTGTGCGGTGAGCCTCGTCAGCCACTACAATCACATTCTTGCGGTCGTTGACCTCCGGATATTGAATTTCATCATCCGTAGTCTGGAATTTTTGGATCGTCGCAAAGATAATACCGCCAGCTTCTCGATCCAGCCTGTCCCGAAGTTCAATCCGGTTGTCGCTGTCTGCCCACTCTGCCTCTAAACCGTGGCTTTTGAACTCCCTGTATAGTTGGTCGTCAAGATCGTTCCGGTCAGTTAAAAAGACAAGCGTCGGGTTCTTCATCGAGTGTTCCTGGCGAATCTTCTTAGCGTAGAAAACCATCGATAGCGATTTCCCGGACCCCTGAGTATGCCAGACAAGCCCTATACGATCTTCATCCGGATTTGGGACGACTTCTCTACTGCTCTCAACAGCGTTGTTTACCGCGTAGAACTGGTGGTAGGCTGCAAGCTTCTTCCCGAGCTTTCCGTCTTCATCAGCGTATAGTATGAAATTCTGAATAAGATCTAACAGTCTTTCTTTATCGAAAGCGCCACGGATCAATACCTCTGAAGGTGGTAGCTCGTTGGTAGCGTCTTTCTCCTCGTCGATGTACCGCCAAGGTGAGAACCACTCCCAACCTGCACTGAGACATCCGAGCTGGGCATTGTTCATGTCCATGATGCCGATAAGCTCGTTGTAGTGGAACAAGTCCGGAATATCGTTCACGTAACGATCTGTGACCTGCTTATACGCATTACTCATTGACGCCTGAGGATTCGTCGGGTCCTTCATCTCCAAGACGCCGATAGGAAGACCGTTGACGAACATGATGACGTCGGGCTTCCGCTGTGGACCCTCCGCAATTTGAATGATGACCTGATTAGAGACGAGAAAATCATTCGTCTCCGGCTCATCAAAGTTGAAGACGTCGACGAAGTTCCCTCTAGGTTCCCCATCTACCTCATACTCAACTTGGATGCCGCTAACCAGCTTCTCGTGGAAATTCTTATTATTCTTGAGTAGAACAGGTGAATTGAAACCGAGAAGCTGAGAAATCGCATCCTCAATAGCTTCATCTGGCAGAGATGGGTTGAACTCGCAGAGCTTCTGTTCAAGACGGCCACGCAGCACCACATCAGAAAGTGAGGCGCGCTCTGGGTCGTCACTATTCGGCCCAAGCTCAGAACCAGGCTTGTAGTCATATCCGATGTCTTGGAAAACCTGTAGGGCCGGTTTCTCCGCCAACTCCATCTCATTCATAGACATATATTATATTACCTCAATTTCGATCCTCCATCTTGAAATTACTTATATTAGTATTTCTAGACATAAATTCTTCCAAGAGTAGGTTCCGAGATTTCTGTAGTCTATTAGACTCATAAATGTTGTTTATTATTAAATCTATGTATGGGCGAATCTCCTCGCTGAATTCCTGAACTTTATTTATCGGCGGTACTGGAATCGTGTAATCGCACATATCATCCCATCCTACTCTGGGCATACGGGTTCCTGTTGACACTCTATCACAATAATCAATAAACTGCGAGTTTGTTAGCTGGCAAAGTAGGAATTCTCGCCAAAATTCGCCCTCCCCAGGTTCAATGACTTGTATGTCAGTAGAACATACTCCATCGGTTGGTGCAACACCGACTTTGCAGAAGTAGGGTCTTAGGCGACCAAAGAGAATTTGACCTTCCTTGAATTCATATTTAGTGCTTTTACTTTCTTTAGCATATCCCCATTCATCTAGGCTAATTGAACCTTTCGACATATGTTTGAGGCTTAAATAAGGCATCAATTCAGGTTTTTCAGTTGGGTCTACTCTTTCAATAATTTTATTCATGAAATCTCCTAATTTCCCAGACTCCCATTCTTTTGGAAGTTGTGATTCATCAATATCATCCTGACCCGTATTTGGATTGAACTTATCAAAGTTGTGATTGAATCTCGTCTGGATAATATTCTGTGAAATTTTATTTATTTTCCTGTTTATCTGTATTTTTTCATCAAAATCTTTTAACGAATCTCCGATCTTTTTCTGAGTCTCCAAGCTCGGTAACTCAGGTAGTTTAAAAGATCGGAGATCTTCCAGATTAAGATGGTCAACCGTAGATCCAGTGCTTAAAGAATGAAGCCTATTTTGTATATTATCGCTCAATAATAGATATCGAAGATATTGTTCGTCGACCTCTTTAGAATCAGCTCTTATTAGAACAGTCCGTTGTCCTAAACATACTTTCTTTCCGTTTGGTACCAATCCGACGCGTCCGACTGGAGCTTCTCTTGTAAGAATAATGTCGCCAGGTTTTGGCGTTAGCCTATTGGTCCAATCTTGGTAAATATCCTCTTCAACACGTGCTATATTCTGAAAATCAATACGCCCATCCTCCAAATCTGAAGTTTTGATAAGCGGGTAACCTTCCTCACTTTCAGGGGCAGACTTGTGTTCAGAGTCAACGATATGAGTAGCTACTTTTCTTAGCTCTAAATGAAGAGTTGAATCTTCATCCGCTTCATCTAAAGCCTGAGATTCTGAATTCAAAATCCCACCTCTCGTAGTGTGTCATCAATTTTTTCTTGTAATCTGCTAGAATCAGCAAATTTTTTGCGTAATTCAGCAGATAATGTTTCCATTTGCTTTTCGAACTCTTCACTATTATCCTCAGATTTCGTCCCTACATACCTCCCAGGAGTGACAATGTATCGGTTAGTGGAGATCTCGTCAATATCTACCACTTTACAAAAACCAGCCACATCTTCATATTCGTCAACCCCATCCTTCCCGTGGTAGGATTTTACAGCTTTGGAAATTTTTTGGATATGGTCGTCACTAAGCTTATTCTGGGTTCTACCTACGGTTTCATAGAGATTTGTCGCGTCAATAAAAAGAACCTTTTTTCCTCGATCCCGATGTTGGTCGTTTTCTTTCCCCTTACTGAGAATAAAGATACATGCAGGAATGCTGGTTGTATAGAATAATTCTTTCGGGAGAGCAATTACGGCATCAAGCAGATCGTCTTCAATAATCCCTTCTCGAATCTTTCCTTCGCTGTTCTGGGCGGACATAGCTCCGTTTGCCATGACTGTAGCTGCCATCCCGGTGTTGTTGAGATGGTGTATCATATGCTGGATGAAAGCATAGTTGGCGTTATTGGATGGCGGCATTCCATATTTAAAGCGAGGATCATCATCTGCGACTGAATCTCTACCCCACTCGCTCATATTGAATGGAGGATTTGTGATGACGTAGTCCGCTTCGAGACCTTTGTGCTGGTCGTTGAGAATGCTGTCTCCCTGTTTGATATTCCCATCTAGGCCTCGAAGATAAAGGTTCATCTTGGAGATCTGGAGAGTGCTTTCCTTCACTTCTTGGCCATAAATGGAGATTTTGTCAGTATCGCCGCCGTGGCTCTCGATGAATTTCTGACTCTGGACGAACATTCCTCCGGAACCGCTGAAAGGGTCGAATATCCGGCCCTCATACGGTTCTAAGATTTCGACCATTAGCTCAACGACGCTTTTCGGTGTGTAGAATTCTCCCCCTTTTTGGCCGCCTTCCATCGCGAACTGCTTGATGAAATATTCGTAGATGCGACCGAAGATGTCCTCGTCTTGATCGCCATTCTCTGCTTCCATATTGACGTCTGCGAAGAGATTGATCAGACCTTCTAGTGCATTAGAAGAGTTGCTGGAAAGCGAAGAACGGGAGTAGCCTTTCGGTAAAATTCCTTTGAGACGCGGATTTTCGTCTTCAATTGACCGCATTGCGTCATCAATCTTTTTCCCGATCTGTGGGTCTGTGGCGTTATCGACGAAGTATTGCCAGCGGGTTCCCTCTGGTAGATAGAATACGTTTTCTCGTTTGTATTCGTCCTCGTCCGTTAGTATGTATTTGCGTTCTTTCTCGTCTTCAGTGTAGTAGTGGGAATCCTCGTCGTGTGTCTTCTCTTCAAGTTCCTGTCTGCGGGCTTCGAAGGAGTCGGACATACTCTTGAGGAACAGTAGGCCGAGTGCGAAGTCCTTGTATTCGGAGGGATCGACTGGTCCTCGAAGCTTTTCGGCGGTTTGCCAGAGTTTCTTTTCAAGTTCCCCATTAGAATTTTCCGCAATAGCCATAGGTAGAATGTCAATCAGACTCTGATAAGAGTTGTGGTCTATTAGCAACCTTTTAACTCCGCGCTACAAATTTGGAATATGCCTGTTTGATAGATGGTATAGGCTGGTCTCATCGTAGGACCCTGAAAATTCGTGTCTACGAACTCACCGAGATGGCCCTCTAACTTGGACACAAGAGTCTCCAAGCCATTTTTCGTCCAAGCGATCTACTTTACATCGTACTGGTATTATCATTCAATGTTCAGGCTGCTACTAACACGTCATCTGTGGCTGGCGAATATAAGTTCTCGTTCTCTTCTTGGAAACTCGTGGGGGCCATTACAAGATTTAACTGAGGGTATTAATACAATCTGAGACAGAGAGACTGTAAGATGGTAGAGGTCGTCAATGTTGTCGCTTCGGGATCTCTGGGTGTAGAACTGGACCTTGAAGCTATTGCTGGCGACTTAGACAGCATCGTGGACTATGATCCGGACAAATACCCTGGGGCGTATTTTCGGTTCGGGGACTCCGCTCCACTAATCACTCTCTATCGTACTGGTAAATACATCATTACTGGCGCGAGTTCAGAGAAGGAGGCTCGCACCGTCCGTGAGGAATTCCTGAACATCCTTAGTGGTCGCAAGATTCTGCCGTCAGCTGAGGATGACTGGTTCCAATTGCAGAACTATGTGTGTATGTCCGAGGTTGGTGAGAATCTCAATCTGTCTGCTCTTGCAATCGGGTTGGGTTTAGAAGTTACAGAATACGAACCAGAGCAATTCCCAGGGTTAGTATATCGACCGGCTGAGCACGACTGTGTATTACTTGTATTCGGTTCAGGAAAGGTCATTATAACAGGGGCCACAAGTATCCAAGATACGGAAGAAGCATTTAATACATTTCAAAAACGTATAGTGGATCTATTTCCGTAGGTCATCTAATTCAATTGTGTCTACTAATTATACGCTGTCGTCCGATTTTATCTCCTTGGTGACAATCAAATCTCGATTTTGATAGTCCTAGACAATACCTAAGTACTTCATCAACGCTCGCACTAATATGAACGAAATTGAGTCCCTCGAAGAGGCGATCAGCCTTCTGGAAGACCAGTATAGCGAAGAGCAGGTCGTTGTTGAGCCCACACTGAGGGCGAAGCAGGCCGTCTATCCTGATATTGCTGTATTCCAAGATTCCAATCACACAAAACCATTTCTGCTCGTAGAATGGAGTAGTCTCCGTACAAGCCACCGGGCAGAACAAGATCTGAGTGATATCTCAGAGGCTGTTGCAGGAACCGAGGCACCATATGGTGCTCTTCTCTCTCCTGGAGTTCAATTCATTTTCTCCGGAACTAGTCCTGGCTACCAATCCTACGCTCATTTTCCAGATATCGATAAAAAGGAACCAGCTGATAAACGAGCTGTTCAATCCTCAGCAGAGCTTGACTTCTTGATTGACCGCTGTCTGGGAGCACAGGAAGCGGTTCGTCCCAATCACGCGCGGAACGATCAAGCTGCTGACGAATTTCTAGAGTCACTACATCTGTTACTTGAACTTCGGAATACAGACGGAGCGAGTCCAAAAGGGATTGAGCAATCTACGATTTCCACTCTCTACTCCCAGATTGATGATCGATACCAATGGTACCAGCGTGGTGAGGAACTTGATAATCAATTTCTGATTGCTGCCGCAGGAATATTTAATGGATTCTCACTGGACGAAACAGACAACGACATTCTGATGTCTCTCTTTGAAATTTCTGATGATGATCGTCGTGGCGGAGAATACGCTACTCCACTAGAGGTCGCCAGACAGATGGTTCGGCTATCTGGGCCGAGTTCGGACGACCTCGTCCTCGATCCAGCAGCGGGGCGGGGGACGGTTCTTTCATTGGTTGCTAAAGAGGGTGCTAGTGGAGTTGGCGTAGAAATTAATCCTGCTATATTGCGTATTGCGACGTTCTACGTCGACCTTCTCAAGCACGATATTGAATTCACAGTAGGTAATTTCTTCAAGATGAGGAAAGACCTCAGGTCCTTTGGAGATCTACTTTTAATATCTGCTCGCTTTTCCACTTTAGTTTCTTGGAGTCGAACCTTCCCGTGATAGTGGCTATAACAGCTCTCCAGGGTGGCAATACAAGACTGATAACAAAAATGGGATCCGATTGAAAGATTTTTAGTATGAATAGCCTTCTAATCAGATCCTGCAAGCTAACTATCCAATTCTCTGTATTCTTCGAACTCTCTTCTTTTGGGATCCGCAGTACCTGATTACCTATATCAATCCACTGAGTACGCGCCCGTCTAACCTCAATCGGACGAAGGCCAGTATCCAAACTTACAGCTACCAGTGACGGTATCTTCCATCCGTTCGCACGATCCCAATCAGCAGGCGTTACATCCCTCTTTGGCTTTCCGTACCGCTGGGAGAGATATGTCCGCCACTGATCTCGCTCATCCGGACTCAAATCACTATAACTCGGAATCGACCCATACTCAAGTGCAGCCTCTCGGAGTTTGCTCCGCTCTTTTTCCGTGAAGTAATCTCGTGGCTGGCTCGCACTATCTGTCGTCGAAAATGTTAGATGGGGCTTCCAAGAATCAAGCCCATGCTCATGTTCGCGCCACTTGAATAGCATTTCACCGCCTTCTGATGATTAGATTTGTCCACGTTGCTTGTGTCTCGATAGGCAAGATATTCCATATAGGCATCCGCATGGTCGTGAGTGATGTCTGCAGTATAGTGCCCTTCTTCAGTCCAGACCCAGCGATAGAACATATCCATTCGATTCCCTCGTGACTTGACGGTCTCAAACGCATATCCATTAGCTTGGTCTGGGTCTTTTCCAAACGTTAGCAGCCATTTCAAACAGTTAGCACGTTGAGATTGGTAGTCAATAAGCTGCCGTTCATTTAGATAGTCCTCCGAAAGTCCAGTAGCTATCGTGACCCCGTCCAGTATACTCATCCGAGATCACCTGCAGATTCAGGTGGTCTGCACGTAGTGTCTGTAGATGTAGTAATAGTCGGAAACCAAGTCGAAACAACTCGAGAGAATTCAGCTATTTCGGGTTGAATTTCCTGCGGGCTTAGCGCTGTTGTAGTCTGTTGTTTGAGCCCGTCAGTGATGGATAGGGAGTCGTAATTTAATCCGGCGAATCGGTATGCCGGGCAACATGAGGAAAACGCATGACTGCGTGGCGATACACTGGTTTGAGTTTCGTGTTTGCCCTGTGGTGGCATTGTTGTTTCTCCGTTACCACAGCTCGTAATCACAAGAGCGCGGAAGAATGGGATGCTCCGTCAGGGATTCGAACCCTGGTCATTGCCGTGAGAGGGCAATAAAACTCAGACATGGCATTAATGTTCTATCTGTATGTTTGGTCCACACTCTGTTATTGACCTTCCTTTAACCTCTCTGGATCATCTATAAGCTGATATAATCCACTCTTGTGGATTTTTTCAACATGACCTGCAGCAACAAGGACGTTAAGACGATTATGAATAGTTTGGTTTGATAGGTTTGTCCAATCTGTAAGTGCAGCGGGTGTGCAACGGCCTTTTCGAAGCTCTCTCAAAATTTCTCTATCACTCTGCTGAAGGTCCTCTGAATTCATTTCTAGTGCTCATACTCATGGCCTTCTGCATAGTGATAACGGATCTATGTTTGACATCTACCACTGGCCCATACTGATAGGATTGGCTAATAGTAAATACTAAGGAGTTGCTTACTCTTGTCTAAGTAGGAAGCGCGGTATCGTCAATTGAGAGAATTGGCCCGGTGTAGGAGCACCGGACCGCGCTTCTGGAGGTCCCAGAAGCAATGAGCACTAGCAACTCAGCCGCAGAAAACAGTATCGCCTCCGAACAGACCAACCGAATCACCGGTCCCCACCGCGAACCGCCGACGGTCGCAAACGCCACCACCTACTGGCGCTGCGAAGCCTGCGACCGCGAATCCATCCGCGAGCAGGACCTTCACCGCGAGGCCTTCCACGCCAACGACTGTGAGGTGGCCGAGCGATGCTGACCGAAATCCCCACCAACAGTACCCAACTGTTCGCCGGCGCGCGACTCTCGAAGACTAACCCCGACTGCACGGCCTGCAACCGAACCCTGCGCGAAGGCGAACAGGTCACGATCTACGCCGCGCGCCAAGAGGACGCCCCCACATTCACGATCGAACGCTGCTACTGTCGGGAGTGCGCCCCTGAGGAACTCACGAACCCAACGCTGGGCCTGAGCGAACACCTCCTCCAAACACGCCTCACCCGAACGCTCGACGTTCGCACTCAAAGTGAGTTCCAGACACTCGGCGAGATCCAGACGCTCGATGTAAGCGCCCCGAGCCAGGGCAGTGCCGAAGCCCACGACGAACCCCCGACGGCACTCCTTCGAGACACCCACACGCAGAACCCCGCAAGCGCGGTCTATCACATCGACGACGGCGAGGGCCAGCCGCTGTGTAACTGCGAGACGAACGCCCAGTATACGCCGGTCCCGCTGGCGGAAGCCGAGGCGAGTACGGCCCGCCAGTGCGAGAACTGCCAGATCGCCCGCCAGGGCGAACAGGCCACCAAACCCTGTCCTCACTGTAACGTGCCGGTTGGGATGAGCGCCTGGCCCCAACACGTCCGGGCGTGTACGGGTGATCCAACCGACGCCGCCGACGAAACCGATCCCAACGGCGATCCTGCGATCACCCAGACCCCGCAGGCCACGAGCCCGACCACACGCACGGGCGTTCGCACACAGCTCCACCAGCACCAGGAGTAACCCGCACCAGCAATGGGCGGGCTCTCGCACAACGCCAGCGCTGCACGCCTATCGAGAGCCCTGCCTGTAGCACCCCGAATCTCGAGTGGAGGGACGCCACTGAGCCACGCGTTCAGATCGCTCGCCAGCCACGGGACGGGCCCGATCGTCCTACTTGCGACACACCACGTTTCCGATGAGTGAATCCACACCCACGACCACGAGTACCGAGAGTACCGCCACCGACCAGCCCGCGACTGAGACCGCAGAGCCAACCCTTGAGTCGGTCTGTGAACAGCTCGAGGCGCTCACCGATCGCGTTGCAGAACTCGAGGCCCAAATCGAACGAAAAGACGAGCGCATCGAAGAGCTGGAAGCAGAGCTTACCGAGTACAAGCGCTTTGCGGGCTCGGAGTTCGCCAACGTTCGCGGGCGGATCACCGACGTCGAAGACCAGACCGAAGAGCTCGAAACCATGCTTCAGGAGACGCCCATAGAGACCACCAACGTTGACGCCGAAGAGAACGACTCTCAGACCACGACCACGGAGACACCCTTAGAGCGGATCTGTACGCTCCCCGAGCACGTCGCCGATCGCGAGCTCACAACGAACCAGAAGCGAGCGCGCTTCATCGCTCGGGACGTGAAAGACTACGCCGAGAAGGCGCCTGCTGGGCTCGTGCTCGATAGCCAGACGATTGCGAAGGTCATCACCGCCGCCGAAGGGTCGAAGCCTCACACGCAAACTGTGGCCCGAGTCATGGACTTCCTCGAGAAGCTCGGGAAGGACGACGTTGAGCAGACGAAACGTCGCGGGAAGAAGCTCGTTGTGGTTGACGAAGATGTGGCCAACCGATATCACGATCGTTGTGATCGGGCAAACGAACAACCGCCCGCAGGAGGCGTGATGTCCTAACAACGGGACAATACGAAGGCGTATAGCTCACGACAACCACCCCGGGTAAGCCGTCCCGTCTTAGTTACAACTCCGAGCAGCCTCTTCCTGATTGAGTAGTAGTAGAGGGAGTAGAAACGGTTTCGTCGGTTCTGCCTTCGGAAGTATATCACACCACGGTGTGATCAATCAGGTTGCATCGACAAAAGCGTCGAAGGCCCCGCTCTGGAGTGGACATGACAGTACGTTCCGAGCATCTCGTACTCATAGAGTCCCTCGTGACTGTCTCGGAGTGCTTGGATCCAGAGAATAGAACACCTCATTTCCGGAAATTCGTATCATCAGACTCCAGCATGGATATCGAAACGTCCGTCACAATCCGTTTTCCGTACGCCGTATCGTCGCCCCCTTCGGGTACTGTTCTGCGCGATACATCGTCAATTCGCTCGTTTTCGTATGTTACGACCGTTTGCTCATCGTTTGCGGGCGCTGAGCGAGATGCTCTTCACGGCAGTTTTCGATTGCATTCTCGATACGGGATCCTCGTTGATCCCTGGATTCACCTCTCTCTCTGGGGATCGAGGCTATAGCCGTTGAGTCTTGTATCATCGTCGATCCAGAGCGAGAGTTATACCAAGCACATATAGGCCGGTGTCGCTCTCGTTTCGATGGGAAGGGGTGAGTCCACAATGCTCATGGCAAGCACATCAGATGGACTCACCCAAGCTAGGGGTCTACACACCTCATGTATGCTATCGCTAATGGGCAATACACGATAACATACGGACTCATGGCTAACCAGCAACGCGTCCAAATCACCGGCATGGAACAGCACTATATAGAGTCCAGGTTCTTGACCGACTCACTGGCTCTGTAGATCGTACATGAAATGTCTATCAATGCGGTCGCAGTGGCAGGCTCTCTTTTTAACTGGAATCAGGCTATCTAGCCCTGTGGAGAATACTCACAATGGCAGATCCACTTAGCGATACAACCGTCGCGATCTTTCTCGCACAGAGAGGTACTGAAGAGGTTGAGTTCACCGAACCAAAGGAAGCCGTCGAGAACGCCGGAGCCGATGTTGAGGTTCTCGGTACGGAAACCGGCGAGGTACAAACCGTCAATAACGATCTCGAACCGGGCGATTCCTACGAGATAGAGAAGACCTTCTCGGAGATTTCCGCGGACGACTATGACGCGTTGATCGTTCCGGGCGGCGCGGTTGGAGCTGATACTCTTCGGGTGGACGAAGATGCAGTGGACTTAGTTGGTGAGTTTGCTGAAGCGCAAATGCCACTGGGGATAATCTGTCATGGACCGTGGGTACTAGTCGAGGCGGACGCGGTCGAGGGCCGGACCGTAACCTCCTACCCCAGCCTGCAGACCGACATTCGGAATGCAGGCGGCGAGTGGGTCGACGAAGAGGTCGTCGTTGACGAAGGACTGGTAACCAGTCGCAATCCCGATGACTTGCCTGCCTTCTGCGATAAGATTATCGAGGAATTCGAAGAAGGGCAGCATTAGCGAGTTTGGCAGCCGAGTAGCGGTATCGCCATTTCAGGATGTCATATCCGACGAGATCGACGATCGTCCACCTTTCCAGATGTACCGTCACCAGTCTTCGTTTTGACGCTACCTATACATCTGGCTAGCCCTTGAAATCCTCCCCTACTGTTTAGATGGTAGATGCTGTAGCGCAGACGATGCCCGAAATACAATCCGTTGAGACCGAGGACGACTATATCCACGTGCGCTTTCGCGATCCCGATCAGTATGAGACGATCCGAACGCCTGATTGGGCGAAAGAGCCCGCCGAATCCGTTTCAGAGGGCGCCGAGGTGCGGACCGGTCAGAAGGAAGGCAGTGATGACTGGGAGGTTCAAAGCGTCCTGATCAAGAAGACCGTTGGCGAGGATAAAGCAAAACAGCAAGCAACAGAGATCGTCGAAAAGATCCAGTCATAACAGAATGGATGGAAAGAGCCGCACTCGCACTCGACTGCGGTCGTGATACCGTGACTCTCGGAACTGTTATCCGTGTTACGAGTCTATGTTTGTTTGCAATGGCAAACGGAAAAGTTGATTTTTTCAACGACACTGGCGGCTACGGATTTATTTCCACTGAGGATGCGGATGATGACGTTTTCTTCCACATGGAGGACGTTGGCGGTCCGGACCTCGAAGAAGGCACAGACATCGAATTCGACATCGAACAGGCCCCCAAGGGCCCCCGAGCGACCAACGTCGTTCGCGCCTAATACGGCGCAGTAGCCCGCCATCAACTGGCGGCACTACCATACAGCAGACCTTTTATTGATATCACAGACCGTGGCTAGTGCTCTCTATAGTGTCTCTCACGAGCAGGAAAGAGCAACCCACTTAGCGATGTAGTAATCCCTGTATTCGATTTCGAACATCGTCAGCGGATTCATACGATTCGTTGTTGACCGGAGCAAGTACTTCTTCAACGGGTTTTGCCCCATCCTGTGTTTCGACCTCACGGCCGCCGTGGGCTCTGATGAGCTCGTCGGTGGTTATCGGATAGGTGTGGATTTCAAGTGCTTCATCTAACTCGCCGAGCTGTTCGGTGGACTCGTCGTTTATCGGCTCGGGTTCATCGCCGCGGTCACGTGCCTCCTGCAGTTCCCGTTCTCGCTGGCGTCGTTCTTCGTCATCCGCTTGCTTGTCTCTCGAGTTTTTATTGTCTGCCATCCGTTGACATGGATGCGCGAGCGGGATAACCTTGTGGTCGTTCATCGGTCTGTTCCTCGTAAATTCATGGGTCTGTCAGATCAGTCAGAATAGTCTCTACTCGGTGAAAACTGCCTTTCGATGTGGAGACTGCACACAGAATCGTTTCTGTCGGTATCCCGCATGACGGTCCAGGTTTCGGTATAGGTACCGGTAGTCTCTGTCTTCGTCTCGACGATAGTTGCTGCTAATTCGGTCAAACGCTCAAGTTTAGCTTCACAATCCTTACTGGTAAGACCGAGGTGGATCGGGATATATTCCGGTGAGGAGCGTGGCATTTTCTTAAAGAACAGTCGAGGTCCTTGCTCAGACGGGTCTATAGCCGTAGCGGGCGCCTCTCGGCGTTAAACTCGGAGCACTCTACATCTCCACGTCGAAGCGACTCGTAGCCATAGTTCTCGCACCCGTACTACGTCGCGCCACCCTGCTCCGGCAGTTCGAGGTGCGGGCCGATGATGAGCGTCCCCTCATCGCTGGGGGTTACCTTGTGCAACAATCGCCTTGATTGGAAGAAGTGTGTTGCACAAGGCCCCATAGCGGTGAATCCGTTTGATATCGTGGGTGGTAGGCCAAGTTGGGGAACTATGCCTATTGCTACCGAATTATCTTATCTGACCCAACCATACGAGATTCGCAGTGAGCGGGAACTACAACGGGAGCTATCGCGCCTCTTTCAATCCGCCTACAGGAATGACGTGCCAATTGGACCCACATGGGTTTGTGAGTACACGGACCGGCCAGATCTGGAACTAATGGCGATCGAGCTTGCGGAGAACCGACACCAGAAAGGCAAGTCTTGAGATAGAGATCTCGGACACCTCCTTTCGGCTCCTATCACACGCTGACAGACTTGCTGACTTTGGTTATTTCCCCTGCTTGCAGTTTTAGGAGACTCACACTCTTTACCCCACATACCTACCGTCGGTACTATTCCGCTCAGCGTCAGAACGGTGGTTGCGGACTACTTTTGTGAGAACACAGGCAATATCTCACTAGATGGATTACTGCTATAGTCATAGCCGTGACTGCCAGGGGGAATTCGTTCCCCGCAGACCATCACCGGAGGCTACTAAAAAAGAGACGAGCAACCCGAAAGTCAAACTCACCGAGATAGATGTCGACAGCCGAGAGTTTGCTGGCCCGATCGAGCACCTGGTATCTAACCGATCCAGATTTCCTGACACTGGTGACGTATGAGTGCGAACCCAGACGCTGGAACAGATGTTGACGCGGATCCAGACGCTGACATAGAAATTGAGACCGACGCTGAATCAGACATCGGGACCGCCAATACGATGCGCGAACGCTCGAATGAAAGCCGGATCAAACTCTGGCTGGTCCTTAACGGGAGCCGCCCTCTTGTAACGGGACTCCTTGCAGTGGGCTTTTTCGTCTCCTTTGTCGGTATTGGAGCCCTATTCATTCCGAACTTCGAGTCGACGCTCCGCTCCGACGACATGATCAACTACATGTTCTCGACGATGATCAGCGCGATCATCACCGGGACGACGCTGGTCGTCACGATCAGCCAGCTCGTGATTTCCCAAGAGAACGGCCCGCTAGGCGAACAGCGAGAACGAATGAGCAACACGATGGACTTTCGGGAGTATACCGAGGAGATGATCGGCTCGCCGAGCCCCGCCGACCCATCAGCGTTCCTGCATGATATTGTCAACCTGAGCGAGCGTCAGGCTAAGCTATTACGTGAGTCGATTACCGACAATGACGATGAGCAGCTCAAGGCCAAGGTCGACGAGTATACTGAGAGTCTGATCGGCAATGCCCAAGAGGTTCAAGATCAACTGGATGGTGCGAGCTTTGGCTCGTTTGACGTCGTCACCGCTTCGCTCAACTACAATTACGGAACCAAGATTTTTCATCTGGAGCGCATCGCAAACGACCATCCTGATAGCCTTTCCGACGAGGATATGACGCTCCTTGATGAGCTGAAGTCGACACTATCGATGTTCGGGCCGGCGCGTGAACACATCAAAACGCTGTATTTTGAGTGGGCGCTGATTGATCTCTCACAGCTGATCCTGTACGTCTCAGTGCCAGCATTACTTGTCGCGGGCAGCATGCTTGGATTTTATAGTGGGATTTCGTTCCCGAACACAACCGTTGGGGTGAACAATTCGATTCTTATTGTCGGTGCGGCGTTCACCGTTACACTATTGCCGTTTTTCTTACTTATCTCATATATTGCACGGGTGGCAACAGTCGCTAAACGGACTCTTGCCATTGGCCCGCTTATCCTTCGAGAATCCGCACGGTGAACTACACCCTATCCTACTCGCTTACGACGTTTGCAGCTCGCTTCTTGAGGGAGGGCTTCCTGTTTTCACAACGCGCTTTGTAGACACCACATGAATGTTCAGAGGGAGCGCAGTCTCCATAGGTATTGAATCGGAGTAAATCACTCTCCTTGATCGAATCCTCACTGTTCCGCAAAAACTCCCGATCGGCTTCGGTTAGGATCCCGTTGATCGCGGAGAGGCGATGATCGAGGAGATCGCTGAGGACGCTAGTATCGAGCCCAATGAGTACGACGCGAAGGTTGTCATGGACGATGACGTCAGGTCGGCGATCCTCGCTCATACAGAGCTACGATACGGTTTGTGTTGTTGGCCTCTCTGAGCAGCGGTCAGTCTCACGGATCCTCTTCGGCTCACTCGCCGAACGGATCGCGACCCAGGTAGGAGGTAGCGCGAGGAGGCGATTGAGAAGACCGCGATGAGCGAGATCAAGATAGTGATCGTCGCGAGCGTGAACCCGATCTCGGCGACACTGTCGAGCCCGCCGGCGGCGAGCATCGCGAGCATGAAGACGAGGTAGATGTCCTGGACGATCAGCACGCCGACGTCGATCTTTCCGGGGAGAGCGGTGATCTCGTCCTTGTCGGTGAGGATCTTCACGATGATCGGCGTTGCGCCGAAGACGGTCACGAGCGCGATGATGATCGTCTCGATAAAGGTGAAGCCAAGGACCCACGCAACCGCAAACGCGAGCGCGGTCTGGAGGATCGTCTGCCAGACGGCGATGTTGATGATCGGGCGCAGGATCTCCTTAACGTCGTCGAGCCGCATCTTGATGCCCAGCAGAAAGAGCAAAAAGCCCAGCCCGAGCTCGGCCATCAGCTCGACAAGTCCCTCCTCGGTGACGACATCGAGGAAGACGGGACCGAGGATGATCCCGGTAAGAATATAGGCGATGATCGTCGGCTGGCCCGTCTGCTTCGCGAGAAAGCCGATGACTGTCGCCGTGACGATGATGATGGCGAAATCGGCGGCGAGGGCAATCTGGGTAACCATCCAGTCTCTATCCGTTTAACGACAGGTGATAGAGAACAAAACTGTTTTGCACTCCATTAAGGGGTTCATACAGTCATACAGGATGGACGTATATTTTTGGTGCTGTAATCCTGTTCAGATCTTCCGGAGAACTGCGTTCAGCTTATCGTGTGTCTCATCCGTGCCAATAACCATGAGTCGATCGCCAGCTTTGAAGTCGAAATCATCACCGGGAACGGAATCGATTTCCCCATCACGATCGACCCCTAGTATCTTGACCCCCGTTTTTCGCTCCATATCGCTCTTATTCATATGTTGGATTGGTGAATTTTCAGTGATGGCGTACCACTCGATGTGTTCTCCGCGTGCAGTTTCTTCGGAAAGCCTCGCCGCGACGGGTTGGTAGTAGGCGCCCACCAGAAAGAGGCCCAGTGTTCGTGCCTGTGGATCGGTCAACTCCATCACTTCCTCGTAGTCCTCGCTGGGATCGTCCCGGCAAAACACTTGACGACTACCATTTGATTGGATGACCACCGCGATACTGCGATCTTCGTTGAGATACATCTCGTATCTTTTCCCGACACCGGGAAGCGTCGTTTCCTCGATTTCAAACGGCATGACTCGGTATTTGTGTGGGACCCATTTACAGTCTTCTCCGGTAATTACTCAAGGGTTTAAATCGAACACGAGTGCCTCTCCCCTGGCTTTGTTTTCAAGTCGTCTTCCCTGTTGCTACTACGGCCTTGTTTGCGTGGTTCGCTCTCGTGGTCTATTCTCGTCGATGGGGCGCTATCCGCTCGAGATCACTCGTCGTCGATCCCAGTCGGGTGGATATAGAAAAGAGAGGTAGACTCGAACGGATGTTCCTGAGCTACACTCTTCTACATGCTAAAACCGCAGTTGAGGGAAATGGTATTTCAGGCATAAACTCTTGTTTCAGCGTAGATTAAATAAATGATCAACACAGAACGTAGATCATGAGTGGAGAGGAGGGGGAACTCGCCCGTAACCTCGGCTTTCTCGAGGCGATGACGATGGGAGGCGGGACGATGATTGGTGCGGGGATCTTTATACTCCCGGGGATCGCTGCGGAGGGTGCCGGACCGGCGAGCTCGATCTCGTTCGCGATTGCCGGACTCGTTGCACTGTTCGCGGCGGTCTCACTGGCAGAACTGGCAACCGGGATGCCGATTGCCGGTGGGAGCTACCACTACGTCAACCGCGCGCTCGGGAGCTTCTTTGGCAGCATCGTCGGCTGGGGGATGTGGACTGGGCTGATGTTCGCGAGTGCCTTCTACATGATCGGATTCGGCCAGTACCTCGTTGATCCGGTCCCCTTTCTCGACGGACGGGTCCTCATCATCCTATTTGGCCTCCTCGGACTCTCCTTTCTCGTCGGCGTCAACTACTACGGCACCGAGGAGTCGAGCACCTTCCAGAACGTGATGATCGGGAGCGAGACGGTCATCATCCTCATCTACCTCACCGTCGGCGTGTTCTTCGTCAAGCCCGCCAACCTCGATCCGTTCGCGCCAACGGGTCCGAGTGGCATCATCGCGACCACGGGGCTGGTGTTCGTCACGTTCCTTGGCTTCGAGATCATCGCCACCGTCGCCGAGGAGGTCAAGAATCCTGGGAGGAACATCCCGCTGACGATGATTCTCTCGGTGGTCTCAGTGTCAATCCTCTACGTAGTCGTCATGGTGATTAGCACCGGGGTCGTCCCGTACGACCAACTCGGCGAGTCGCTGGTCCCGGTCTCCGATGTCGCGGAGATCTCGATGGGGTTCGCGGGCGTGGTCGCGATCGTCGCCTCCGCGGTGATCGCGGCGATTTCGAGCTCGAACTCCTCGATCCTCGCGGCCGCGCGCGTCGTGATCCGACGTGCCGACCCTGACGGCTACGAGCCCGACTTCGAGGTTCCCGGCGCGCTGTATCCGGCAGTGCCGGTGCTGGGTGTGATCCTGTCGGTCGTCATCATCACGCAGATGGAGCCGGTCGTAATCGCCATCGGGCTGGGGATCGTCGCGCTCGGCGCCCTCTGGTACGTCCTCTACGTCAGAAACAGGGACATCGACGAGAGCCTCATGGGCGAGGCGATTGTCCCTGCCGAGAGAGGGAGGCCGAGCGGCGCGGGCGGTCCAAACGGGGCGACGGACGCCTACCGGGTCGTCGTCCCGATCGCGAACCCCGGAACCCAGAAGGGGCTATTGAGGCTCGCCGCCGCCAGCGCCCATACCCACTCCGAGGTCGAAACCCCGGAGATTGTCGCCGTCAACGTCCTCCAGGTCCCCTCACAGACCTCCCTCGAGCAGAAGCTCCAGTTCGAGGAAGAACATGTCGAGACCCAGCGCCAGTTGCTCGAGAGCGCCCGGGACGCAGCCACGGATATGGACGTCACCCTCAGAACCCGTGCGATTGTCGGACCAGATCCTCATCGGTTCGCACAAACCGGCGAACAGACGCCAACACGTCTTCGGGTCGAAGCTTGACATTGTGCTCAAGAACGCACCGTGTGAGGTCTCGATGGTTGACCTCAAGAGCGAAGAGATCGGCACGCCTGTGGCACTCGCCGGTCCCGGCCCGCACGCACCAGTGGCCGCTCGCCGGGCCTCCGAGTTCGCGACGATCGACGGGACAATGCCAACTCTACTGAATGTCCAGCACCCCGAGAACGAGGACACGGACGAACCCGATCCTGTCGAACGGGGCGAAGAAGTGATTGTAGAGATGGCCGAACGGGCGGGGCTGGAACCAGACGAGTACGAGAGCGAAGTCCTCGTCCATGATGACATCAAGTCCGCAATTCTCGGGACGGTCGATGATTACGATACAGTTTGTGCTGGGGTCTCCACACAGATATCCGCCACGCAGATCCTGTTTGGGTCGCTCGCAGAGCAGATCGAGCAGCAGACGGCCGGTAACGTCGTAATGGTGCGCGGTTCGTACGAGACTCATCCGTCCATCCGGGAAGCGATCGCCGAACGGCTCACGGCCTGACTCCACGGGATGGACGGACTGCCGCGGTCGGGAATGAGACTTCCGCTATCCATCTTGGCGATACTGTATGCAAATACGAAGGCCTTGTTCGTAAGATCAACAACGAATTCAGCGGACGCCCTCTCACGAATACTTGGCCGATTTCTCCCCTCGTCGAGCTCCGCCCGCTTAAGAGTGAGAAACGGTCTCTGATTGAACCGCGTCATGCGTTCCATTTCCTCACTGAGGGTCAGCGTCGAGACCACCTCTTCTCGCCTCGAGGCATCGGGCACCCCTCTTCTATCCCATCTTATTTGATCTATACATTGAAATAGAAAATTATCTATATCCGAAATTTAAATGTATAATATATATACCCACTGCGGATGATATAATTGTCATAATTCTAACGCATATTGCTTAGTACTGTTGGTTATTCTGACGAATTCCAGTCCCCACCCAGTTCTGTCCGGTTAAAAGTAAGAAATGATCCGCGGTTAAATTGTGTTACTCGTCCTGTTTCCTCACTCAGCGTCACGGTTGAGATAACATTTTCTCGTTTCGACGTGTCTAAGGCACTCATATGGCGTGCACCCATCCAGGCCTCATAGTCGCTCGCAGTGACTGTTTCTGGGTTGATCTGCTCCGGAGAAACATCTCTGAATCGCACCATTTGCTCGTGAATCACACCGTCTACACTGACAACAACCGCCCCATCACTGGTCAAAGCAACTTCTTTTGCAGTCTCGTACAGCGCATCTAAATCCCCAAGAACGTCGTTAGACTGCTCTAGTGGCCATTGATTGCTGCCCATCGGATCCGCGAACTCATCGATTGATCGTCCAGTAACAACTGCGATATAGAGCCCCGGACCTTTTGCATATTTATCATCCCACTGATTGAATTCGACACTGATGCTCTCAAGTGTATAAAAAAGACGATCAAGGATTTCTTGTACACGACGGTGAGTCTCGTATTCGATTCGAAGAGCAGAGGTAGTCACAATTGCAGAGACGGAGTAGACTGACATAATGGCTGGGTATGGAATGACATTTATATAATTGATATGATATCATCTTGTAGGTAATGGTATAATACGCGCGATTAGACTCTCGAATTGCCATTTTATAGGATGAATATTGTAGAGAACTCGCTCATTAGCCCTGTGGTGACCCCTGCAACAGTTCACTACTATGAGGCTCTGCCGAATAAAAATCATATTGTATTTAATAGGATTGCTCTGAGGTCTGTTCTTAACCAAGACTGTGAAAACGTGTTGTTATAGGAAACCGCACGGCGGAAAGAGGGTTTCAACAAAATCTATTATGACTATATCTGATTTATACTCGATGTTGCTCTTCGGTGGGACCACCCTCAATAGATGAGATCACTAATGTCGGGAAAGCCAAACGACAAAGAGTGGTTTTAGCAGGATCTCATACGGTGTTTCATAGCAGCGAACGATCTGTCCCATTAATACAGGATACACTAACCTAAACTCCGTAGATGACATGAGCGGTCCTGCAGATACCTCATTTGCGAAGAATTTTCCATGGTACTTATACCGTGTGAGACGGTAGAGAATTGCATGACTTATTTTTGGATAGTATCACAGACCCAAGGAAGATCGACGGTAGTGTATGAATCTCCCTAAGATCAATGGTACTGCATGAACCAATATCGGTCAGCAGTCCTTTCTTCCGAGACCAGGTTAGAATCGTTAGTGGTTGCCAGAGAAGAGATCAAATGAATGAGTAGCGACGAAGAGCTCGCAAAGGACCTTGGACCACTTGCCGCCCTAACAATTGGAATTGGGACGATGGTCGGTGCCGGTATCTTCGTCCTGCCTGGAACTGCCGTCGCGCGAGCGGGACCACTCGCCACAGTGACGTTTGTTCTCGGTGGGATCATTGCACTGTTCACGGCACTGTCTGCCTCAGAGCTCGGTACTGCAATGCCAAAATCAGGTGGTGCGTACTTCTACATCAATCGCGCCCTTGGGCCACTATTCGGGTCGATCAGTGGATGGGCTAACTGGTTAGGGCTAGCGTTCGCCTCCGCATTTTACATGTATGGATTCGGTGAGTACGTCAACACACTCATCGGAGTTCCTGGAATTACACTCGGACCAATTGTGCTTGAGGCAGCCCAGCTCATCGGACTGGCCGGTGCACTGCTTTTTATTGGTATCAACTATTTTGGCGCTAAGGAAACCGGCGGGATACAGATCGTCATTGTCCTTCTCCTATTGGGTATCCTCGCCGTGTTCACCGTCGTTGGCTTGTTGAACGCTAATCTTAATTCTTTACAGCCAATCGCGCCGGCAGGAACGACCAGTGAAGTCCTTCCGGTGACCGCCATTGTCTTCGTCTCATACCTTGGTTTTGTCCAGATTACGTCCGTAGCTGAGGAGATCAAAGATCCCGGTAAGAATCTACCGCGTGCAGTCATTGGTTCGGTAGTGATTGTCACTGTAATATACGCGCTTTTTTTAGTCGTCCTTCTCGCGGCGGTCCCGACGGATTTGGTCGCTGATAACGACACTGCGGTCGTCGATGCGGCACAACTTCTGTTCAGTCAATACAGTCTCTTTGGAATTGATATGGGTATTCTCGGCTGGGCACTGCTACTGTTCGGTGGGCTACTTGCAACGGCTTCCTCAGCCAACGCCTCGATCCTCTCATCGTCGCGTATCAATTTCGCAATGGGGCGCGAGAAAATTGTCACACCGTCCCTTAATGAGATCCATCCGAAATTCGGGACACCGTACAAATCAATCGCAATCACCGGGGGCCTAATTCTGCTGTTTTTGTTCGTAGGCAACCTTGAACTGCTAGCAACTGCAGGGTCTGTCCTTCATCTTCTTGTCTACGGCCTCCTAAATCTTGCACTCATTGTGATGCGGGAAGCTGAGCCTTCGGGTTATAATCCTGATTTCAAGGTACCTCTTTATCCAATCGTCCCACTTGTCGGTGCAGTCACGTCGTTCGCGCTTATTGCATATATTGAACCACTGGTGATCGGGCTCTCCCTATTGCTCGTCATCTTTGCCGCACTCTGGTACTTCGTTTATGCCCGATCGCGGGTTGAAAATCCTGGTGTTCTCGCAGACTGGGTACTCGATCGATCGGAAGAACTGCCGGAATCTGCAGTTTCTGTCACCACTTCAGTCCAACCTGAAGGCGACGACTACCGAGTAATGGTCCCGCTTGCAAACCCGGCTACCGAGAAACACCTCATTACACTGGCATCGGCAATCGCAAATCAGCATAATGGAACGGTTGTTGCTGTCAATATTGCGAATGTTCCAGATCAGACTTCACTGGCGGCTGCCCGCGAGCGTGGTGCTCATACCGCCGCCCATAATCTTCTTGATCAAGCGCAGAAAGACGCTGAAACGTTCGGTATTGACATAGAGACACACGTTGTTCTTTCACATCGCACCTTTGAGGAGATTTTCGATGCTGCACGTACATACGGTGCTGATATGTGTGTGATGGGATGGGGAGAAGACTCACACGGTTCTCCTGGTCGTGCCGAATCGGCGATTGACGAGCTCGCCCACACGCTGCCCTGTGACTTTCTAGTGTTCCGTGATCGGGGCTTCGAAACCTCACGTATCCTTGTTCCAACGGCTGGTGGTCCTGATTCCGACCTCTCAGCTGCGATAGCACGTACCTTGCAGATCGAATTCGACGCCGCTGTGACACTGTTACACGTTACCGACGACGAGGAGGCTGGTCGTATGTTCCTCCAAGAGTGGGCAGCCAAACACGAGTTATTGGATACCGAGTTGCGCATCGAAACCGGCGACGTCGAAACATCTATCGAACGGGCTGCCACGGATGCAACACTACTCATTATTGGAGCGACAGAGAAAGGACTACTGTCTCGGTTGGTTCGCGGTTCACTAGTGTTGCAAGTGCTTGATGATGTTGACTGCTCCGTACTGCTTGCTGAGAAAAAACACCAGCGCAGTCTATTCGGTCGATTCTTTGGGACAGACACGCAGGTGGATGCACCGTCTAAAACGGGCGTTACGACGGAGCCTAGTACGCCTGATACTGACGACATCGAGAATATGGGCGATGAAAACGCTTCCGACTCGACTACCAGTACGGTTTAACGATGTCCTCGCCAAACAAGGAGTATGAATGCGGACCTCTTTCGGACAGTAATGGTACCGATTGCGGACCCAGACGACGCTCGGGAGACGGCACGAGCAATCCGTACATACCTCAGCCCAAACTCTGAGATTATCGTTACTCATGTCGTGCCAAAGGGAGAGGGAGTGCCAGACAAGGCATCAGTCGCTCAACGAAAGGATTTCGCGCAGGATGCTTACGAAAATTTTCTCAATGTACTCGCAGCAGACAAGAGCCGCATTACACCGTTGACATTATACGGCCGGGACGTTACAGACACGATTATTGAAGGGGCTCTGGAAACAGATACCACTACTATTGCTTTCACGCCACGGGGCGCGAGCAGATGGACGAAGTTGATTACGGGCAATATTTCTGAATCGCTGATTCGGAACTCTAGTGTTCCAGTACTCGTTCTGCCGCCGCAAGAAGAGTATGAGCCGCTCGAGTAAGCGCGCTTGGCACTTGGCTCACTCTCTTGCTCTTGTCACGTGGGCAATCGGGATAACTGACGCTTCATTGCATACCACACAGATCTCGGGCTTAGTTTTGTATGGTACTCCACAGCGTTGGCATGCGTATCTCCAGGAATGTTTGTCTGTGTTCTGTACGTCGTAAGTCATCTACACCCTACCATTATAGACTAAGTTAGTGTTATATTAACATCTTCCCCTTGTTACCTCGAGATATGTGACTGGAATATAGAATGATCTAAATCATCAGAACCACACACAAACATACACAACACTAAAGTAATCCAAATATATATGCTGGTTGAGAAATATACACTGATGTAATGCTGAACATCTCATCTTCGAAGGCTGCTATTCTCGTTCCTATCGCAAACCCAGAGACAGCCACGCATCTCGTATCCACAGCGATCGATCTTGCTATTGATAGGGATCTCCGGATTGAACTCCTGACTGTCATTCGCGTCCCAGAGCAGCTCCCACTTGCTGCTGGAAAACGACTTATCGACACTGAACAGGATGTCCTCAATGATGCTACGGAACTCGTCCAAGATCACGATATCGAAGTAACAGGACGTATCCGTTTTGCTCGATCAGTTGCGAGTGGAATTCTGACGACTATTGACGAGTATGATATAGAACTCACGTTACTCGGTTGGCGAGGACGCCCTCGCCGACGAGATATCGTGCTTGGATCGCACCTTGATCAGATACTCAAGAATGCTACCTGCGATGTATTAGTCGAACGTATCGATGAATCGAGGAAATTAGACTCTATCCTCCTCCCGGTGGCTGGTGGACCAAATACTAAATTGGCAGCAACTGTCGCGGGCGCCCTTGCTCGAGTTCATGCTGCAGAGCTTCATGTAGTAACAATTCGCTCTCCAACGAATACGTCTCGTGAGCAAAAGAAGGCAGAAGAAATGCAAACTCGAATTATTGGGAATTTTACTGGGGTTTCTGTTATTAAACAAGATATTATCGAACATCCTTCTGTTACTGATATACTCATTGACCAATCTACAAACTATGATCTCATGGTACTTGGTGCCGCCTCCAGTACGCTTTTCAAACGTTCGTTAGTTGGTTCGCTACCAGAACACGTTGGACGAGAATCGCAGTGTCCAGTAATTATCACAAAGCGCTATCAAAACGCTCGCTCGCTAATGGCACGTACAGTCTCTCAAACCCGAAATCGATTACCACTATTCAGATGACTAATTCTCATTTCTTTCACTATATGACTGTATAGATGGCCAAGGAATTACTTTCGCAAGTATAATATGCGTGACAGCGCCCCGATCTTTCGTCTTTTGAACGACTGTTAGAGCAGATCGTAGTGGGGGCAGGCAACGATGTATATAGTGATCGCATTCGAGGGAATCATCTCAAAGAGGTATATGAACTCGAAACGCTGGGTTTCGGTTCAAGGAGCCAATCAGCCCGGTATGAAGTCGATCGGCATGAAGTCCAGTCAACTAAGCCCCTCCACAACGTACTCTTCTTACAGACGATGGAATTGAGGCTAGGACCGATCTCGTCGCATTCGCTTTCAGGAATACTGATTATATGCCTTGCATGGATCGGCCTTGTCTGGCTGTCTCTTCGATACACGATGATTCCGGATTTAGTGTATATATTTGGGACGTTCGCTATCATCTGCTGGATAGGATGGGTGATCTTCTATATGTTGGCGACACCTTACCAGTATACTAACTCTGCAAAACAGAATTCGGCCCCAGAGAGCAAACCACCAACAGTGTGTCCCTCATGCCAATCAAAACACTCCTATCGAGCCCGATTTACCACTGGTGGTGGATGGCGAGTCTCTGAGTATGTCTGTGAAAACTGTGGTCGACGAGAAAAGCGATACTGATCGTGGTCTGTGCACGTTGTTTCCAAATATACGAACAATGGACAGCCGATATTGGCGCAGCGTATGAAATTGCTCGACATACTGTCGAAAATATCGAGATGGTTGCAGGAGCACCATTTCCATCTGTGTTAGGCGAGAAGCTAAACGATTCGGAGGCGACACTTCGTATTCGGTTCTGGGTTAATCGGCCAAATGCAGAAAAACTCTGGTAAGTTGAAGATGAGATACTTCGTAGGGTAAAAGCAGCTCTGGACGAAAACGGAATTAATATTCTATATCTGCATCAGCGAATCGTTAGGATGAGAAGTAATCAAATGGTAGCTACCAAAATCCCGACAGTCGCTTCGGGGAGGTTCAGAAGTAGAGTTCCAATCCGTTCCGTCCTGAACTATCAATATTGATAGAACTTGAATGATCAGCCCCAATATACTGTTTCGTGAATCGGGAATGAACAAGATCATACCATACTGGAAGACTACATAAATACAAGAAGAGATCTAATGGTCGAGACAGTCGCACTGGCGACGGATTTTGCCCTCATCATTGGCGTAGCAGTTCTGCTGAGCTATATCGCCCGACTCACTGGACAACCGATCCTGATCGCATACCTCCTTACGGGGCTACTTGTTGGGCCGGTCTTTCTTGGCATTGTCATCGAAACTGACCTCATCGATTTGATGGCCGAGCTCGGGCTCGGATTCTTGCTCTTTCTAATCGGCCTGCGGATGCAAATTGACGAAATCCAAGAGATCTTCCGGCCCATTCTCAATCTCACGATCCTCGGAACAGTGTTGCAAACGCTGTTTGGCCTGCTCGTTGCGGTACTCTTCGGCTTCTCGCCGACCGAAATCCTCGTTATCGGACTCGCCTCAGTGTTTGGTGCAACACCGATTATCGTCAAGCTGCTTGCCGACAACGATCAGATCAACACGTTACCCGGACGGATTGATGTCGGTGTACTGGTTGTTCAGAACATCTATCTTGTTCTCTTGCTTGCACTCTTCGGAGCGGGGTCGCTCGATAGTCCCCTCGGAATTGCCATCAGTATCTTGACGGTGTTTGCACTCGTCGGTGCAATCGGGGCATTTGCCTACGTTGCTGCACGATACATTCTTCCAGGCCTGATCCAGTCGGTCGCGGACAACGATGAGATACTTTTTGTCGTCGGAATCGCATGGGCGTTCCTGTTTATCGTTGGTGCAGAAGAACTCGGTCTCTCGATTGAGATGGGAGCGTTTTTAGCTGGAATCAGCCTCGCACAGGTCCCCCAGAGTGCGCAACTCGCAGAACAGGTCCAGCCGATTACAGACTTTTTCATGATGGTATTCTTTACAAGTATTGGTCTCCAACTCGAGGCCGAGCAATTACTTGCGTTCTGGGTCGAGGCACTTATCGCCTCCGGCGTTCTAATGGGCGCGAACTTCGCTGGCTTTGCGCTGCTCATCTACCGAGAGGGGTTTTCTCCCGAAACCTCCTTCATCGGGAGTCTCAACATGGTCCAACTCAGTGAGTTTTCACTCGTGCTCGGCTCGCTCGCGGTCGCCCAAGGCTTCGTCGGCACTGAAGTGCTCGGTTATTTGAGCCTACTCGCGATCGTGACAATGAGTGTTTCGACGTACTTCATCAACTACAACTACGAGCTGTATCGGTACGCCGAGCCGTATCTCGATCGCTTCTCTCGCGAGGATGATCACACGATGGATGTAAGCACTCGTGAGAATCACGCCGTCGTTATTGGGCACGACGATGTGACCAGTGACGTACTGCCACTGCTTGGAAGACAATTCCACGATGTTGTGATCATTGACCGTAGTCAAGAATATCTCAACAAGCTCGACGAGACAGAGTATGATCTCATCTATGGCGATTTCAGCCATACCGAACACCGGAACGCGGCCAACCTCGACCGCGCGGCGTTCGTCCTCAGTTCGTCCGTACAGCGCGAAGTAAACCGAACACTGCTTGAGGAAGTAAACGATGAGGCGACGGTATTCATCGAGGCCGAACAAATCAAGGATGCTTTTGACCTTTACGAGCGGGGAGCAGACTACGTTATCATAAGTACGGTATTGGCCCGCGAGATGATTGGCGAACACTTGCGTCAGTATCTTACCGATCACGAGGCGTTCATGGACGTACGTGATCGGGACATCGGTCGAATGTTATGGAGGCTTGGCGATGACTGATCTGCTCGGTGCGCTTGGGCTGATCTTCGTGGTTTCAGCAGTATTGCTTGTTGTCGCCCATCAATTTTCGATTCCAGTGGTGCCAGTCTATATTATCACTGGCCTCATGCTTCCTCCACTTGTCGGCCAAGATCTAACGCTGGAACTCGCTCAGTGGGGGATCGCGTTTCTTGTATTCGTTTTCGGTGTCAATGTCGAGCCCACGCGATTGGAAGCAGTCACAGGAGATAGTGAATTTGTCGCTGCCGAATCAGTACTCATTCTTGGAGGATTTGGCTATGGAGCGGCGCTGTTGCTCGGTCTCGATGCACTCAACGCAATATATTTCAGCATTGCAGCCGCTCTGAGTTCGTCACTCGTTGGTCAGGATTTGATTCGTCGTGAGATTTACATTAATCTGCTCTACGGCCGGCTCGTCCAGTCAGTCCATTTCATTCAAGATCTCATCGCCATTGTATTGATCCTCGTGTTGAGTGCGTCAGTATTCACACCCGATGCGATTGCAGCAGCACTTGGCTACGGCGTTCTTCTGCTCCTTATCGCAGTTGTGGTTCGTGTCTACTTGTTTGGAACACTAATTCGACTCTCAGGTGGGTCGGACGAGCTGCTGATCCTTACCGCTATTGGCATGCTCATCGGATTTATCATCGGTTCGGAGCTCGCGGGCGTCTCAATCGCTATTGGAGCCTTTGCGGCCGGGCTCGCGATCACGAAAGAGTTCACGCAGAATCTCGCGCTGCTTAATGGACTCGATTCGCTTGAATCATTCTTCAGTGCGATTTTCTTCGTTGTACTTGGGAGTCTGGTGACGGTCCCGACTCTTGATGTGGTGATTGTTGCAGCCACGCTAATAGTGCTAATCGCCATCCTGAAGCCGATCGTAACCATATACCTCCTTCTGTATCGAGGGTACGAAACGCGAACAGCATGTCTCACGAGCTTTAGCCTCGATCAAGTAAGCGAATTTAGTCTCATCATCGCAATTCAAGCGTTTATTCTTGGACGGATCGCCCCTGATATATTTCAGGCGATTATCCTTGCCTCAGCGGTAACGATGATCACCTCGACAGCGACAAAACAGTTCGAAGAGGAACTGTATCGATTCATTTCTCGCTATCCGATATTTACTTCTGCACACGAAAAAATGGCTGAACAGAGCAACGTCGAATCTGATCTGAGTGATCACATTGTTCTTATTGGCTACGGCAAGCTTGGTACACAAGTCGGGAAGGTCTGTCATGAGCTCGAAGAGGACCTTGTTGTCGTTGATCACGATCCCGACCAACTTGCATGGGCACGGCGAGAACACAGCAACTATGTCTTCGGTGATGCAATGGATCCAGAAACGTGGCAACGCGCTGGTATTGACTCGTGTCGACTAATCTATTCAACGGTTCCAGACCGACGTCTTTCGGAGCGACTGCTAGAAATTGAAACAGAGGCAGACGTGATCGTGCGCGCAGATCGAACTGATGAGGCACTCGACTTATTCGAACAAGGAGCGGCTTACGTGAACGTCCCCGATTTCCTTGCGTCTGAACGACTCACCGACACCGTCAGAGACCTCTTAGCGGGCGAGAGGACGACTGAAACGCTCAGAGACGATGGAACAGCTTCGCTTCGAGACACTCAAGTCGACCTCCAAGAAGCCGGCCCGTGGAATCGGTAGCCTTCGACATCAGTTGTGTTCTCCACTCACGAATGCGTACTAATCTGTAGTTTAACTACAATTAAATCTGACTTATTGCTGATCTGCGTAGTTAGAACAGAGCCAATGCCGATCTAAGCCGGAGTGGAATAAAAACTGCGCCTAAAGTATCTACGTCCCAACTACATTAATTTAACCTCTCCAGTACCGTAAAACACGACTGGTGGTAGAAATGTGAGTTCTAATTCAATCAGGTCCTCCCCTCCTAGTTACAACTCTGAGCAGCCTTCCCTCGGTGTAGTAGTAGTAGTAGTAGTAGTAGAGGGAGTAGAAACAGTTTCGTTGGTTCTGCCTTCGAAAGCATATCCCACCACGGTGTGATGAGTCAGACAGTTCCTTGTGCAACAGCTGTCCTGTTATGACTTCCAGAGTGTTGCACAAGGACACTCAACAATAGTGGAGAATTCAAATCATCGGCACGGGATGTAGTCTGTGGTTCTCTAAAAAATTTCTCTCGGCAACTATCCAATGCGGCGTTTCCGTTTGGAGCACTCATCTTTCGAAGTCACTTCGAGAGAGGATCCAGAAGAGTTCCAATGTCATGTGTTTAAAGCCCAAACATCGCTGAGCCACTCGGTGGATAGATAACACTAACAGCTGGTACGCTGAACTCCACGCTGTGTCGGGCACAACTGCTCCTCATTCCTATCGTGATTTTATCGATCCGTCAGCACCGATGTACCGATCGGACCAAGAGATACTGGACCAACTTTGTACCCACTCTCAACGAAGTGCCAATCAACTCTCCGAAAACCGGTTCCGAGAGAACGTCATCCGATTACAACTCAAGGATCTCGCTCGCATAGGAGCGATACGAGAAACCGGCTACGAAACGTACGCAATCACCGCCTATGGAACAGACTTGTTCCATGATCCGTCTACTGTTCCAATAACTGACGGTCTCTTCGAGGTGCAAGAAATCGCGCCAAAGTAGTTCCCGTCAGACAGCCAGCGTCTCTGTGATTTTAGCTCACTGGATGGACAAACAGTGAAGGCGATCAATCTCGAGCTTAGCAAAGAATCAGAGCAGACCTATGGGTGGATCCGCAACGACCGAGATCTAACGCGCCGCCGAATACGGAATGTCCAAGACACAGCGATCCACCGGCTCATTCGAGAATTTCCGACGAACGATCCACTGCCAGCACAGAGTGCTCATTGGGTTCGTGCACTAGTTGGACTGCATCTATTTCCGGATGCTAATCACCGAACGGCGACAAACACACTCGAATATCTTACCGAACAAGAGCTGGGGGTGGCAACTGCTGTGGTCCAAGAGTCGATCGATCGCACTGTCCTGCAGTCGAAGTATATTCGAACGTTTCACGCTGACGTTCGTTGTAACCGACTCTGGGAACGCGATGAACTCTTTCAGCTGTGGCATCGCTACTTTACCAAAGCGTTCACGGAGACAATTGAGAGTCGACGACCGAATGACCCACCGATATCGGTACTTGACCGAATTCTAGAAGATGCACGTGAGACGCTCACTGAGCTGACGTCGGTGGAGAACTGACTGAGACACCGTGGTCGGGATTATTCGTCGGTAGCGCTACCGGAGCCGACCTGTCCCATCTTCTTGTAGAGATCGGACTTTTCCTTGCGGAGTTCACGCATCCGCTTGACTGCCTCTTCGTTCACACTAGTATATTGCAGTGTGATCATATATAATCGTTGTGAGGCACCCGGTGCTCTGGATCAGTGTGAAAGTATTCGAGTCTGTTCTAGGGCGCCGTCTACCGAATACACGATTCACGGTATTATCGCGTACGAGATCGTGTTCTTCGAGCGCTGCTATAGTCCATCATGCAGCCAAAAGTTGATAATCACCCTATACGATAAGCGGAATATGCCTCAGTGCGATAAGTGTGGTCAGCACGTAACTGCCGATTTCCACCGCGTCTTTGCTGATAATGACGGGACCCTCTCTGGCTGTCCCAGCTGTCTGAGTGCGACGGCGATCAAGAATGGGGAAGCAACTGGCCACTGAGCGCCTCAGCGATTAGTGATCACTGCAGCGAACGGAGTGAAGAGGCTAGACAGGACTGACGGCATCGACTAGGAAGGATCTCAGGCTTGTGCCCGCTCGACAGCCTCCTCGAGGTGCTGTTCGCAGGTGTATTCTGAGAGGACGTCATCAGTCAGCACGTAGTAATCGGCCTCATACTCACAATCATCGGTCACACATGGCCGTGGCGTATTTTCCTTGCCGAGTCTAAGAACGAGATCAACACCAGGCCGGTCAAGATGATCTACCATAGCTAGATGCCCTCCTGTAGGACACATAGTTCCCCGTATCCAATATGGGAATAAGTGCACAAGATGAACTATCAGAGATGCCCAGCGCCACATACAGGACTACTATCGAGTAACACTCTCATAGAGAAATACACCACCAATCACGGTTCCGATGACTCCTGCAATGAGCAGTCGGTTTCTTCCACCACTAGCCGAAATAGCGAGGGCTTGAGTAAGAAGAAAGCCACTGACTATGATAAAGAGAATACCCATCACAGCAAGCGCGATCATCTCAATCGTGGATTGATTCATAGTATTGAATTTCATGTATGTGGATCAGTTCTATGAGTACAGTCGATATGTTCTTCCTCGTGTACTCCCATCTGCGATTATAATGTTATAATGTTGTATCTTCGATATGAACAGCAACCACGGGGTCGTTGTAAGCGCAATTAGGAACGAGTGGAGAATCCGCGCTCGCTCATCATCACCGAACAATAGGTGTGCGTCGGAAGAGTTCTGATTCATAAGATGAATTTGGAATTTTGTTTCGTCGCGCGCGGTTGAGACGCGACCACAACAGCACAGCCCCGCGACCGCCCCGCAGAGGAATCCCGGGTAAAGGCTCGGCCAGAGCCCGACCGCGTACCCACCCTCCACATCACTCACGATGCTCGCTCTCGTCCACCTCCATAATGGTGGTTGACGGGTATGCCGTCTGAGGAGGAATAATGTGGATTAAATTTACTCAGTCTATACAATCGTTCTGTACTCAGAACACTGGAGATACATGAGGATTGCAAGCAATTTACTAACCCAGGCAGAAATGTTCTTGTCATGGAAGCTACGTCGACAGCTGATAGAGACACCACTATCGACCCAGCTATCGAGGTCGACGGTCTCACAAAGACGTTCGGTAGTAGTGATGACTCCGTGGTTGCAGTTGAGGATGTGTCGTTTACCATTCACCCTGGATCAGTCGTTGGAGTACTCGGTCCGAATGGAGCAGGGAAAACAACGACTATCAAGTCCATTCTCGGATTGATACGTCCTGACAAGGGAACAGTCTATATCGATGGTGTCAATATCGCCGAACGTCCACAAGAGGCGTTTAGTCGAGTTGATGCAATGCTAGAGGGGGCACGCAATGACTACTGGCGACTCACGATTCGAGAGAACCTCCGCTATTTTGCGACTATCGGTGGGGACAATCCAGACGTAGTCGCCGACAGACATGATCGGCTGCTTAACAAGCTTGACTTAGCTGAGAAAGCTGATGAGCCTGTCCGGGACCTTTCCCGAGGGATGAAACAGAAAGTGTCCTTGGCGAGCGTCCTTGCCAGTGATGTTTCAGTAGCGTTTCTCGATGAGCCGACTCTTGGATTGGACATCGAGAGTTCGCTCACACTGCGCCAAGAATTAGGACGTATTGTCGAGGATCGCGGCCTTACTGTCGTTCTTTCGAGCCACGATATGGATGTTATCGAAGACGTCTGTGATCGCGTAATCATCATGAACGACGGCCAAATCATTGTTGACAACGAGGTAGAGGAGCTACTTGAGAAGGTTGAGACACAACGATATCGTATTACCGTTCGAGAGGCCAGTCAGAAAGCGATGTCTACGCTTGATGGGCGCTACCAGATTACGAATTGTGAACGGTTTGATAAGAGGACACGTTTTGAGCTCACTGCTACCAACGAGATATTTTACCAATTGACGCGTGATCTTGAGCAGGCTGATTTGACACTCGATACTATTGAGACAATTCAACCCGATCTAGAAGAAATCTTTCTCGAAATTACCGAGGAAGACACGTCATGAGAGGCTCTTCAGCTAGCAGAAGCGCTGGGTATCGGCAGCTCACGTACGCCGTTCTCTATCGTGATTTCGTAAATTGGGTGCGATACCCGGTCAATGCGATCGGTGTAATCATGGGACAATTCGTGTTTTTCGCAATGGTGTTCTTTGGCGGGCAGGCAGTTGCCGGTCCAACGTTCTCTGATTCGATTGAGGCGCTTATTATTGGATACTTCCTGTGGACACTTTCGGGCCAGTCCTATCAGGGCGTGGTAACTATAATCACACGTGAAGCCTCCTGGGGAACTCTTGAACGACATTTTATCAGTCCCTTTGGTTTTGGACCGGTGTTGCTCGCAAAAGTTGCTGCACGGGTTCTGAGAGTGGTTGTTGTTTCATTGATTGTTCTGGTGTTAATGATGCTTCTCACATGGACGTGGTTAGACATGCACGTATTGACTGTTGTACCCATTCTCACGCTCAGTATTCTCTCAGTAATTGGTCTTGGATTCGCTATGGGGGGATTGGCGGTGCTCTACAAGCAGATCGATAGCATTACGGCTCTATTTAACTTCATATTGATTGGTCTGATCGGTGCTCCTGTTCTTAATGTGGAATGGTTACGGGCATTCCCCTTGGTTCAAGGGAGTGCGATGCTCCAAGAAGCAATAACCGATGGGATCCGCATCTGGGAATTTGATCTGGTAGCGTTGGGAATTCTTGGAGCCGTTGCTGTAGGGTATTTCGTGATTGGGTTCCTAGGATTCTACATCACCCAACGTAGGGCGCGGAATCTAGGTGTCCTTGGCGATTACTGACATTATCAGATTATGAGTATTTGAGACTCGCTTGTTACCACCAAGTAAATGATAATAAATTGAACTGCATTGAACAACCCATGGATCATTGAGGGGACAACAAGATTTTCACTATACTCATAGCTCACTCCAAGAATAACGCTCAAGAGAACATAAGTAATGAGCGTCGGAAAGAGTCCTTCACCACTGAGTGAGCCGACATGAGCAATGGAAAAGATCACGCTTGCAATAGTGATTCCAATAATAGTTCCAAAACGAATTCGAAGTAACTGCTGAATAACACCACGAAAGAGGAGCTCCTCACCAGGGCCGACAAGGAGAATCGACAATGGAACGAGTATGAGGAGGAGTTCAGGATTCTGCATGCCACGTTCAACGAGACCGTGATCAGCCGACTGAATACCAAACGCCGTCTGGACGATTTGAACTCCGACTAGCACGACAAATAGCGAGACTAACCCACTGATGATCGCAAGTAGGTCACGGAAGTCTGGTATCGATACCATGAGCAAATCCATTCCCTCATTACGAGTCAGTAGATAGAACAGTGCGACTGAACCAAAGCCAAGACCTTGGAGTGCAAGAACATTGATAACGATCAGCAGGACCGACTGTTCGAAAACGTCAACTCCGAAGACACTGAGAATACCAATGCCAACAGAGGTTAGCACTGCGCCGAGAAGGAATCCCGCAATCGCAATGAGGAGCACGGTTACAAGCGTGATAACGGAATTCTGGAGGGTCAGATTCATTGTTCGAGATCTCATTGTTAGGTAGTAAGACTACTATGCCTTTTTCGCTGTTGTTTGAACGCAACATACAATTATACGACACTCAAAGAATAAACAAACTAAATACGGAACTAGAAGAAGCAAGTCGCTACATACAGGTTGTCCAGAGAATGCCCGCCTTGAGAATCATAACAACTATGTGTAGTGGATATGACTTTTTCTCCTTCCATGAAGCAGGAACTGGGCCTACTCGCTCGAGAGATATCGTTGCCGTATTATGACGATGCTCTACCAGCACACGATAAGTTTCATGCGCAACGAGTCCATGACTTGGCAATTCGGTTAGCAAATGACCATAAGACGACTGTTGACAGAGATGTTCTTTCTGCAGCAACCTGGTTACATGATATTGGTCGACCACGAGAACGGAGGGGTCTAATTGATGATCACGACAAATGGGCTGCAAGAAAAGCTGGGCAGCTTTTAAAGGCTGAAGGAGCCACATCTGATCAAACTGAAGCCGTCAAGCACTGCATCAAAGCACACAGCATTCGGCCGAGTTCTCCAGAGCCTGAGTCCCTTGAGGCACAATTACTCTTTGATGCAGACAAGCTGGAAGCTGCTGGTGCCCGTGGTATCATTCGTCTGGCTTGCATTATTGGCGAGAGGTCGGGCAGAACAGGGGAAAAGTACGCAATAATCGATGACTCATCCGTTTCTGAATCGGCTACCTCGGATACCCCAGATATCGAGTTACTAAGAGACTGGGCAAGGGAACGCCTGGATCTCCTGTACACGCGACCAGGTCGTCGACTTGGAACATCCCGATGGAACTTTATGAACGAATTCTTCTCTCAATTTGAGAGAGAAATCGGGATAGAAGGCGAGAGATAAGTCATCCAAGTGATTGTGATTGCTACATTTGCATTTCTACAGAACGGTTGTCTCACCGATTAACGTGCCCACCTAATAGGATTTCAACAGAGCCACTCATCCCTCTTAATCGTCTTCAGGACTCATCGGAGCGCACACCTCTCGGTGTGGAACTCCGAGCGCTCTACGTCCCTGAGTCAGAGCGACCCGCGGCCGCAGTCCTCACACCGGTAGTACGCGCGCCACCTTGCTTCGGGGGCTCGAGGTGCGGGCCAGTAATGAGCGTCTCGTCATTCCAGAGGAATCCGAAATTCCCGGTGAGACCACATTCGAGATGGACCCACCGGAGACAGCTGACGTCAGTGGTGAGTGATATCCCCGAATCCTAATCCCCGCGAGAGCGGATCAGATCTCTAACGGGACACGACTCCACTCCCACGAATGTAGTTGCTCGTACGGTACGATTACTAGTGGGTACGTCCCGTGAACGGCTGGTGACGGCTTTAGCCAAGGACCCTTCTGGAAGGTTCCATTCCCGACAACGGTTGACCATGGAGATACCGCTCGCCTCTGTTAATAATTATCATACATGTTATCATTTCTGCCGATAAGAACTGCAGAAGAACCCGCTGTATGCGTATTTTCGCTGTTTTCTCTGAGTGAGAGGATCAACTCAGATGCCTATAGCACGTGAGTAGTCTCCACTTGAGTGGATCTCAAGTAGTATCCCGTTGGTGCTTGACTGGGACGGGCGGCTACAGGTCGTCTCGCTGCTGTTGCAGCGTGGATTTCGCACGTGCAACATAGGTGTTTGCTGACCAGCTACGCGCGTTGCTCATCTCGTCCAAGAATGCCTCGGCAGCATCCGCGGTGAGCATGTCGTTTCGAACGAGTGCTGTAAGAATGACCGGTGTCGTTACGAGGCGTGTATCCACCAACGATGCATGCACCAGCGCTAGTCGGTTGAACTCGTCGCAGAGCAGTTGGAGTGCATCTATCTTGTTCGCCAATGTGACTGCTGCGTTCTCTCCATCGTCAAGCGGAAACGTCTCGTCAAGTTCGACACTGCGAACATCGAACGCAGCCTGACGGTCAAGGATGGCCTGTGCTGCTTTCCCTGAGGTATCGTTATAGGAGGCCGTCTCTGTAAGTTCGTCGATGACCTGCTTGGGGAGGATAACGTCGTGTGAGTCACGTAGTAGGTCAAGTGGATTCGGAGTGGTATCCGCCACGGTTCCCAAACCAACGAGGGCAGACGTATCGGCGATGATGCGTCCCATCTATCCGTCGGCCAACTCCTCCACCACGTCGTCAACGAACGCCTCGCTCAGTTGTTGTTTCAGGAGACGAAAGTTCGCTGCCTCCTCATGACCGACGAGGGCTTTCAATTCGTCGAAGGTGATGTTGTCATCGTAGTACGCCTCCGCGATCTCCTGCTTCATCTCGTCAGAGTGGGCCGCGTCCCGCAGGTACTCCTGAAGGGCAGAGATAAGAATATCCGTCCGATCCGTCTCGAATACCGCTGCGAGGGTATCGGCCCGATCGACCAATCCTTGGGGTGCACGGAACTGAACGCGCTTTTTCTCCCCTTCGGAGCTCATGTGTGTACAGTGTGAGCGCAGCGGTAAAACACTTGCCTCGCACAGCTCACCGAGACCTGTGACATCCTCCCCGCGGTAAACGGCAGGGCTTCCCACACAGTGGGAATACCAGACAAGCTGGTAAGGTTTTAAGACTCATACGCCCCAAGCGTCATTTGCGTAGGTGCGCTCGGCTTGGGTGGTCTTTCGGCGGTGTCACTACCGCTCCCATTCCGAGGCGAGTCATAGTATTCTGATTTCCAAGGAACACTCTCTCCCCACGGGTTAACCCGTTGAGCGATGCTTGCGGCGGCACTCATATCCGCCTGGAACGTCGAAACGTGACACTCCCCGTTAGTACAACGGAACTCCGCTTGCGAAGCCCGCTTTCCGAGGTGATTGCACTCGTGACGCGTCTGCCTTGTGTAGGCGGGATTGACGTATTCGACCGGGATATCGACGTCCGTCGCTTTGTCCTCAATATTTCATCCTCTGTGGTTTCGTAGAATATCCTCGAGGTGGTCGTCACTTGAGTCCATCCACGTGCCCACCGTATCCGTTGACGTACCAGCGCTCGAAACGTAGCGGGATCGGACTCTCGCGAAACCATCCTCGTAGTATGGGAGTGAAAGCTCTCGGGCAAGGGGTCCTAATCTGGGAGGCATTACGACGAGAAAGCTTCGTGAATCGCTTAGTAATTATGAAGGTCGTGAGTCAATGAATGGTTTTTTTATCGTGTATCCCCAAAAGGAGTCTGCTGTTGTCCTGCGTCTAAACAAGGCCCTATGTCACTGTTAGGTGGTTCATGAACACCGAGGAATTTCGATGCCGAGAGTCTATATTGATCTCTTTATTTAACCGCATAATATGATCGAGAGTCAGGAGCGTAATGTACGTCGAGATGGTATACTGTTCCTTCTTGGTATTGTTGGGTTACTCGTTATCGAGACTTCAATAGCGGGATTGGAAGTCTTGACTGAAGACGGGATATTTCATCAATTTCTGCTTGGTATCTCTATCGGCGTTTTGATCTCTGGAATTATTCGAGTTGCTAACAGATCAATTATAATATTGGCCGTAGTATTGGGTTCTGCGTTAGCTTTGACAGCAGTTCTTGATCTTCTCTGAGAGATAATTCACTCTACACCAATTCCCTGTATCTACTGATTAGAGTGATCGGGCAAGGTTGTGTGAAACGGGTGACGGGGAGTTCTTGAAATTGTTTCCACCAGTACAGTGGAGGGACGACAGCGCCGTACTTGCGTTTGAGGCGGTAGACTCCTCACAGGGTCTAACGACGACCTAGCGAATGTACCCTTTTGGGAACTACTCTTCTGTGTCAGCGACAAGGGTGTGACCGTGATCAATACTGACCCATGAGAGTGTCAGCTCGGAATAGAAACTGCTGAGGTGATACTTGTCTTGATTATCGAGGACGACCTCTCAATTCAGTCTGCGATAATTGAATGTCGGCTACTCCGTTCGAAATCCAGTATACGATCGTGATATGTTTTCTACCCAGAGAGTGATTGATGTTCCTGTAAGAACAGTACGTTCGCGTGGTCCCTGTCCATCGTGGAGTTCCTCCAAAGCCTCACAAGAGCGTCGGCCCAAATTACTGGGTAAATTACTCTCTGATTAGTCTTGCTAAGGATCCCCCCTCAACGGGCGAGTGAAACGAGTGAGGAGAGAAGAAAGATAGCATCGCCATCGACTGTCTTGTTCAATAACTGTCGGAAGCTCGCGCAGCGACGATAGCTGGTAGGTGGGCGTTCGGTCGATCTCAGACCCATCACGGGAAAGGTATGCCGAATCGACGCCCGCATTGTCAGCAGCGTCGATGTCGACGGATTGGTCGCCGACGTATAGCACTCGATCAGGTTCTACATTGAGAGTGACCATTGCTGCTTCGAGGTTGTACGGGTTCGGCTTTCGGCGTTTAAATCCAGTTGGCGTGAGTGGACAACCATGAATCGTCTCGAAATGACGAGCGATCCCGAACTGCTGGAGCGTCATCGAAACGATACTTGGGTGGTTGTCGCTGACGACGCCACACGATGGTGAGAGCGAGACGAGCGCGGAGACGTCCTCGTAGGCTGACCGCATTCCTACCTTAATCTCCTTGCGCTGGGTGCGGATCGCCTCCTTTGCCGCCTGTCCACAGAACCGGTTCGTATCAATGCCGAGTTGCCGACACCGCCTTGAGATCGCCTCGAGGTTCCCCGCGAAAAAAGCTGATACCTCTTCTTTAGATGGTCGAGAGAGGTCGAAGGAATCGTATACTCGTCTAAGTGCCTCGTAAAAGGCTTCCAACGACGGTGGCTCAACAAGAACACCATCGAAGTCGAACAGGACGGCATCGTATTTCATTTATGACTGCCATCTGGAAGACAAATGAATATAAATCTGTTTCTCTCCTAACCATTCAGATGCTGGACAGGTGACATACCCCATCCTGAAGGTAAGTGGATACCGGCCGTTGATTGCAATCCAATTTACTATCTCTTGCACAGCAAGCTAAAATTCAGACTTCTTATACCGCACTATTAGCAGCTCTATTGGAACCCTACACTCACGACACACATCGATACCCACTCTCCTCCGAACTACAGCAGACCAATATTCAATGACATCACGAAACAAAAATGAGATCCATCTCGAACTCCGTGAGAATATTCACTCTCTATCACAGATCGACCCTCACTATTCTGGAGCCCACTTTCTCTCTCAAATAGCTGAACCGGTTACATACAGATCAAATAGATTCGGTGGAAAAGAGGGAAATCCGAGTCGACTGCCTACCCTAGCGTTGAAAAGGAGTCCAGTGATTAGTCCGTTGTAGTCTCGGCTGAGTCTGTTGTTGCAGGGTTGTTCTTGTCTGATCGTTCTGAAACAGGCAGTGAGTGTTGGAACTGCGTGGCAATTGCACGTGCTTTAGGCAGCTCTTGGGTTTTTAATGAATGAAGCAGAGCAAGAGCACGACGGGCACGTGTTCTCTTCCAAGAGTTTTGCCGATGTTCATAGGTTCGAATTCCCCTCAGGAAGTCCTTTTTCGAGAATTCTGGCCAGTATGGGGTAGAAAAGAATACTGCTGCCTCGTTTCCATTTGCATGCCATGGAAGGAAGTTGGAGGTACGTTCCCCACCTCCCGTTCTAATGATAAGATCCACATCTCGGATTGGTCTCTCGTAGAGTTTGTTTTCAATCATCCCAATATCAATCGCTTCTGGTCTAATATCGCCAGCTTCAACATCTTCAGCAATATTTCGCGCAGCTTTGAGAAGTTGTGAACGGCCGCCATATGCTAGTGCAATATTGAGAACAAACTGATTATAATCTTGGGTCTGAGTTGTAGTGTAAGTAATTGCATTTTGAACCCGTTCCGGAAGGCGATTAATTGCACCGATTACACGAATTTGTACTTCCTTCTCATGAACCTGTTCCGAATCAGCAAATTCGCGGAGCTTTTCACAGAGAAGGTCAAATAATGGCTCATTCTCTTTATCCGGCCGCTTGAAGTTCTCGGTCGAAAATGTATATAGAGTTAATTCTTTGATCCCTATCTGGTAACACCATTCAAGGACCTGTTCTGTTGTCTGTACACCCGCACGATGTCCTTGATGCGCCTCATCACCTTGTTGGCGAGCGTAGCGGCGATTTCCATCTTGGATTACAGCAACATGGGTGGGAGTACCTGTAACTTCCTCAGAAAGCAACCGCTCATAAATCGAATTTACTTGGTCCCAAAGCCACTTGTTCATTGAATGCTATTGGAAATGTTACGTGCTCCTCAATCACTACTGGCTGATAGCGCGTCTGTACTATCATTTCTCTGTTGAGTCTCCTCTGCAGTAAGCTCCTTATAGAAGCCGACAGAGTAGACAGCAAACACTGCTCCAAAGAGCACCGTTAGAAAAACGGTACCACTCGTTCCGAGAAGAACGGGGACGAGGTCCGGAGTTGATGCAGCACCACCTGTTGCAGCTGTTGGAAGCATGAACTGCATGAGAACACTATAGATTCCACCAATTACGGCCCCGCTTCCGAAAACCAAGATTCCATAGCCGATAGCAGCAGTAATATTAGACCGAACCACCTGAACACTCCGAGTTAGACCACCAATAGCTCCCTCGTGTTCAATAACGATCGCGTGAGCATAGAATTGAAGCGCCAAAAGAAGGCCAAGAAACGCAACGACAAATACTAGACTAGTAACGGCAATGAGACCCAATGCGAGAAGGCCATCAACCATCGTACCAACAGCAAAGAAGCCGATGAAAAAGACGATAACCACGACAATTCCAAACCCAGCACTGATAGCAAATACTATAAGATAGGCTATCAAGACAGAGATGTAATTTTTCTTCGAATGACTCCAAAACCGGCTTAGAGAGGTCTGTCTGTTTTGAGTAGCATCATCAGCCATACCTAGTGTGCCAGCGTAGAATAGGGGAGTAAGGAATAGAAAAACACCCATAAACAATAGCGAAAAGATGAGCGAAAGCATTGGGTCTAACACTTCAATGTACATTTGTGGAATCTGTAGAAGTGCAAAGAGAGCGATTGGAATAAACAGTACTGGCTGTTCTCGAAGCACTTCCGGCACGCGCCGAAGTGGGGCAATTACTGCCATATTAGATGGCTGTCAGGAGGTACTGTATAATAGAGCCCTCTTTTCAGCCATAGAAAAAAGCGTCAGCAACCGCCTCTCCTGCTAGAAAACAGAGGATCTCATATACTACCAGTTCAAATCCTAAAATAGGGAAGTGGTCTATTGCGCTCGGAGGACCATGAGTGCCAAGGAGGGTGTCAGAGGCACGGCCGCCTCAGCTGAGTCCTTAGCAGCTATATCATGATCCAGATAGTAAGTAATACTTGTCCGTATTTTCTGAAGCTGAAAATTCGTCTGTATAGTTATCTGTGTTGACTTCTCGACCGACAAAGAGCACCTCTGAGCTGCAATCCTACTCTCTTCACTGCATATACAGAGAGTAGAGAATACATCCTAGCCCTATAATCTCAGCACAGCGGCTTAGAATTGGCAGCATATATGCGAATGCAAATGAGCCTAACGAAAGGAAATCGCCAGCAATCGTAAACATCACTGACAACAAGAACGGTGCAATCGTTACCAATGCCAATCCAATTGCTAGATACAGCATTGGACGACTATTATGCCGTCGATAGCCTCGGTAAGCCTGAAAAACGATAATAAATCCCATTATCATTGCAAGAAGCGTTAATGCAAGGGTGAAAAGATACGCAGCGAGAACGGTCAATTCGCTGCTCATCGGATATCCTCCCAAATATCTGTGAAGCGATCAGCTGGATCAGGTTTCTCTTTTGTCGTCATCGTTACATTCAGGGCTCCATCTGCAAGTTCGACTGTGACTCTTTCTAAACGGGCCTCATAGATACTGTAGTGACGGCCTTCATTCTGGAATTCAGTCTGCTCAACGAGTAAGTCACATTCAAGCAACCGGTCAATCCGTCTATAGATGGTAGGAAGTGAAGCATCACAGACATCGCCGAGTGCTTTTGCGGACATCGGTTGTTCACTTGTCTTTGTGAGGATCGTTCGCGCATACTCATCGTCGAGTAGTGCGAATAGCTTCTCCGAAGGCGGATCCTCACTCACGAATATTGTATCAACTCAGATGCTAGTAAATAGACCCCTCGACTTTCCACGCCTGTAAAAACACCTTATCTTTATCAACCCCTGCCTCAGGAGTATCTATTATGGTCAGTACGCAGAACAACACAGCGCCTATAGCATTATCTTAGAAATAGCCAATAGATATCATAAACATCGTACATGTCATTAGAGCTTCTCACTGTGATTAAGGATGGTGCACGGTTAGCAGCGAGTCGCAACGGGGTGCTATTCATGGTTCTATTCGCACTATTCCAAGGATTTACCATGCTCTTAGTGCTTAGCGCAGGGTCTGTCTATATTCCAGTCAGTCCCTCCATGACAGGAGTTGAAGCGGCACCACCACCAGGCGATGAACTACCAGAAATCATCGCTGCCTTAGCTACAACGTTGACAAATCTCATTAGTGGACTATTGTTAGTTCCTGTCTATATCGTCGCAATTCGTTCGTTTGTTGGCAAGAAGCGAAGTCATATTCCGGACGACTATATTTTCCGTCGGATTGGGCGTGCTACTATCAGCGCCTATCTTGCAGGCTTCCTTATGTTATTTATCGTAGTTTGTGTCTTCGTAGCACCATTCGTTCCTCTCTACTGGATGGTTGGAACAGTTGATGGCCTTATGCTGCTTGGAGTGGTTCTTATAGCAGTCCTCTTATCAGTTATACTAACAGCCTTCGTTTGGATCTGCTTCTTGTTCATTAACCACACCATCGCTGTTGAAGATGCTGGCCCGATTAGCGCACTTCGGATGAGCTGGTCGCTCACACAGGGTCATCGAGTACGCCTTTTCATATTGGCCTTTTTCCTTGCGGTAGTACAGAGCGTTATTACGTCACCAACTGCATTGTTACCAGACCCGCTCGGATTCTTCGTTATGCTTCCCCTCACTAGCCTACTTACTATACTCTCACTCGCTATCTTCGCCCGTGCGTACGTTGCAATTCATCCAGAGAAAGGAGCTATACGGCAACGTCTTAGCACTTGAACTAGTTGTCCAGATTAGCTGAAAAGGAGTTTGTTCAGTGGATGGGATATCTCCGCCCAACGCATTTGATCAGTGGTAGGTCATTGATGTCGGGGAAGATAAAGCAAAGAACCACACGTTGGACATTCAAATACAATATTAGCTACCTGCCCTTGTCGTATTTGGTCAAGAATCGTTTGGCGACAATTCTGGCAGATGTATGTTACGTTACCGTCACCTTGGATGAATTCAGTGAGGTGCTTACTTGGAACTAGTACAGTATCGATATCGTCTCTTGTGATAGCATAGGCATCAAGTGGTTTGAGGGCATACGTTACCACACTAACCACCTCTATTACTAATTGCTATTGTGGTGCTGTTCCGTTGAGGAGTGGCAATTCTTTGCAGGGAGATTGGAGGCTGCATCATAGAAGTCAATTCGAGTCACTATCTTCAATACGAAACCTTTTGTCACGGTCAGAAAAAACCGGCCGAAATATTGCACGATAGATTATTTCAAAGTACAATGGGTGGTCAGTATCCTCAGTATTAACTTGTTGAGAAAGATTATCGAAGCATTACAGGCAAGTGCACTTATCACCGAGAAATTCTGTTTCATCCCACATGAGGGGTCTCGACAGGGACATCAGCTTTGACAGCTAAATCGAGTTTTCAAGTATTTATTATAGCTTTCGGTGATAATATCCAAATGTCTTCGCTAACTATCGCAAAATAACGAATATTTTCAGACAATAAATCAGTAATAGTCGACGAGTACCTCCTATACAATTGATTGGATTTTTATACTTTGTCACTGCTTCATACTATACACCAAAAAGAATATGTCTCTGAGCAGATATCAAATTAAAAAGTACGCATGGATGTAACTGAAGCAAGTGCAAATTGTGAAACTGTTCTCGACGAAATAGCCGATGCCATTATCTGTGATCGTGAGTTCCTCGAGACGGTTCTTATTGGTATTCTTGCCCAAGGTCATGTGTTGTTGGAGGACGTACCGGGCACTGGCAAAACACTCACCGCACGCTCCGTTGCTACTGCTCTCGGACTTTCATTTTCGCGTATTCAATTCACTCCGGATCTGCTTCCCACTGACATCACTGGTACTCATATATTCGATGAAAGTCAGCAGAGTTTCACGTTCAATGAAGGCCCTCTCTTCGCTAATCTCATCTTAGCTGATGAGATCAATCGAGCGCCACCAAAGACGCAGGCTGCATTGTTAGAAGCCATGGAGGAGGGACAAGTTTCCATAGGTGGTAAAACCCGTCAATTACCACAGCCATTTATCGTCATTGCAACACAGAACCCTGTTGAAAATAAGGGTACTTTTCCACTCCCAGAAGCCCAGATCGATCGATTTCTTGTTAAAGCCTCAATCGGATATCCTGATGAATCAGGCGAGCTCGAGATGATTCACCAACGAAACGACCGTGAACGGGTGAGTCCGTCTGTCGATACCGTCCTTGACAATAAGCGAGTTGCCACGCTACGTCAAGTACCAGAAACCATCTATGTTGATAATGATCTCATAGAGTATGTTGTCACACTCGCTCGAGAAACACGCACTGATAACCGCGTCGAAGTTGGCGTCTCACCACGTGGAACACAGCGGTTATTCGAAGCTACTCGAGCACATGCAATTCTTCGCAGCCGAAGTCACGCTGTCCCCAACGACGTTAAATGTGTCTCTCATCCAGTACTCACTCATCGTCTCGTCCTTACACCCGAGGCAACCGTAAACAACGTCACAAAAGAGCAAGTAATTGAGTCTATTCTGGATACTATGCAAGTACCGATACTCGAATAGAAACGATACTACATTTATGCCATCAAAACAAAGCATTATCAATCAAGATGTAAACCAACACAATGCTCTCTTGATCGGTACTGCTTTGCTTGCTATTTTTACACTTTCAATCTCTGCGGCTGTCCTTGATTCGGCCCCGATAACGACTCCGTATGATACTCCTGTGCAAAATGGTGACGGTCCCACTCTATCTCCGCTGGCCATCCTTTTACTGCTTCTTGATGCCATTCTTGGACTATTCGGTATCAATATTGACCCTACCGTCCCTGCAGGCGGGGCAGGATCCTGGGCTGCTTTCCTCATCATCGCTTTTGACGTCTTGCGTTCGCTTGCTTTCCCGCTTCTTGCTGTTGGCGGGGGTAGTGTACTGTTGCTACTCATTGATCGACATCTCCCACAATCAACTACTAGTTCAGTTATGGACATTCTGCGAAACAGATCCCGGACAGCAATGCCTGACTCTCAGGTGAATACGGATGATGAAAAGTGGCCGCCCACTGAGCCTGATCAAGAGGTATCCAAAGCCTGGGTAGCCATGACCACACAACTCGAAATAGACAATCCCGGTTCTCAAACGCCAGTAGAATGGGCTGAAAGTGCTATCGACGCTGGATTCGATGAGAATCATGTGAATGAAATAACAGAATTACTTCGAGAAACCCGATATAATGATAGAGGTATCACAGATGATCATCGACAGGATGCAAAACGTATACTCGAACAATTTGAGGATGACTCTAAGTGACAGATAAGATATCAATCATCCGGCAGCTGCTGGTGGTTGGGGGGTTGCTCTCGCTCACTGGTGCACTAATCGTCCTATTTAGCCCGGTAGTCGAATCGTTTCTATCCTGGCCCTGGGACGATGAAACTCTTTTAGTTGCATTTCTTACAGCGGCTATTCTGATCGCGGGGTTGCTCAGTCCACTTACTCTGCTCAACAACCCAAATCAGCGCAATCAGGCGGAGACAATACCTGAATCCATCCCGTCGTCCCCGTCCCCAGGTCACGACCTCGAATCTGTTCTGGATAGTCGATGGCCTGCCTCACTTCCAGTAGCTAGACGCAAACGGATTCAGACGCAACTCCGACAAGCAGCGATCCGAACAATCGTTCGGACAACAGGGTGTTCGACACGAACGGCTCGAGAAAAAATCAAAGAGGGAACATGGACTGATGATCCGGTAGCGATCTCATTCGTTCGCTCTAATCCGGACGCGAATACTCCGTATTTACAATTACTGAGTAAGCGAGCACGGTTCCCACGACGGGCCCGGCGAACCGCACAGGCAATCCTCCTTCGATCTGAACAGAGCGACAGAGATAATGAGCACTAAACGAATAACTCACTGGAACATTGCTCTCGTCGCTGCAGTGCTTACGAGTGGAATGGGTGTTTTTTTGGGTGAATCAACGCTGCTGCTATTGGCCATTCCCGCTGTAGTGTTCACTGTCTATTCACACGTTACACCAGCTCCAACTCCCACACTCGCCATTGAACGATCACTCTCTGAGAACAATCCATCGCATAATCAAGAGGTTGAAGTCACTGTCACACTTCAAAATACCGGTAGTCGAACACTTCCTGCCATCACTGTTCTCGATGGAGTTCCACGAATGCTGTCTCTTAAGAGTGGCACGGCTCGTCACGCAGCAGCACTTGAACCTGGCGGTGAAACGATGTTCTCCTATACCGTTCTTGCAAAACATGGCATTCATCATTTCGAGCCGGTATCCGTCGCTCTTGAAGATACCAGCGGTAGTGTACGGGTTGAGACGACGATTGTGGCGGACACAGAACTTGCCTGCCGTTCACCGATCCGAGCTACTTCTCTCAATCAGACTGCTCAGCAGCATGCTGGCTCAAGCATTTCAACAAATGGTGCGAGTGGCACGGAATTCTCGAAGATTCGTTCCTATCAACCCGGCGATCCACCGAACAGAGTCGACTGGAACCGCTATGCTCGGGATAGAGAACTGACGACAGTGGATTTTCATGAAGAGCGATCTCAATCAACTGTCATCTGTTTAGACGCCCGCGGTATCTGTTATCAATCCTCAGAAAGGGAAGAACCACATGCTGTCTGGTATGAACGTGCCGCAGCACGCGAATTACTAGCTACCTTCTCAGACATCAATGAGCTAATCGGAATATCTGTTCTTGGGACTAGTGGTTGGGTTGCTCCGAATAGGGGCACCCAACATATTGCAACAATAGGACAAGCTCTTGAGGATCCCGCTATACTCCCACTTGAGCCACCGCCTACGAACAGCCTCGAGGAGACTGCCGATTCGCAGGTTCAGACATTCCGGACACGGCTTGATCGAGGAATGGGTGTATTTTTTCTTTCACCGCTTCTTGATGAGCTTCCGGTTGAAACAGTTCGAACGCTTCAGGCGGATGGTCATTCAGTAACGGTACTGTCTCCAGATGTAACAGCATCCGGTACACTGGGAGCGAAGATCTCCCGACTTCAACGAGCCAACCGCATTGCTACTCTTCGACGAGCAGATATTTCAGTTGTCGATTGGGGGCCTGAGAAGCCTCTTGAGACCGTGGTGAAAGAGGGGTTTCAAAAATGAACAATGCCGCGAGAAACCCCATTGATTCGGTACCTGCAACCAGCAGTGCGAGCATAGCGTTTGGTACCCTACTTGGTGCGTGTTTTATTGGTTTGAGTGGTCCAATTCAGACTGTCGCACTTGTTCTGGAGGCGATAGGCCTCATACTGTTTATTGGCGGAGTACTCCTTCGACGACGGAATCATATCATTGTTGGACGAATCCTCACTGCAGTGGGAGTTATGGCTGCTGTCTCCGTGTCCGTCAGTATTGTAGCTCTCTATCCTCCCCTGCCGATACTATTAATCTCTCTTTCTTGCACAGTCGGAGTGCTGATCTTCACACTTGGTGTCTTCCCTGTCTATACTAAGGTAGCCTACCCCTTTGCAATCACCGGTATCTCCTTTGTCTTCATCAGTGTAATCGCGAGTACTGTCATTGACCCATCACCGTTTTGGCGGTCTGCAGTAGCAGCGTCGTGTGTTTTACTGACATGGGGAATAACCAATCGAGCAATTACACTCGGAAGACAGGTTGGCGGTACTGCTGAAACGATCTCTACAGAGATAACCGGAATTTCAGTGGATATCGCTGTCACAGTTACTGCGGTTTTGCTTACGATCGGAGCCTCCTTGATTCCACTCAGCTCCCCCTCCTTTGTTGGATTGGCACTGCTTTTACTCGCCCTGTTAGCGTTTGTGCTTGCTTTGTGTCATATCCCTCGGGTGGATAGTCCTCAAGTACGACAGGAGAGATGAATATCTCCAGGCACTCTGATGCTCGAGCGGTCCAGATGTACGAGGACACATCCTCGTGTGTGATCTGCTATCCTCTATGAAATCTCACCAATACATACTAGCGGTAACGCCACTATCGATTTCAAAACTGTTTTATACTTTTAGGTGGACCTAAAATACGGGAGATGGAACTCACCAAACGAGGCGACAACTGATTCGAACAAGTGCTGCAGTGGCCGGAGTCGGGATAGTAGCCGGTTGTGTAACCGATGGCGAAACTGACGATGAAACAACGACGGATCGAACGATGGCTACGAGGTAACGATGGAACCCGTTGGGACCGTTGAGTTCGATTCGGTTCCGGAGGCCTGGGCTGCTAACAACGGAAGTTGGGCCGATATGGGAATCGCACTCGGACAGGATCCGCCGAAAGCTGTCTACCTCACTGAGCGATATCACACCCAGCTGTATGAGGATATTCCCGGTGTGAGCGTTGACAAAAGCGATATGATGGCACTCTGGGAAGGTGAACTCGACCCAGAAGAATTCCTTTCGCTGACCCAAGATGTCGATGTATTTGTCATGGATCCAAACTTCATTATCGCTCGAGCCGATCACTGGAGCGAAGACGACATCGAACAGATCGAGGCGACTGGGACGCCGTTTTTCGGAAACAGCATCTTTTCGCGGGGCTATGAATGGCACGACCACGAGTATCCCACGCTCTACGAAGCCTTCGAGAGCCTATCAGAAGTGTTTCAAGAATCGGGGCGGTATGAAGCCTTCAAGGAAGTTCATGACAAGTTTCAGGACGGACTCGAGAGAATCGTTCCGCCAGAGGATGAACGACCGTCGGTTGTCATCATGTGGCCCCAGCCGACCGAGCAGCCGACCGAATTCTCGCCGTACCTTATCGACGAAGGAACGAGTTTTAAGCAGTGGCGGGATCTCGGCGTCGAGGACGCATTCGCGACGACGGACGTAGACGATTTCCACGCCGGCCGTTCGCGGGTCGATTACGAGTTGCTGCTCGATATCGATCCTGACGTGCTATTGATTCGGGGCAACGAAAATAAGACCGCCGAGGAATTTCAAGACACAGTTGTCGCGTTCATGAAGGACCATAACGTCGCCAGCTCGCTGACTGCGGTCGAGAACGACGATGTTTACCGCGGTGGGCCGCTGTACCAGGGTCCTATTACAAACCTCGTGCTGACGGGGCGTGCGGCGAACCAGATCTACGACATCGATCGAGAGTTGTTCGATCGTGATCGCGTCGCAGACATCGTAAACGGGGACTTCTGAGTCGGGAAGCTCGCGAATAGACGCGAGTTCGCCGCGTTCGCCAACGATATCGGGAGGGCTGATGTGTCGCTGATTACGCCGGGCTCAATCTTCGACCGCGCGACGACGGGCGCTCGAAGCGTGATGAAACGGCTCTGTGAGGCCGCAGAGCTCGATATACCGACTCCACCGGAGGGTCCCGGCTATCTCCAACTCCATGGTGCTCGTCGTGGGATTGGCGATACGTTCTATCGAATGGATCGTGGGACTGCGCAGGACTTGATGCGCCATCAGAGTCTCGAAACAACCAATGCTATCGGTATGGTGAGCATTTAGGACATTCGATGAATATTTATAAACTTCCTCTGAGAATATGGGGCAATGGGACAGTCACTCTCGAAGCTGCTTGACGATCCCGAGATAAGAACGGCTGCCGAGACGGTCTATCGCCATGCAGAACAGAGTGATGGGACTGTACAGTGGCAAGATGTTCGAGACGAACTTACAGCTACCCAGTGGGCTCGATTGATCCAGACCGAGATACTTATCGATGCTAACGGTCGGTTTGTGATCGACGATCCAACCGCCGTTGAAGAGGCCCTTGAGGAGACGCCTTTTCCGGAGGCAGCAACGACAGAAACCAATGGTTGGTCAACTGCTGACAAACTCGCAGGTATCTGTGCGCTTGGACTTATTACTGGGTATCAACTAACTGGAGTCCGTGAATTCGTTGGTCAGAGTGTTAATGTTGTCTTGGGGCCGCTTGAGGCACTTTTCCCACTTTATGCTGTTATCGCCGTTGCTGCAGTCATAACCGGTCTCTTTTCGACTGGTATCCAGGCTCGAATGACTGATCGCGATCAGATGAGCAAACAACGTGAGCGGCTTCAAGCACTTCAAAATCGGATTAGTGCTGCAAAAGCGCGGAATGACGAAACAGCCCTTGCGGAGTTTGAGGACGAACAGCAGAGTTTAGTAAGCGATCAAATCGGAATGATTGGCCAAATGATTCGGCCGGCAGTCTGGACAATGCTTGTAACGATCCCAATATTCCTCTGGTTGTTCTGGCTGCTGCATTCACCAGCAACAGCGATCAACGCAACCGGTATGGTATTTCCAGTACTCGGGCAGATCACATGGACTGCACGCGTACTCGGGCCAATCCAAGCCTGGATGGTCTGGTATATCATCTGTTCGATTGGCTCCCGATTAGTAATCCGCAAGACACGCGAGATCGCCAACTCAACTGCGTAAAAGTCCCTCGCTCCATTGGAATACGTGGACAGTCGAGTTTCTGGAACCATTCTAAACGAAGATACGGTGAGTGAATCAAGTGAAGAGGGTCTACAGATCGCTACTTATGCGAGCCATTGCAGCTGGCTCATGTTCATCAGGGACATCGAGATGGTGGAACTCCTTCATAATGCGGGTCATTGCCAGTGCTTCATAGAGCGGCTCTGGAGTCGCGAGTGCGTCAACCCGGTCCAGTGCTTCCGTTCGATATGTCTTCAGCATCGCTTCGCACACCATGGGCCGTCGATCCGCCCCATCGAGAAGACCCGCTAAGAACGCCCCACTGAAGAGATAGACGGCGAACTCGAAATTAAACGTTGCTGGCACAGCCAGCGTATATCCCCAGTCGAGCAGTGCAGTAATTTCGCCTGTTGCGGTGTCAATTAGTAGATTGTGTAATTCAGAAGGTCCCTCAGCAACGATCGATCCTCCAAGAGCAGCTCGCTACTACCATCCAACCGACTGCTGAGGCTTTGTTGAAGACCAATGAGGGTTCACACTCTCATGGGCTAGCAGAATTTCCACCAAGTCAGTAAAGAAGTCAGTGACTCGCCCCCTCAGAATGGCCGCGATCGAATGGGGGCGCCGTTCGTCAACCGTGGGAAATGTATAAATAGGACTGTAAAGTATGCTTTACTGGAAAGCACGCTTTACGGAAAGGGAACTTTCCACCCAACCATGACCGAAGCCAACCGCTCAACGAAGCACAGAATCGCAACACGACGTCGGTACAAGCGTTTGATGTTTGGCTGTCTGGCCGTCGGTATCGTCGGGCTCCTGATCGGTTCGTTCCTCGATCAGTATCTGATCGGGGTCCTAATCTACTGGGCCGGTTTCTTTGGGATGTTAGGCGTATGGCAATTCAGCTCGGTGACGCTATACGACGAACGCGATACCGCCATCGAGCGCAAAGCGAGCGACTACACGCTCAGCGTGTTCGCTTTCGTACTGGTGCTTGGAGCGCCAGGTGGGATTATGCTCGAGGAAGGGGGCGTTGTCACGCTCCCGGCTGCCTTCGATGGGGCGATGTGGATGCTGGTCGCCGTCTACGCCGTTTTCGGCGTGGTCTACACCGTCCTCCGAAACCGAACATGAAAAACGACCTCCGAGAACGCCGGGAGCGAGACGGCGACAGCCAGGCGGATCTGGCAGCTGCGGTCGATGTCACTCGACAGAGCATCAACGCGATCGAACGCGGGCGGTACGATCCGTCGCTGGAGCTGGCATTCAAGCTCGCTCGCCAGTACGACTGTGCGATCGAAGACATATTTGATCCGGATTCCCATGACTGACCGCACACATGAGTTCGATTACAGTCCCGACCGCCCCACTTTCCAGCAACGTGCTCTTTGCCATCCGAGCCGTAGGAGCGTCCTTGCCGGGGTTGGAGCGCTCGCTGCCGCGAGTTACACCGGGATCGCTGCAAGCGGGGCCGACACACCCCGGACCAACGGCAAGGCGGCATCGGCTCGTGATCAATCGTCTGACGCGCCCGCCGAACACGACGTCTCACCCGCCGATATCGAGGCACTGATCGACAGGCAGATGGCCGACGCCGTCGACGAGGGCGACATTGTAGGCGCGACGGTCGCGGTCACCCACGGTGATGCGGTCGTGCTGACGAAGGGCTATGGCCGGATCACGCCGGACGACGGCGAGCCCGTTGACGAGACGACACTGTTCCGGATCGGGTCGGTTACCAAGCCGATTATCTGGACCGCCGCCATGCAACTGATCGACGCGGGTACGATCGATCCCGACGAAGACGTCCGAACGTATCTGGACTCGGTCTCGATCCCTGACGACGAGCCGATCACAATGGCCGACCTGGCAACCCACACAGCCGGGTTCGAAGAACGTAATCAGGGGCTGTGGGTGAGCGATCCCGAGGAACGGCGCCCGCTGGTCGACGTGCTTGATGCGGAACAGCCAGCCCGCATCCGGTCCCCCGGCGAAGTACTCTCGTATTCGAACTATGGGACGGCGCTGGCGGGACAAATCGTCGCCAACGCCGCCGGACAGGAGCTTGATGCCTATATCCGCGAGCACGTATTCGACCCCCTGGGAATGGACACGGCATCGGTCACACAACCGGCCGATCCGCCCGCAACGCAGGGATATACGGCACTCACCGGATCACCGACAGCAGCACCGGGACTCGGCGTAGAACTCTGGCCGGCCGGTTCGATGACCGCCAGCGCGAGAGACATGGGACAGTTCATGCGTGCGCACATAGCAGATACGGCGCTCGGCGAGCAGGGGCTTTCGCTCGATGTCGTGACGCGGATGCAAGAGCAGTGGTTCACCCATCATCCGACAGTCGACGGTGTCGGATTCGGCTGGATCGAGAGGACTCACGGGGGTGTTCGGACGCTCTGGCACAACGGCGCGATTCCCGGATCGTTCTACAGCCACCTCGTATTGGTCCCTGAAGCCGACCTTGGCCTGTTCGTCTCGTACAACACCGATGCCGGCGCAGAGGCAGCAAACGAGTTGGTCGATGCCGTCCTCGACGAGAGTATCGGGGCAGTCGAGACGCCGGATCGAGAACCAAGCGGTCGACCGGACCACGCAGATGAACTCGCCGGGACGTATCGCGGGCTCCGAATCGCGGACACCTCCCATTCGAAGCTGTTTACGACGCTTCAGGCCGGCGAAATCGATGTCGCGATCACCGACAACTATCTGATAACCGAAATCGGGGGCGAATCGACACGGTGGATCCAACGCGAATCGTTAGTGTTCGACGAGGCAGAGGGACAGGAGACCCTCGCGTTCTCCGAGGACCTCTCCCGGCTGTACGTAGGGCATCAGGCGTTCGAGCGCCGGTCGTGGACCGAATCGGCAGCGCTCCACGGTGTGTTAGGCGCGGGATCGGCCCTTGGGATCCTCGGTGGCGCTATTGGTCCGCCGCTTGCCGCTGGTGTGCGCCGGTTCCGTAGCAGCGAGGGTGACGACTCGAGAGAAGACGGAGTCGAAAGCGTTCCGGAGGACGGGATGGCGATCAAGAGCACCGAAACCACGGCGTCTTCGGGGGAAAGCGAGAGCAATGCAGCGGGAAGAACCGGAAACCGGATTGCCAGCGGCCGACTGGTGGCATGGCTTGAGTCTCCGACGGTCGCGCGTCGAACGATTCTCATTGCCGCGGGGCTCGTCGTGACGTTCGTCGTCGGTTTCGGCGCTGGGTTGGTGTTCGATCCGACGCTGCTTTCGGAACCGCCCTTATGGTACCGGCTGTTGCTGGTTGTCCCCCCGATCGCCACGCTGGTGATGGGTGTTTCGATCGGGTCGGCAGCGGTGGCGTGGCGTCACGGCTTGTGGCGTCGACGGTCGCTGATTGCCTACGGGATGCTTGCTGTATCGACAGCAGTCACCTGCTGGCTACTGTACTACTGGAACCTGTTTGGGACACCTGGGTAGGAGGAGGGAACATTGCTGGACGCGGCGATCCCTCCACACGATTCGACGGCGCGAACAACCCGGCCGATCATTTCTCCCGTAGCGTCGACCATTCTGTTGCATTCTAATAAAGAAATGATGTAATTATTGGATCTTTCAGACGGTGGTTCGCCCAGAGGAAGCGAGTATGATTTTGGGTCATCGTCCCACTAGTGACGGTTGTCCCTGTCTGGTAGCTCAAACTATCAATACCCAGTACAATCAGACTGTGAACTAACCTTAGATGGAATGGGGCTCTGGACAGTTCACACCGACACTACTCGGAATTGTAGTGGCCTGCAGTCCTGTTCTTTCTTTCATTTATAGTTGGGTGATTTGATCGCTCTACAATATATCAAGGAAAGAGAATCATTCCAACATAGTTATTGCCATACTGTATACAATATCTAACAGATGCACATCGATGTATACAATGGACCAAATCTGAACCAGATCGGCAATCGATCACCGGAGCACTATGGTATAACGAACGAGATGATTCAACAATCAATTGAACGTACAGCTGACAAACTCTCAGTCGAATGGGACCTGTATCAGACAAACTATGAAGGTGAGATGATCGACTGGATCCACAACGCGGATGCAGATGGAGTCGTATTGAATCCCGCGGCATGGACGCATTACAGCGTCGCAATACGGGACGCTGTAAGTCTGGTTGAGTACCCTATTGTGGAAGTTCATATCTCGAATATTCACAATCGAGGAGAAGATATTGAGTGGCGCGACCGATCTATCATTGCACCGAAGTGCATTGGTCAGGTTGCCGGATTGGGGGTGAAAAGCTACGAATTGGGGATGCGAGCAGTACATAGCGAACTTGAGAATCGCGATGACTACCAATGAAATGAGACCTACTTTCCATCACTGGCGATCTATCCTGAGTGGCTTTGTTGAAATCCTTCAGAGTTGACATTGAGAAGAACAGCCCTTCAATCGGTTTTTGCAGATCCAATTGGAAACTAGCCTCTCAGCAAATCGCGAGACGTGAAGAGAGTTTCAACAGAGCCTCCTGAGTGAATTTTTCTTTGATTTATTTTGTATCTGAATAGTACTCACCGATCTCACGCTTCAGGTTGAAACGCTTGAGGACGGCTATCCAGGGTGGTATGCCGCCTCGTATTCGATTCGTGAAATGCTCAAACTCTTCGTGTATCTGGATAGTCACTGGAGACAGCTACCGATCCCTCACACGCCATCTAATACTCGCCGACGTATTTAGGCTTAACTGCACTCCTACCTAACCACGACTCGGCGATTGCATCACCCATTCAATTGTTCGCTTGCACCACACTTAGTGATGATTAGTACTCGGTGCCGATTCAGCAGACCGAAGACGATAGTACCGCTTCCGTGCATCACAGGCCCCCACTGATTCTGTAATTAGCTCTATACCTTCAAGTCGTGTAAGCGCATTTCGCACTGTCCGGACAGGAAGATACGATTCCGAAACGATCTCCTGTTGTGTGAGAGCTCCCTTTTCACCAAGGATTGTATATACTAGTTTTGCACTTGGAGGAAGCTCAAGGAGTGCATTCGGTGGTTCATGGCCTTTCATACAGTCTAATTAGCCTATATGCAACACCCTACTAATTAGTATCCCACCTGTTCGATAATGATTGTAGCACCATGATTGTCAATATCTGACCTATGTCGACACTCACATAATCAGTGTATCACTTAGTTCGTTTCTATCTACAAGTACGGCATTTTACTACCATATTTACAAAAATATTGTAATTTTAACTGCATAAACAACCGATCTAGCTAACCCCCCGATTCTAAAGGCGTAACATTCGGCTCAGAATTGATTCTCGGACAAACCTTCGGGGATATAAAAGATCGAATTGTGCAGGAAACATTTTCAACACTTCTCCAGCGGAACCCTTGCGTATGCAGCTGGATTTATTCCACACCGTTGTCGATGATGGGACAGCCCGGTCGGACAAATCGCTCCTCGAAAACCGTCTCCTACTGACGCTTGGGGTAGGGGTGCTTACACTCGCCATCACCTTTGGTGCCATTGCAGCATACTTCGCGATGATCGGGGAGCAAGGAACGGATCCCCCGACCGGCCTTGTCTACGGGGCGACCGGCGTGGGTCTCCTGCTTTCTATTGGGGTGCTGTGGTGGAGGCTTGATGCCGCCGAGCGAGCAGCGGCGTTTCCACTCCGCAGACCTTGCCAAGCGGAGCTCATTTTAGCAGTCGCACTCTTTCCGGTCGGGATAGGTGCGTTCCTCCTCGGTGAGTGGGTCGCTGGACTTTTCGGCTTCGACCCCGTCGTCTTTTACACCTATGATCTAACAGACCCCGTGACGTTATTCGGGGTCGTTTTCGGTGCGATTATCGTCGCTCCATTGGCCGAGGAATTGATCTATCGCGGCGCACTGATCGGCGTGCTGCGTGACCGTGGTTGGTCGGTACTTGCCGCTGGGGCCGGCTCCGTCGCCGTCTTCGCGGGATATCACGTCTTCGCGCTTGGTATCGCCGGCGTTTTCGCCATCTTCGCTTGGGCTGTCCTTCCGACGATTCTCCGATTCCGCTTCGATAACCTCGCTGGCGCATGGCTACTCCACCTTCTCAACAACGTCTATGCCTATGTTATCTTGAGCTGGATTATGATGTGAAGGAGGCGTCACAACGCCCGTTCCGCAGTTGCTGGTTACGTCCCGAGGATCGCATCAACGATCTCGCGCTCGGCCCGTCGGAGAAGGTCAGAGGCTGTGCTCTCGGTGCAGTTGAGTTCGGCAGCAATATCGGCGAGCGATCCCTCACGAGGTACTGCGTAGTAGCCACAGTCAGCAGCAACACGGAGGGCTCGGTATTGGCGGGTCGTGAGCCGGTCTGTGATACGCCGCCCCTGTCCATGGTAGTCGCCGATAGCATCAATCTCGACGGTGACTTCCTTGCTTAGGTCTGCGACGACATCCCGAAGTTCGTCGACTTCACCAAGTAGGGTGATCCTGGTGATACCGTTCTCAAGCACGACCGGTGGGACATGGATAAAGTCGTGTGCAAGGAACGCTGTCCACCACGATGCCGTGTGATTGCCTGCTTGCTGGACGTAGGCGTAGAACTGGTCGTCGTCGACAGCGCGGATCTCGTGTACAAGGACATCTGGAGCCTCAGCGTGTATAGCAGCGTAAACCTCCGGGTCTCCGTGGACAAACGAAAGCAAATTAAGTACAAAGTCATCACTCATTCGCCAGTTCAACAGCTCTTCGTGAACGACAGCATTGCTGTCGATGAGCCTACGGGTCAGTATCGATTGCGATGATGGATCGGGTTCTACGGTGATGTCAATAAACCGCATTGCCACATAATATGGCGCCAGCACTCAAACCTCTCGTCGTCTGAGGTCAGATAGATAATTTTCACATATGAGCTGAACATTGGAATCAATCGATGGTCTAAATTTCGCAGATAACTATGCATGACGAATCGATCTAGCCGAGTTCTGGTACAAGGAGTACGCCGCCTAGGCGAGGATGCATTAGTGGCAGGTATATCTCAAATCGGATTGGGTGGATTGAGGCCTGCGACCAGGCAAGCGTTTGCTACGAGAAACAGAGTGGCAAAACGTACTCCGAGGACGACATCATTGCTGTTAGCTCTTGCCGACTAGCTTCATTCTCGATGAGTGAGTGAAGAGCGGTATCGTCCACCAATCTGGTGTAATCAGTGTAATATTAAGAATCCATGTTTGAATTGTAGGAAAGATGAAAGATCATATACTGGTCGGTGTATTCTATGAGAAATCCAACTGGATCACTCATAGGGATCCTCACATCCGTTTACAAGAGCAAGCTGACAAAATCGATCTGAGATACATCGGTAGTTATATCTAATTAATCTATTGAGTAAATTGTATGTCTACCGTTCAGCAACCGAGCGAACAACCAGGTCCAAGTTCACCAGATAGTTGGACAGGTCGTTTTCGTGCTATTATAGTTGGACTTCTCTTGGTGATTGGTGGGACGGTTTTGGGTGGTATTCTTTCTGTTCCAGCGCTTCTCCTCGGAGGAACAAGTCTCGTCGCGTTAACCGCGCTGTTTGTCCTCTCGCAAGCTGGGTACGCTATCACTGGCTGGATCTATGCGCAACGATGGCTCAACAAAACGATACCAATTAAAATACCGACTAAGTATCAGGCTGTCTGGATTGTAGCAAGCGCAATCGGTATGCTTGCCATCCCCATCATAATCGAGATTATAAGCTCCACAACAGGGATCCAATACGGACGCGTTGATCAACAGCTGCTTACGGGGAGCCCGGAGATGGTCCTCATCTTGGTGGTTCTGTCAGTGGTTCTCATCGGGCCCGCTGAAGAGTATCTCTTTCGGGGCGTCGTTCAGGGCAGACTCTCCCAAAGCATGGGAACACCCGCTGCAATTGTTACTGCGTCCCTGCTGTTTGTTCTTCCACACGCAATCGGATACACTGGCGGAGTCGCAGCCGTCGTCTTGTTGAGTCTTGTGCCGTTTTCACTCGGTTTAGTAATGGGTGCCCTTTACGAGCGGTTTGAGAATCTGTCTTTGCCAATACTGGCTCACGGACTTTACAATGCAATACTGTTTCTCACGACCTACTTTACGGCTTTTTGATTTGGTCGACTTATTCAAACTCGTTGAGATAGTGGAGGAGCGTCGGCACGTTGTTCGTTTATTGTGGCTACCGGTTATTGAACATTCACCTTTAGACAAATACTCAGTTCAGACCAATTAGCAACGTTTGTTTTCAATAACTCTTGCAGGATAATCTCTATCCAATCGTGAATGGGTGGTGATTCTTTACTTCACACAAACCTAAACAAAGCATGATCCGGAGCCCACGGAGAAATGATGGGAACGCGCGGATGCATCTAATAGAGTCTCATCTATGCCTAATAGTCTCTGCTCATTGTTGTGAGTATTAGAGGTTATTGCGAGAGCTCTTCAATTCGCTTACCGATACTCTCTCGGAGTCGCTGAGCACGCATCTCTGTCTCCTGCCTTCCATGCTGGTTCTGCACGTACAGAGACTCGAAATAATAGATCTCGTTCATGAGAACGTAGAACGGCGCACGTCGCTCAAAACCATCTGCTAGCGATCGGTATTCAGTGTAACCGGTGTGAAACGCTTCTCGGGTATTGGCTCGTTGCGAAACGTTGGAAGCACCGTTCGCCAGTAATTGAACTCACCGGGCGCTGCAATCGTATGCTCGAAGTCAAGAACGCAAACCGCCTCTCCATCGTCGACAGCAACATGGTCGGGAGTGGCCCACCCATGACAACACACAACCCCACCGGCTCCATCGAAAGCGCCAGGTCGGTCAGTAAAGACGTTAATGACTGCATCCGCTATATCGCCGTGGCCGTACTTCGCGAGGATCGGTTGGTGACGCTGGATGTACTCTATTGCAGCGGTCTGCCATTCTGTGCTACCGACGACTGAAATCCCGTTTTCTGTAGGCGCGAAACGACCATAGTTCTCGAAGAAGGGGGGAGTCTCGTTATGTAGTGTTGCGAGAAGACGACCGGCTGCGTAGCTCCAGTTATTGTCGACTGCTTGTCCGTTATATGGAGCGGGTGCGTCGGGGTGCCAGGCAGCAATATAGTGATCGTCTCCTACCGAGAGAATCTCCGGTACTGGAATAGTAGTATGTTCTCCGATGAGTGCCGTAATGCGACCTTCTATCTCTGCCTTCCCGGTTGGGTCCGTGGAACATTTATAGACCGCGTGCTGCCCCTCAACGACGATCTCGTACACTCCATGGGGAGGAACAGCATGGAGTTGATCGAGGACGTGGTAGGTTGAGAACTGTGCAGTGAGCGTCTCGTGTAGATCGTGGTTCATGGTGTGAGCCACGTAACGCGTGGCCAACGGCCGTTCGGAACTGAGTGCTGTGGCTACGGCCGAGAGAAGACAGCTCAATTGTCGTGCGAAGAGTATAAAATTATTTCCACTACACAGGTTTACGTCGGTAAAGGAGGCTCGGGGTAGACTCCCCTTTGTTGTCCTCAGTGCGATCACACTCCTATGCAGATGATATCTGAAGACGACAGGCTCGAGTTTGTGTACCCAGCCTGCTAAACCGCTCGAGTTCTTACGAACTGTCCTCATTGTACCGGGACAGAGGTACAAGCATGTTGAATGACGACCGGCAGATCGTCGTCTCCTGCATGGACTGTCACTGCGAGTTTGAAACGTCATCGGTCGAAAATGAGTGGTGAGTCGTCTGTGTCAGAACGGTGCAAATCAAGCGCAGCGGTAGGAGGCTTATGAGTACTCACAAAATAGCGTAAACACCAACAGCCACACCAGTCATAACTACAATGGCCAGAATGCCGACGGTAGTGTACAGTGTGACAGCGACGGCGACAACCGCCACGCTGACTGTGATTACCGAGGGCTGGTGGACGAGGCGTTCGCGCTGGCGTCGTTGTTCGTGGTCCAGTTCCACTTGCGGCCGGGGTCGTTGCATTGGATGTTAGATTGATGCTCGAGTACGACAGAGAGATGTCTCCCTGGGCCCCGAGCGCTTGCTGTGGTTAGGTACCGACCGCCCAGAAGACGCGACCAACCACGAACGGCAAGTCAGTACCGTCTCTACAGTGCTGACTTAGCGTTGTGGCCGTTGTAACTCACGCCAGACGCTCCCCACTATACTGGAGAGGGGAGAGAATGGCGCGATGAGACGTCGAAAATGCGGCCGGATGGTGCGTGCATTGATGAAATCAACGCGTGAACCCGGCCATCGGGGAGTGCCCAACCGTGACCGGACCTAGCGTCGATTGAAGTCGGTGATGGGTCCGAGCATGGTTATGTATCCGTTCGTAACGCTATATTCGATGATTATAAAACTTCTCTTGTCATTGGTAACACTCGGGATCTCTATCGTGAAGTCGTTATATAACGGGTGAGAGGGCCCAATGCTTCTTTATCGTTTCACAACCTGTGACATGATTGTGGCTTCTGCTTTCCGAAGATGAGTAGAAGCTGTACTCTCCGCACAGTCTAATTCCGCAGCTACTGTCACTAACGATGTTTGTCGTGGGATTTCGTAATATCCATGTTCAACAGCGACTTTGAGGGCTTCGAACTGCCGATCAGTGAGTGCGCCAGCGATTCGCGCATGACGACGATCATACTGGCCAACTTCCTCAATCGTCACTTCGATACTACCGGGCATTTCCTCAATGAGTGTCTTGAGATCCTCGCCTTGCCCGATGACAGTTATCTGCATCGCAGCATCTTCGTCATAGATGATTGGGGGAACAACGATGAGCTCTAAATCCCAAAATGCACGTCGAAACATGAGATCCTCTTCTCGCGTCTCTTGGCACACAAAAACGTACAGAGAGTTTTCATCGATCAAAGAAATACGGTACCATTGGATAGAGTTGACATCCGCTATCGCTCTGCGATAGCGGCTCGGGTCGGTTACTTCGACGTAAAAAAGCACATACTCAACTGAATGCTCTCCCTGCAGATTCCACGCTAATAGTTCATCATACAGTACGACATCCTCATGGCGAATAAATTCCTGCATGGGATGGAGGACCTGATCCGGTTGATAAAGGTGAAGGTCACAGTATTTCATACGAGGTGTTTTCTATGACGAAGTAGTTGATGCGAGGTTCAGTCTGTCCTTGAGTGCAACGAATATAAAGCCACTAGCCAGTACGCCTAAATCGGCTTACTCATCGACTACGAACTATAGACTGTTATGGCGTCACCCACACAGGATGGATCTGGAGTCCAACAATCAGTTACGCAGGCAGATGTTCCACCAGGGCCGGATGGATGGCCACTTATCGGTAATACACTCCAGGTGGCAAATGACCCGCTCGCTTTCTTTGAACGAGCAGCTGAGTACGGTGATCTTGTTCGATACGAGCTTGGGGGAGTTCCCTTTACACTAGTACTCCATCCGGAGTATGTCGAGCAGTTGTTAGTGACGGACTCGGACTCAGTTGAGAAATTCCAATTCAACGATTTCAGTGGAAACAGCAACCAATTTGCGTCGGAAGGTGTACTGTGCAGCGAAGGTGAGCAGTGGCGCAAGCAACGGACATTGCTCCAAAACGCGTTTACGCTTGATCACATCGAGCAGTACGGTGCGATAATGACTGATGTAGCTACTGTACACGTAGATTCGTGGGACACTAACGAAAATATAGCACTCAATACGGCGTTTTCCGATTTGACACTCGATATTCTTACTCAGACTCTGTTCGATTTCGATATGGGTAGACGAAGTGAGGCAGTCACTCAAGTGGCCAGAGCAATCAATGAGCGGTCGGACCCACGCAATCTCTCAATTTTCCTTCCATCCTGGATACCAACGCCACTGCAGCGCCAATACGAGACGGCTATGGATAAATTCGAAGCAATTGTCGATACTGTAATCAAGGAACGGCGCAGGGCCGATAATCTCACGGATCGTGATGACCTTCTCTCGTTGCTCCTCTCAGCAGAAGGAACTGAAGGCTATCAACATTCTGACGAGGAACTGCGCGATCAACTGCTGACGTTCCTTTTTGCCGGACACGAAACCACTTCTCTCGCACTGACATACACAGTGCTGTTGTTGACACAGAATCCAAGGGTGCGTCAACAGCTTCGGAGCGAATGGAATAGCGTTCTCGGCAGCGCCAATCCGACACCGCATGATATACCACAGCTTACAGTCACCGATCGGGTTCTAACCGAATCTCTGCGGCTATATCCTCCTGCATTTGCGGTCTTTCGCAAAGCTACCGACGATCTCGAACTCGGCGGATATCGTATTCCAGAGGGAACAGCAATCACAATCCCTCAGTACAGGCTGCACCGCGACCCGCGATTCTACGAGTCACCAGAATCGTTTATTCCTGACCGATGGACTAACGAGCTTGAAAATGAGCTACCGGAGTACGCGTACTTTCCGTTCGGGGGAGGGCCTCGTCACTGTATTGGGATGCGGTTTGCCATGATGGAGCTGAAGCTCGTACTACCAATCCTACTCCAGGAGATCGAATTTGAATTGCTCTCGAGTGCAACACCTGAACTCGCTCCGGGGACAACCCTTCAACCGGCCGAAGACGTACGGGCACAGATACAGCGACGAGAATAGCGTTTCGCGAGTGTCAACAGTAGGATCACAGACATAGCAAACCCGCTTATTGAGGGGAGGGATATCGGTTATACTGTAGAGAATTACTTGTTATAGTAGAGCGCATCTCTTCCTGCTCTTGCTCTCATACCCAAAGCCAGTTCTTCTATCTAGGAATCGTACCATGCCTCTGGATCATGTTCACCAAAATACCTCTCTTCGATAGAGTATTTAGGTGTTTCATTGCCATCACGGTCCATCATGGCTCTTCTCTCTTGTTCTGGTACTCCAGTCAGAACGTTCATATCGGTCCCGACAGTATACCATTAGAGAGACCAGCAATGTCGATCGATCGCGAGACGTTCGAACGCGCGACCGAAGACGAACTGCGAGACGTCTCGGTCCCGGACCAAGTCCTCGCCTTCCTTACTGCTCACCAAGATCGAGCGTTCAAAGCCACAGAGATCGCTCGACAGCTCGATCTCGAACCGGATACAGTAAGCACAGCGTTGACTCGTCTGAAATCCCGAGAGCTCGTCGAACACAAGTCCGCCTACTGGGCACTGACGAGCGACTCCAATCGCTTGCAGAGTTCAGCGGACTATGAGCGTGCAACCCAATTGTTCAACGACCAACTCGGAGCAGAAGCAAAAGACGACTGGGAAGCACACGCACCGGCTGAACCACATCCAAGCCACCAGTCAGACAACGATACCGATACAAACACTTCGTGACTGAGTCACCCGCCCCTATCTATGAGCCGGGCGACGTCGTCTATGGGGCCGACCCATTCAAAGGACCAGAAACGGCTCGCCCCTGGCTTATTCTCTCGAATCACGACGGCAAACCATTTCACGGAGAACAGTATATCGCGCTTACTCTCACGACACGCTCGTGGTTAGACGGGTTACTCGAGATCCCTGACGATGCCTGGGTTCATGGTGGGACACCCCGTTCTAGTCGGATTGTTCCATGGGGCGTTCAATCACTTGCACAAAGCGATATTGATCACTGGCAAGGACGCCTCCCAACAGTTCTTACGGACCGCGCTCGAGACGCACTTATCGAGTATCTGTAGAACGCCATTCGCACGACGATCTATCGTTCCAGTTGTCTTACTACTGGAATGCCATGAAGTAACTCGATCTTTAGTAGCGTAGTGAGTGGTTCAGCGTTGCCAGTATGCGATTGGCTAGTGGTGAGCTAACTCGTATGGGGTGGAATAGAGTTCAGGCCTGTGCCCGCTCGACAGTCTCCTCGAGGTGCTGTTCGCAGGTGTATTCTGAGAGTACGTCATCACTCAATACGTAGTAGTCGGCATCGTGCTCACAGTCATCGGTCACACATGGCCGTGGTGTGTTCTGCTCGCCAAGTCTGAGAACGAGATCGACCCCAAGCCGGTCAAGACGGTCAGTCATAGCTAGATGCCCTCCGGTAGAACACATAATGTCTCTGTATCCAATACAGGAATAAGAGTATATCTCTTGCTGGTTTTCCGGACTCGAAACGACTTGGGCTCATGCACTACCGCTTCCTATGAGGTGGCTCTGTTGAAATGCCCTACAGACGAACTATTAGAGATACCCAGCGTTACATACAGTGCAATGCTGTACCGAACTGGGTGAACAGTCTCCGGTTCCTATCAGAATGTCGTGCTGCCCATAGCGGTGACGATTGGGACTTTCCTACGTAGCTATCAATAGTTGACACTTGCATTCTTTACGGTAGTGGTCAACTCTTGGTGCCATTCGATGTCTTCCCACATACCGCGAAACTGTGGGCCACAGAAGTTGCTCGTAGAGAGTGCAGTCCATTGGCCGGTTGCAGCTGCCGCTCGTGTCCCGACCGCACAGAGTTCTTTGACCCACTCCCAGTCCAATCCGGGCCGATCCGTGTAGTGGATTACTGCCCACGATTCCGTCGTCGCCAGTGGGAGGCCAGTACTTCGAGCCCATTCGGCAGCTGCTTCGATTTCGGCCCGAAGTTGGTTCTCCCAATTCTCTACATTCTCCCGATAGCGGTTTTCTCCCTCCGTTGCAAGCCACTCATAATGTTCCTCTGAGTCGATATCGTGGGACCAGTCAAAGAAGTCACTAGTGTTCATCAACCAGAGATGCGTGTCGATCAGATCCATCTCCGGTTCCGGCTCTCGCCCCAAGATTTTCCCGGTCCTGCGGTTTCAGAAACACAATACGCCTGCCCGGGATACGCATCGCGGACGGCTGCGATTGATTCTGAGACCCATCGACGAGACGCTGGGGAGCGACGACTAGTGGAGTGGTCATCCTCCGGCCTGTTGAAGTATGGTGCCCAGTCGGGATGCGGGAACTCATTACAGAGATCAACCCAGGCAATTGTATCGAGCAACCCGGCCTCTGCTATCTCGTCCAGCAGGTCGATCCAGACGGTTGCCAGATCTCGCGGAGCATGTATCCCACGCCGAGCGTTCGTTGAATCCTCTCGAAACCACGAAGAAAGCGCGACAGAGATGTCCCGATCTTCGCACTTCTCTAAGAACTCAACGAGCGCGGGGAGGACCTGAACCTGAGCGGTCGTTGACGCTCCCCAGTCACCAGCATCGAAAGCAGGCGGCAGAGTCCATTCTCTGTACGGGTCTATCGAAACTAAATGTGGATACGGGTCGATACGCAACGCATTGTAACCCCGAACTGTGAGTTCGTCGAGGATTTGTCCCCAATCGCTGTACGCTCCACCCTCGTAATGGCGCTCTAGCCATGAGAAATCCCACATAGCGATCGCAAGGGGAGAGTCTCTGTCCACGATAGTCATGCTCATATCATCTGATTGTGGTCACTTACTTTTTGTGTAATAGGGGACCTCAATCAATACCCTCGCAGAGATTCGTTAGTGTTGATACCGTAGAACGTGTGTTGTGAAACCATTCACAAGATATAGATTCCGTACCTGTCCCTAGTGAACTGACTGGTAGAATTGCATCTCTACGTAACAGGTGCTTCATCCCTCCTAGCTAGGAAATGAAGACAGCACTAACCGCTACATACAGAAGATGAGCATTACAATTGGGGCCCTTCCTCAGTCGTAGGCGGTTCAAAGATGTCCTCAATAGAGCAATCAAAGTATTCTGCAAGGTGAAAGGCAAGTTCGAGACTTGGATTATAGCGACCTGCTTCAATCGCACTAATCGTCTGCCGAGATACATCAACGGCTTCTGCAAGGTCACTCTGTGTCAAGTCGTGTCTCGCTCGTCGTACTTTGAGGTCATTTTTCATCGCTTACATCGCTCGGGTGTAGTACAGCCCCATCCCGAAGTAGACGACCCATCCGAGAACGAAACCAGTGATCTCGAGACTGATAGCTCCAAGATTCGTGAACCCGTTCTCAACAACGTGCATGACGATAATCGCTAAAAGCAGTGCTGAAAGGGCTATATATGCCCACATCGAGGCCCGCCCTCCAATTTTCTGAGACCGTTCATCTTCTCTCCCAATAAAGGGTAAGTCCGACATTGTGTAAACATACCCTTACTAAATGAGTATAACACTTTCCACTAATATGCGATAAATCGCCCTCACAAGACTTCGACCAATTCGCACATCTACCGAACAGCTGCTTCATCTCTCTTAGCTGGGAACTGAAGTTAGCACCAACCCTTACATACAAGCTAAGCAGGTAACGGCACAACACATAATATTAATACTACTTGTCAAAACTCGTGTGGTGGATAGAAGGGGAGATCTCGAGCAGTAGAGGGGCTGGGAAGGACACTAAAGCCCAATTATTGAAAACACGGTAATATACAAGGTAGTCCAATGGGGGCAGTGATAAGAATCCAAATGCTCATAAATATTGTCTCTTTCTGATCGGCCATTTCGTCACCGTCCAGAAGGTTACCGGCCTCTCTAAGGGTTTCTCTGACCCCTATATGTGAACAGAAAATAGGCGGTGTTAACAAGATTTGGAGAGGCTTCTCCACAGTCTGACCATGCACATTCGTATGGAGTGAACAGAGGAAGCAGAGAATACGGGTATGAGAACCGTTGTACGACACCCTCGAATTCGGGGTCTTAAATCAGTAAGAGTCATAGGCTGACACCTCCGAGGGCGAGAGCGACCACAGTCGTTCAGAGAAGCGCAGCGACGAGTAGTGAGGCCCACCGCGAGGAGTGCTCGGCGCGGGGTAGTCTCGCCTTTGAGGTCCCAGCGCCGCATCGCTTTTATATGAGAAGTAGTAGTGTTGTCACGGCAGGGGCTTCAGTTGTAGCTACCCAATAAATGATCTCAAACTGGATTGCATTGAATAATCCATGGACTGTCGCGGGCACTACGAGGTTGCCACTATACTCATAGCTCGCGCCGAGTACGACGCTCAGAGCCAAGTAGGTAATGAGTGTTAAAATTAGTCCTTCACCAGTGAGCGAGCCGAGATGGGCAAGCGCAAAAATGAGACTAGCAATAACAATTCCGAGAAGAATACCGAGCCGGAGTCGTAAGATCTGTTGAATGACGCCTCGAAAGAGTAATTCTTCGCCGGGTCCCACTAATAGAAGTGATTTGTGATTAAAATAGCGAATAGCATGAAGAGTCCACCGCCGATCCAACCAAGGTCCGAAATTTGGGATAGTCAAGAAGAAGAAAATCAATCCCCTCGTTGCGAGTCGAGATATAGATTAGCGCGACCGAGCCGAAACCAAGCCCTTGGAGGGTGACCGTACTGATAACAATCCGTAGACTCGGTTGGTCAAAAACGCTAAAGCCGAATAGTAAGAGAGCGTTGCTGGTAAGAAGCATAAATAATGTTCCGACTCCAAACCCAGCGAATCCAATCAGAAGGCAGACGCCTACTGCTCTTATAGTCGCTAGTGAATCAATCTCCGTTGTTTGAATACCCATTACCTGATGCTTAGATCGCTCAGGTTTTTCTCTATTGGTAGCAGATTCTGAGTCTTGTTAGTGAGCTGGGTCTATGCGTCGCCTCTATATTCGGCCCGGGATGTGGTCGTGTCGGTGGATGGGTGGCAAATACCGTTGCGTCACGGTGGCCGACCGGCGCGAACGCGTCATAGGACTCCTACAGTAGACAACAATTAAATAAGAAGAGGAATGATTTTGCTAAAAGTCTTGAATATGAACCTCAACAACAAAATCAGATATGTGTATTACGGTGGTATTGCAATAGGGGCAGGAGTAGTAGCTATAGCTAACTCAGTTCCAGGAAATATCAATACCCTCATAGCATTTGCATTTGGTATTCTTGTATTTATTGTGGGCAACAAATATATGATTAAAAAATATGGAAACTAAGGTATTATCCTATACAATAAATTACTCATTATAACAATTTTCTAACTACTCAGACGCTCCCATTCGCCTCCTGAACAACACCGTCCACGCCCTAACGATCCATTGATAGCCGCATATCCTACACAGGGAACGCACGAAGCAAGTGTGGGTGCAATAGCACATGCTGAGCAGGTGAGTCCAGCATTTTCAGCAACATCCTCAGCGCAGTCAAGATCGATACTGCCAGTGCAGTAGTATCCGTCTACTGTTGGTCTTTGTGCCGACACATCACCTTCCTCTTCTTCCACATACCCAACTAGTTCATCGTTTTCCTCATTCTTGACAAATGATCCCTCTCCTTCATTGTCCGGAACAATCGTATACTCATCAGGAAGGTCATCAGAGCTACTAGAAGCCGCTCCTGGAAAGCTGCCTGCTGCAATCAATGCTGCGATTGCTGTTCCACTACTAGCAAGTAGTTGACGACGACTACTAGGATTATTCCGCTCCTCTCCTGCTGCTTTGGCCGTCTCTAAGCAACCACCACATGACCCCGCATCATTCACTCTCTGTAGGAGTGCATCAGCGTGTGCGTCGATGGCATTTTTTTCTTCGGACTGCTGGTGAATGTTCTGTTCAGTTTGGTCGGAATTACTGCTCTGAAGGACATCAAGTAGTTTGTTTTTCATTGGTTACACTCTGATTACTAAGAACGTCTAGACGCGGGGATATCGTTCATCCGTGACCGCATCAGCCACTTACACGACCAGACGTTCCACTTGGTCATTTTATCTTATAATAATAAAAGTAATTAACTATCATATATAATACTATTCGCTATAGTAATACAACCTATCTCGAACCGTTGAATGCGTTGAGGAGAAACATTCACTCACCCATCAACGAGCGCGGACTGGCGTGTTCATTCAAATGAAATGGCGGTTAACGGGAATGGCTAAAGAACACGACGTCGTTGAGTTGAGAAGACAGAGATCGTGCATGATCTCCATTCAGATAACACAGATTAAATCGACCATCCCAGACTTCGACCGCGCGACGACGGGCGCGAGTAAGATGAGCACGAGAGTAGAATCGTCTGCGGTTATTCGAGCGGGGGTAATCAGTGCGTAGGGCCGACTTCTCTGAGCATTTAGAGTTCGGCACAAAATTAATAAGACTGGGAGTTATATTATTATTGCCGGAGACGTTCCCTCGGTCCGGCAATCGCGTGATACCAGCCTCTCCGATTCGGAGAAATTTTCTACCGAAAATTCAGTGAGCGATCATGATCTGCTTTCTTGCTTGTGAGTGTTCTAAGTAGTACAACAATTTCCAGGGTAAATCGGGTACTGTATTAGCGTGGTGTGGAGTAATCGTCGTTAATCCGGATACATCCATAGCTTTTACTCGATAGACATTGATGGTTCAGAGGAGCGCCTTCTGGCAAACCATCTGTCGACCCGTTGGTTGCATGGGCGCTCCGTTGCATCACTTCGCGGATCGGGGCTCCTACTCCCCGATCCAGAAGTCCCATACTATAGTGACTAACAAGGAGTAGATAACTCCGCTGAACATCAACTGCCTAAACACATCAATAGATTTTAATCACTGGGTGTCAACATCCAACACGGGTACTAGCTGTTCAGACATGGCGGCTCCGTACCCCGTATCCGTGATGGCTGGTTCCACACCAGCCCCACGCCCCATCGTAAGAGTTCGCAGCTCAACATCGTCCTCTCTGTCCAGCTAGTAATTCATCGTTCAGCCGAACAAGTCCGTACTTTTTTCACGGAAAGTGTTGTCGACTAGCACGGGAACAGGATCCAGCGTGGCCCATTGCAATCCTGACGCCGTCGAGAGCTGGGAAACCCTGGCTCTCGTCCCATCGCTGCATCGACAAACAGACGAATCCTTACCTTGTTCAACATCGCCCTCCCGGTACCTGCTGAACAAGAGGGAGGCAACTACTCATACGAGGCAAACGAGTTTTTCTCCTCAACCCTGTTAACTAAGTTCAAAGGAGTTGTAGCCCTCGCTGCCGGCTTGATCTCGATCAACTGCCGGCTCGAAACCACTCGAACCTATCCCTCGCCCCGGATAGGTTTTCTACGGCATAAGGGCAAGTTTTTGCCCGCACGGCCGACGCGCACAACACCTCCGCTTGAATTGGCTAGAAATCTACCGACCACACTATTTGTCTGTTGAGATTTCGTGGGTCTCCTGAGAACAGTCAATGATCCGGTTCACCGACAGGCGCTTCGAGTCGGTCGACCTGCAATATGAGGATCCTGTTGGTCGTATCGATACCATCGAGAGTTCCTTCGACCACAAGCTTTGAGAGTGGCGTTGGGCCAACCGTGACCGAATCACCGTTCTGGTAATCGTCAACTGATCCTTGGACATGAACCTCCGCACGACACTGTTCGGGATGTTGAACGCTCGAGAGATCGATTTCACGGATATTGGCATTTTCAACGGCCTCACCGTTGTGAGTCAGTGAAACCGCGGCCGGTTCCTCTAGTTGATCCACGTCCAGTACCTCAAACGCTGTCACTGTCGGCTTGTACCCTCCTTTTGGACCAGGAACTCCCTCGACCAACTGCAGTGCTTTTAGACTCTGCATCTGATTACGGATCGTCCCTGGGTTACGGTCGATTGCTTCAGCTATCTCATCGCCTTTCACTGGATTCTCTCTGTTACGGTGTCGGTCAACGAGTGCAGTGAGGATACTCTTCTGACTCGCTGTAAGCTCAATTGCGGACATACCTCCGTTAGAAGATGATTCGGTAATAACCTGTGCAATCACAGCATGGGCTAACGTACGTATGGCTCTGAAAGAGCTCTTACAGCACAATCGAACAACTAGACCCAATCTATTTAGTAATAGAATGACCGAAAGAGAACCGATGGCTATAGATCAATCGTCTTCTCCATCTCTTAGCGATCAACTGGCAACTCTCCAGTCTGACGATCCACGACGATACGCTCTCCTCAAACGCTATGTCGACAAACTCGAAGAACTTCTGGAAGACGCTGACCGCAACTACGCCTCGGCAAAACAGCTCCACTCACAGTGGGAGGACCCACCGTTTCAACCCCAGATTACTGGCCAGCTGCTCAGCACGGCCGCCACTCTCGAGATTCTACAGGTACATGCCCATCGAAGCAATCGTAATCGATGCGATCTAACGGCGTACAATCAGACACGCCTGGAACACCTTGCTACTCTTCTCAACACTAACCACGACTAACTAGTCGAACACAACGTTTTGTCAGCCAGTCTCAGACTCGGGACCCTCCAGCTCATCAAGATACTGGTCTTCCCAGTCGCGGCGCGCTTGAACTTCCCGACGTCCCCGGTCGGTGAGTTCGTACTTGTTCGTTCGCCGGTCAAGCTCACCTTTCTTCACCAATCCCTTGTCAACGAGCGTATCGAGGTTCGGATACAACCGTCCGTGATGGACCTCCGCTTCGTAATACTCCTCGAGAGCATCTTTTATCTGAAGCCCGGCCGGCTCTTCGAGCCCCCCAATAGCATAGAGCAGGTCACGTTGGAAGCCTGTCAAGTCATCCATACCATCTACTAATAGAGGGACGCCGTCAATATTCTGTATTATCTCACGTCGTCTGCCCGAATAAAAACGGAGAAGGAGTTACCTTGTGCAACACGCTTTCTATTCCAACGCATGTTGCACAAGGCAGACAGTGCCTTCCTTCTTGTAGTCAAACTCGATCACTTAACGAAAAGAGTCAGCGAAACGGATCACCAGTACTAGTCTAAACTTATATTAATATAATACTCATACGAGCAGTATCTCGCTCTATGGATCGGCGCCAATTCTTACGAGACGCCACAGCAGTGGCGACAGGAACAGCTCTTGGGGCAAGTGCAGGCTGCTTAGAATTACTCGGCCTCACTGACCGTGGACCCACTGGACTCGGTGGAGGACCGACCTTCCAGGATGTCCATCGTGATGAGGCCGATACTGTCGTTGAGTCCGCAAGCGTCCTCGTAGACGAACTCAACCAAGACCAGACCATCTGGATTCCCGACGATGCGACGATCGATATGAGCGGGCGGAGTCCGACGATTCAGAATGCAACCATCGCATCAGGCCGCTCCGAAGAAAGTTCGGGAGCACTGATCACGACACAGGATCGAGGCATGACCTCACCGGCGATGAGTGACGCGCTGTTCACCTTAGAGGGTAATGCCCGAGTCACCGGCGTAACGATTCGTGGCCCCCATCACGACTATACCGATTCAACGATCGTCCCAGGCTACATTCCACTGGCCCCAGGTGATACCTACGCCGAACGCCAGCAGTGGCGCGACGATTGGTACGCACGCGCGATCTCGATGCAGGCCGATTCATCCCAGGTCGACAACTGCGAGATTTGGGGTTTCTCGACGGGAATCATGGTCGGCAGTCGCAATACCTCTGTCTCGCCGTCGATCCTCTATTCCTACATCCATAACTGCATGATGACCTCCTCGGGATACCCGATCGACGTCAAGCGCGGAACACCGCCGATTTATCGCTGTGCGTTCGACGCCTACCGACACGCGTTGAATGGCTATGGAACGGCCGACGCGGGCTACATCGCCGTTGAGTGCGATTTTGGCCCGCATACGGCCAGCCACATTCTTGACATGCATGGCATTCACAACAACGAGGACGGCTCAGGCTCACCCGACGACCTACGCTACCAGTGGCGAGCTGGCGGTACGATGATCACGCGGCGCTGTCGGATCATGCCGACGAACGTGATCGATGAAACTCATCACAACCATGGTCCCGGCTACGTGAACCACAACGAAGGCGGACACACACCTCACGTGCACGTTCGGGGAGTTCCAGCAGATGGCTTCTATTTCGAGAACAACATCTGTGCTCACCCTTCTCCCGATGAAGCGATCGATCAGAGTTCAGTCCCGGGTAGTTATGACACTAACGAGAACGGCTGGCACAACGTCTACACAGAAGGGAATCAGTGGGGCGTTGAACTCAGTGGTGAGGCACAGGCAGAGAACTAATCGGCGCGGTCGTAGACCGTCGGTTCGATATCCACGTGTCCCGGCTGGCCACGGGCTTGATCGGGCGTAATAGTTGATTCGAACGAGTCACTCTCACCAGCTCTGAGGTCATGCACTGATACGAGATCAGCGGTCAGATAGGCTCCATCCGCATCGGAGAACGTGATCTCGAGGTCAATGACATCGATCGACGTTTCGCTGACGTTCGTGACCGTCCCCGCAACGCGCGCTGCACCGCTGTCCTCGAGGTCTGCCTCAGCGTCGATCTCGATATCATCGGGGCTTCGCTGCTCAGTTTCGCTCGTACCGTGGTCCTCGTATTCGTCCTCGTCTACCTCTAAGTCCTCTTCGTCAGGTTCGTGCTGGCGCTCTTCCTCATCGCTTGTCCCCTCGGAATCAGCCTCTGACGGCGTATCTGCAGACTCCTCTGTGTCGGTGTCATCAGTAGCCTCTCCAGTAGACGACTCCTCGTCAGATTCCGACTCACTATCATCCGGTTCCTCTGTATCAGTTGATCCCGTCTCAGCGCCTTCCTCTTCCCACCAGCGAGTGCCGACACATCCTGCCGACATAACAAGCAGACTGCTTCCAGCAATCCCATTCAGAAGCTGGCGTCGTGAGACCATTATCTAAATAATTAGGCCCCCAGTCCAATACCAAACACCAACAGACCCCAGTAGCCAACGAACAGCACCAAATTCCGGATACTCAGGCGAGACAGCTCATCACCAGCGCCAACCACCAGAATACCCCCGGCCATCGTGAGCACCGCCGCAGAGGCAATTCCCCATTCACTACTGAGCGCGAGCGCTATGCCGATCGTTCCAGCGCCGATTACCTTCGCTGCAGTCGTGTTTGTCGATGTGTTCAGTCCCACTGTGAGATACGTACAATTCTAATATAATATCAAACTTGTCCTAGTATTAGCAATTTGTATTCAACAGAGTACGCGAAGGGGCTACTCACGCTGTTCTCGATAGAGACAGCGCTGTGCATGGAGCAACATTCCGAGCCACGTGAACCCGTTTCGCTCTTTGGTCGCTTTGAGCTCCTCATACTGGTCTTCCGGCAGCTCAACGAGGATGCTCTTCATCGGTTGTTCCTTCTCTTCGTCCGTCTCGTCGTTCGTGGAATCACTATTAGCACACATGAGTGCGGAATTACTGGCTTTCTTAACGGCCCTACTCCCTGTCTCTTGTTTGATCGTTATTACTCTTAGCAAAGATTTATACAGCGCTGGTATATATGACTGGTTGTATGAGTCTAATACTAGTATTATACTGCTATAGTACTAGTGTAAGGCTCACGGGAAATCGACCACCAAATATAGCGGAGGTTTTGAGACAGTGAATTCACCCGTAGACATGAACTCAACGCACACACAGCAGACGAACACCGAGTCAGTGCAAACACCCATCGTCCGAGTCAAACGCCGATGTTCGAGGATCCCGACACAGTACGTTGCAGTAGGGGTTGCGCTGGTAGTACTGCTCGTTATCGCGACGACACCAGCCGCAGCCCAAGAATACTGTGATGATCCGGCTGGCGAACTGTTGGTCGCGATCGAAACGATGTTGATCAACTACGGCACGACACTGCTGTTCTTAGCGTTCCTGATCGGCGTTGCCATGTGGGGTCTGACTCCAATTTTCGCCGGTCAGAGTGCGATCGGCTTGACGATGGTGTTGCTATCGTTCGGTGCGGCGATCGCCTTCGTCGTCGGAACGCAGTTTTTCGGCATGACTTTCGAGATTGCCGGTGCCGGTGGCGAAAGCTGCTCGAGCGTCGTTGAGTAAGAGTCCCGTTTCACGGATTCGATCGAGTGACCTCCACAATCCTTAATAATGCACTTCAACTCGAATCGGCGCCTGGCACTCGGTATCCTCTGTGTCGCTCTTAGTCTCGCGTGTCTGCCGAGTGTGGCAGCTGGGACGCCAGTTGTCTCTTCGACAGTGACTGACGGCACGTCCCTCCAAATCGAGATCGAGGAGCCTGAAGACGAGGAGCTCCTTGAGGACGAAGATGAACAAGAAGACACAGACGAGATCTCCGTCGGCGTTTCTGATGAAGACGAAAATGAAGATAATGGCATTGTCGAAACTGAAGATGAGGAAGAAGGACAAGAAGGGGAGAGCGACGAAGAGTCGTCGCTGTCGGCCGAAGAGCAAGAGGACATAGAGGATCTTCCGATCGATGTCGATGAAGAAGATATCGACAGTGAGGAACTTGATGAAGAAAGTGGAGGTGCTGTGGACGACGGTGGAGACAGTACTGCAGGCGACACTGAACAAGTCGGCGGCGGTGAACTTGGACCAAACCTTTCGCCGGAAGACAACGCTGAGGCGCTCGCTGAGTGGTCCATCGAGCGCATGTACGTCGGTGTCGAGCTCCTGATCGATAACGTCTTCAACAATATGCTGGGGACCCCAACCCCAGAAAACGACGGCTGGCAGGGTATCTTCGGCCAGCCGGTCGGTGAGACCTACAGCGACCTCTATGAGGAGGTCTATATGCAGATGATCCTGCCGCCAGTGTTTCAGTTCATGATCCTGGGATTCATCGGGTTCACACTCTTTGTCGTCCCATTCTCACCGTTGACCGGCCAGCGAGTATGGTCAGTACTGCTTGGCATGTTCGGTGCAGCGGCGTTGGTGCTGTTTGCCTGGAACGTCGCCTCACTCCTGCACCACGTCTCCGATGCGGTGACAATGTGGTTCCTTCCGCAAGGGGAGGACTTCTTGAATGGTTCCGGGGTGACTGGAACAGCCGAACTCGAGCTTGCCTCCGGTCCACTCGCCGTTTTGCTCGGTGCGTACTTCGCCTCGTGGAACATTGGGATCGGCCTCTTGTTCATCCACGGTGCTCGGCAGGCGATCTTATTTTTCATGCCGACGGTCCTGCCGATCATCCTCGTCGGAATGTACTTCGGTCCGAAAGCATCGAAGGCAGCCTTCTCAGTGCTGTTCTGGCAGTATATCGGCCTGCTGGTGATGAACTGGCCGACAGCACTCCTGCTTTCGACAGCCTACCATGTCGGCTTCGACTTTGGAATGGGGCCAGCTGGGTCACTGACGAACTTCGCAGCGACAATCGGGCTGTTTGCCTTCGCGGTTGGCATCCCACTGTTCGTCCAGACTTCATTCCTGGGCGGTTCACTCGCAGCGGTTGTCATGAAGGGATCTGTCCTCTCAGCCAGCGCGGGCGCCGCGAGAAAATACGTTCCGACGGGTGCGGTCGGTGGCGCTGCAAAGTCCGCAGCAAAGCGCGGTGGCGGCTACATCAATCCCGTTTCGCGGTACAGTCGGAGTGCTGAAAACGACCAGCAGCAACAGCGTCGCCGCAGGGACGCCGCCAATCAGACGTCGTCGACGAGCACTCGATCCTCACGTCGCAATCCCACAGCGACTGACGGTGGGTACACGCCCCGCAGCACTTCGTCGACGACCTCGAGATATCGATCAGCGTCATCCTCGAAATCGATACCAGCCAGCAGTACTCGCGATGCCGGCAGCATTGACGCTCGCCGACGAGAGCGATACCGACGCCTTCGCGCTGATAATCCATCATGAGCACGCAAACCGACCAGCAACGCGCATCGGACACCAGGAAAGTCCTCCCGAATCGGCTGACCGGCCAGCGAATCGCCGGCGTCTCAAAAGTCGCAATTTACGCGGGTGGCGGCACCGCTTCGATGGTCTGGTTTGGAGCCGACATGTACGTTCCACCGGGCTATCGAAGTCCGTTCTACCTCCTGGCGGTCAGCGTATTCTTCGGCGCGGTCATCGCCTCGTTTCACACGCCGAACCACCTTTCGGTCCACGAACACCTGCGGCGACTACTCGTTCATCATACTCGACAACACACCATGCTTAGTGCACGAAACGGCAGTAAGAAGGAACAGCCACAGAACGAGACATTGCCCGGCCGGATCGTTCGCTGGCCGATCATGCGGAATATCCGCGGGATCGGTGTTGATGAAGAAGAACGCTCCCAGGACGCTGTTCAGGTCGCTCGCCCCTTCCATAACTCGCCGGTCATTGAAACCACTGACGGGGGCGTGATCGGCGCGATCAAGGTCCGCCCGGCAGCGATGGCCGTCGCTAACGAAGGCCACTGGAAACGTCGTGTGGAGCGTCTCGCGAACGTGATCGACTCGTCGGTCACTGCCCGGACGCAGTTCACCTCGAAGATGCGGGCCGTCGACTACGGCGATCGGATGGGCACCTACGACGATCGCGAGCAAGAACTCTTAGACCAGCTTGCAGCGAAACACGGCGACATCGACACAGCCTACCGAAAGGCCCGGAGCGGTGAGATCGATCGCGAAGATCTTGGCTTGTTGGTCGGCGCTGACCTCGCCGACGAGCGCAAAGGTGTGATCGACCTGTACGACGTGACGACGCTCAAGCGCAACTACTACGTCACAGTCAAGATCGAACCCGCGGACGTTGTGACCGAAGACAACGTCGAGGCGGGTGGTGGAATGGCGAACGTTCCATTGCTGGGGCGGCTCTGGAAGCACAAGGAGCTCCGTGACCTCCGTCAGGAAGGCGACCACACGCAGGTAATGGTCGAACGCCTCGAGAACAAGCTCGAAACGCTCGAATCGGATCTCCGAACGATCGAGGACATTAGCACCCGGATTCTCTCCTCGACGGAGCTCTCACAGGTCTTTGCCGACCATTACCAGGCGGCTAACGCGTACGCGAATGCTGACTTTGCCGATGTCGTTCGTCTCTCACCAAAGCCGACTTCAAGCGAGGGAACAGCGATGTACGGCGTTGATCACGACCACCTTCAAGATCTCCCCAGCAGCCCGCTTGGAGAGTCCAGCGGTATGGTCGAACCTGAAGCACCCAGTAATGCCTCGCCGATGGCTGATCAGGATGACGACGGTGGTCGCCATACAGTCCCTGCACCTGGTGACCAGTCCGACGACCACAGCAACGATGACCTCGTTAATACGGCGAAGAGTGCCGCTAGCTCGTTCGCCGACCGGGTCGCAGAAATAAACGACAATCCCGTCGCTGACGTCATCCTCACCAAAGAACAGCTGATCGACCACTATCAGACCGTCGTCGGGCCAAAAGACGGCGTCTACCGCGGCAACGAGAACTGGATCACGATCGACAACACCGTCTACAGCAAAACGCTCTCGATCCGTGAGTGGCCGGCCGTCCCGAAAATGGGCATTCTCGAGCCAATTCTCCGAGAGCACGAGCCCGGTGTCGCCGTAAACGTCGCGACTCACATCAACCCGATCGACCAGCAGCGTGCCGAGGTCAACCTCGCTGACACGGAAGACCAGCTCCAAGACAAAAAGGAGAAAGCCGAGGATTCGCGCCTGCCGATGTTTCTCCAGACCTATCGCAAGCAGCACGACGAGGCCAAGGAGATGGTCCAGGCGAACCAAGATTCCGAATACGACCTCTTCGAGACGAACACGCATATCGAACTCCGTAGCGATGACCCCGAAGCACTCGGTCGCACGATCGACCACATCAACTCGATGATGAACGACGAAGGGGCTGAAGCTCGCCAGGAAACAGCTCATCACTTCGAAGGCTGGCAGTCGGTCGCGCCTGCGTGTGATGATAAGCTCGAGGAGCCGATCATGATGTTTGCTGACGGCGTTGCTCGCGAGTTCCCTTGGACGTCTCGGAACCTGCACGAGCCCAACGGCGTCGAGTTCGGCATCAACATGCACACGAACGAGCCGCTCTACTTAGACCTCTGGAACCGCAAGACCGGCTTCGATTTCGGCATCTTCACCAAGAAGGGCGGTGGAAAGACGACGACCGCGACGGAGATCCTCGGCCGGCTGAATACGGTCTATCGCGATGATCTGATGACGATTATCATCGATCCGCTCCAGGAGTATGCGAACCTCGCGACCGTCCATGACGGTGAGCGTCTTGTTGTGGGTGGCGACACTGGGATCAACCCGTTCCATATCGAGGCAACACCCGAGGAGAAGCTCGCGACGATCGGGAAGGGCGCGCCCTACAAGCACTGGTTAGAGGGGTGTATGGACTTCGTCGAGATGTACTACGCCGACGAGGGCCTGGATTTTGCCGAGAAGAAAGGGATCTGGCGTATGGCGATTCGAGAGGCAGCCGAACGCTACGGGATCGAAGACGACCCAGTAACTCACTCAGCAGACTATCGTCGGCAGCAGGGCTACTCAGGTGATTGCCCGACACCACTCGACGCAATCGAGATTATCGACGAAATGACTGAGGAGCCCGAAGAGTGGGTTCGCTCGAAGCCCGGTCAGGAACCGTCTGAGCGGAAAGTCGACGAACGTGAGAAGACGGCGGTCGACATCATCAACAACGACATTCAGCCGTTCCTGCCCGGCGGCGAATACGAGCACTTCACCAAGCAGACGAACATCGATCTTGAGGATTCGACGTTCTTCTACGTGGATATGCAGCAACAGGAGGCCAGCACGTCGATCGGCCTCACCATGCAGGTCGTCTACGACCTCTTCTATGAGATGGTCAAGACGATCGACATCCCCTCGATTATTTTCATGGACGAGTTTCACTATATGCTGCGGGATTCGTTGGCCCAGAAGTCGCTCAACCAGAAATTTCGCCATGGGCGCCACTGGGACCTCTCGCTCGGTGTTGCTACCCAGTCGTTCAAGGACTTCTTCGGCGAGGATGCCGACGGGAACACGCATCTGACCGACAACGCCCAGGTACTCTTCGAGAACATGCCGACCCAGATCTTCCACCAGGAGGATATGAGCGATGAGTGGGCCGAAGAAATTGGTCTCACGTCGGATGAGGCCAGATTCATTCGAAATGCGGAGCCCGGCAATCGTGAACTGGGATACTCGACGGCACTACTCCGGGTTTCGGACAAGGGCACGTACCCACTGAAGGTGAAGATGGACTTCGAGGAGAATCCTCGCGAAGCCGTTGTCACGGAGTTCGATCCTTCCGAGCACGGCGAGGATTTCTATTCGTATCTCCTTGAGCACGACGACATCTGCGAGTGGCGCTTCGCCCCGACAGTAGATAGCGAGGCCGCCGCCGACACGGAGATCACAGCAACGGGCACGAACACGGCTGAAGACGCTGTCGAGCAAAACCAAGGCCCGCAACGCACCGACGTTAGCGCTATGGGGGACGACTAAATGGGCCGGATCGCCTCAGCGCTGATCCGTGATGATATTCGCCGATCAGTCGCCCGGAAGGTCCCGGCCCTTCGCGATGGCGGATCGGACGCCTACGACACGCTGCAGTTGACCGACAGCGTGATCGACGAACTCGAGGACGCCCGCGCCGAACGTCGTGCAGTCCACGTCCTTCCACACAAAGAGGGCGGTGGGATTCCGAAGGCCGTCGATCTCCTGACGTCGGTCCACCCGATGCGGACTGGGACCAGCACGGACTCGCGCCCGGCGCACGCCTTCGAGATACGGAACATCAACGAGCAGATCGGCTTCCAGTGGGTCATGGGGGGCGAAAAGTATCAGAGCCGCCTGTCCCGTCAACTGGAGACGTTCTACCCCGACAGCCACATCGAAGTGGACGAACTGCCCGAGCCCGAACTCCTCCCCTTCCGCGAGGACTGGCATCTGGCTGCCGCTCGTCTTGAGCTGAAACTCCAAGGCAAGAAGGAACGCTACTACCCGATCAAACACATCGACGTTGAGGGCTTCGAGAACGACCCCTACGGTTCGATCACCAGCGAGATGGTCGGCGAGCGCGAGGCTGAGACGGTTACCAACGTCGCGACGCAAGTCATCTTCCGCCCGGCGCCAAGCGACTGGTACAAGGGTGGCGTGCTAGAGCCCTCGATCCACGACGTTGCCGATGATCTCGAGGAGAACGTCCAGCCCGCCGATACCAAAGACATCGTTCGCGAGATGGTCTCAAAGGAGGGCATCGACCTCACGGAAGCCCGTACGCAGAAACGTGGCAAGAACAAGAAGACCACAGCGGCTGCTGACGCCGTTCGTCGTCAGGCCGGGCAGAAGGGCTACGAAGTCAATATTCGGATTGTAGCCGTCGGTCAAGACCCAGAGATTGCGATTAGCCGCGTCGACGAGACGGCCGATATGTTCGAAGGGTACTACGATTCGGATACTCAGCAGGGATTCGATTGTGTCCCGATGAGCGGCGAGGACCTCCTGAAGCTTGTCCAGCTGGCGATGCGCCGCGAATACGTCGACCGTGGCATGACGATGGGCGTCCGAACCGCGGCGGGCGTAGTTCACGTCCCGAACGAGTCGATCAACACCCAGAACGTCAGTTGGACTCGGACCTCGAATGCTGGAGACGTCCCAGCGGACTCACCGCGCTTCAGCGAGTGGCTGAGCCCAGCAATTGGGTGGGATACGCCGGACCGGTCGGTAAAGCGGGATCCGGACGAGTGGATCTACGCGATTGAGCAGTCCCAACCAACGGAAGCAGCGATTGCAGCAGTGACAGAGCAGGACCAAGAAACGCAGCCAGCTGACGAACAGACCGAGTCATCGCAACCGAACGGTACGGAGGCAGTCTACTAATGCCACAATCCAATGCAGCCGACGACAACGAACCGGATTCAGAAATCGACTCGCCTCGCTTCGATGACTGGGTAAAGCCCGCGACCAAATGGGAGGCTTCGGATCGGTCAATGACAGCAGACCCAGAGCAGTGGGTCTATGCAATCGATCAGCTCCCACCAGATACTCAAGAACTCACAGCACCCATAGAACTCGAACAGCAACGTCAGTCGACCGAGCGATCGGATGAAGGTGACCGGCCAAAATCAACGGAGGGCGACAACTAATGGGACTGTTCAATTCAGTCACCAGCGACAGTAGTGCCGATACTGAAGAGGATGAGAGTAGCGAGACGACCCAGGCGACAATCGAAGGAGAATACGACCCAACCCAACCAAAACGGATCAACGGCAAGGAATGGTGGATCGAACGCATCGACGAAGTCTCCAACGAAGTTGAAACCTACGCCGGCGAATGGCCCCGAGCGATGATCGAGAATGCCGCTAAAAAGCCTCAACAACCCGTCTGGGTCGGGTGTTCCGAACGGACGGGTCGAGAATTCGGCGTCAAATTCTCCCGGGCCTTCCGCCATATTGCCTATCTCGGCAGCACAGGGACAGGGAAGACGACTGCAATCTACAACAGCGTCACCCAACTCATGATGGGCGGGCATGGCGTCGCGATCGTCGACCCAAAAGGCGACGATATCTACGATCTTCTCCGCCGAGTCCCGAAATGGCGCTGGGACGACGTCGTCTACGTTGACCTTGGAGCTGACTACTACTCGCTTGAAGATGAGGAGACGGGCGAGGACGTTCCCTACCAGATTGGATTCAATATTCTCGATACCTACCACGAACCCGGTGAATCCGGTTTTGATGAGGAGATTGAATGGATCGTCGCCGACCTCATCGAGTTGCTCGCAGCCGGTGAGTACTGGGGGCCACGCATGGACCGGATCGCGAAAAACATGATCCGTGGAATGGCCCGTCACGAGGAAGAATTCACCATCATCGAGATCTACTATGCCTTGCTTGAGGAAGAGAATCGCCAGCAGTACGCGGACCTGATCGGGGATTCGATCGACGACGATGACATCATGTTCCTCGAGGGATTCACCCGACGAATCGCCGAGGAACTCAGTGACGACGAACTTGATCCCTTGCTCGGGCGGCTGAAGGACTGGGTTGAGAATCCGATCACCCGGAAGATCATCGCGATGCGTGGCGCCGAGGTCACGCTGGGCCAAATCGTCAACGAGCAGAAGATCCTGATCGTCAACAACGACCTACCCAAGGAAGCAAAGATCATGACCGCCAACGCAGTCGTCAGCGGCATCTGGACGGCCGTTACCTCTCGGAAAGACCCCTCCGAACAGCAGATGATGGAGCTCGCTGGGATGGATGACGTCGGCAGCGAGTATGCACCGTTCTTCCTCGCGATCGACGAGTGTCACTCGGTCCTCACTGATGGCGACGAGATCGAGACGATGCTGATGGAAGCTCGTTCGAAGAAGCTCGGACTCATGCTTTCAACGCAGGTCTTGCGGTCTCTCCCGGACGATGCGGCAGATGCAATTATATCCAATTGCAACACGATTCTCTCGCTCACACCGAATCATCCCGAAGAAGCACGCGAGATCGCAAACCGATTCGGGGGAATGGATACAGAAGATCTGCAGCGAACGCCCGACTACCACGCCCAGACCCAACTCAATAGCGAGGATGATCCATTCCTGGCGAAGTTGATCCCTCCATACCCACCACGGCACACGATTGAAGAAGCCTACGAGCTGATCATCACCTCGCTTGAAAACTACGGCTCGCCAGTCCAAAGTGGCGAGGAGATTCTCGACGAGATGCACTTCGATGCCGGGGGAGCGATTTCATCCGGAGACGCTGAAGCAGGTGCCAGTGACGATAGCGACGAACAAGTCGACGTCACAAGCGACCCAGCCGAACAAGCACTGTACGAAGCGGCCTATACAGTGCAGATCAAACAGGATGCGATCGGTGAATTTGTCGAGAGCAAAGCGGTGAAAGACGAGTGGCGACGCCGAGCTGGTGAACTCGGCTTCTCTTCGGAAATCTCAAACGTAATCGAACAGGCACCCGACGAGTATCTTCAACGGCAGCGTCGAGATGGTGACTCGGTGATGAAGGTGACACCAGAAGGTCTCGAGTACGCAGGGTTAGCCCAGGATACCGGCAGCAGTGCAAGTGGTGGCGGCGACGAACACCGCTGGGTGCTCACCGAAGCGTATCGAGCGTTCACGAAGCTCGGCATGTTCGTCGAACTCCCCACCCAAGAGGGTGAGGAAGATCCAGATGGAATCGCCGATCTCCCAATCGATCCGATGGCAGCCGAGAATATCCGCGAGGTCCATGCCCGAGAGGAGCAACTTGCAGAGGAGTATCCCTACCTCGCTGAACTTACGGATGGATTGAACATCAGCATCGAGGCCGAGACCTCGACGTTAGAGAAGCCAATGCAGACACTAACGAACCTCCGAAAAGCAATCGATGAGCACAAGCTATGCGTCTTTGCCTGTAAGGACGGGAGTGCGAAGCACGGCCGATTCGACTACTGGCCGCGGCGTGGCGAAGGGATTATCTACGATACCACAGGCCGAGGGGCGAATCGGACGATCAACTACGATCGGATGACGTTCGCTGCTGACGTTGACGAGGGAGACAATCGGACGTTCTACAACAAAGTCGAAACCCTCGCTGTCGCATCGGACACCTACGCCTTGCGCCCGCGGAGTGAGGCTAATCTCGTCTGGCGTGAGGAGAGCCAAGAGGTCGTGATGAGTGATGAAGACGGTACTGAACATGCCCGTTTCGAGAGCCATGAGGCGGCGGCTAACCCTTCGAAATCAGACGTCCCAGCCTACTCTGTGTACGATGCCTCTGATCAAGAGTATACGGTTCGAGCCAGCGGTGAAAAGCTGGTCTATGGCTCCCGAGAAGAGTTAGAAGACGACTGGATGGTGGTTCGAGCACCATTCATCCCGGAAAACGAGTTCGACCGGATGCCGACACCGGAGGACTTCCTGTTCGTGGTGTTCCCCGACGACGACACGAAGGAATACACCGAGCCGATGATCTGCGAACAGGGCGAGACTCGGCCGCTGCTACCCACGAACACTGCCTGGGATACAAAAGAGAAAGCGGATACGAAGGAATCAGCAGACGATTCTACCAATATGGAAGCAGAGACGAAGGATGCTGACGAGCAAGCTCAAGCGCCACCGCAGCAGGAACCATCGGAGGAGGAGGATGAAGACGATGGAGTGAGCTTTGCCTGGTCAGGTCGTTAACGTCCGTACTTCGTCACGCTCTATTGACTGTCACATCATCGAGATACTCCTCGAGGCGTTCTGGATCGAGATCCGTCTCGTCGAAGAGGTAATCCCGCAGTGCATACATACCCAGTTGAAGTCGGCGGAACTCTTCTTGCTGGTCTTCACTCCACGCTCCGTGTGGTTCCGCATCAATAGTGGCGACGGTCTGGGCGAGTTGGGCTAACTGTTCCTGTTGGTCTTGGACCTGTTCACTCAGCTCTTCGAGAGTGGCGTCATTGGCAGACTGATCTTGTGACTGAAGTCGATCAATCTCCGCCTGAGTTGTATCGACTCGCTCCGACAGTTGGTGTACTTTTTCTGGGAGATCGGAGAGTGTCAGCCCAGTCTTGTCCGCTGTCTCGAGATCAGTCGTAAACTCTCGTCCGGACTCTGTGAGCTCTATTTCTTTAGCGGGAACGACCGTCCCAGTGGCCGCGGGTTGATGGGTTGAAACCAGCCCCTGTGGCTCCAAATACTCAGAAATTCGATAGAGGACAATCCGATTCTCGCTAAGGTCGGTTGCCTCCCGGACCTCCGTTGTGGTGAGTGCTGTCTCGGCGTCGGCAAGCGCGCGAAGGATCTCGATTGATTTCCAGTCAAGCGAGTCAGCGGCAGTACTCATATCGAATCATATTAGAACCAGACAGATATATCTTCTTCAAGAATATTCTTGGAGAAGAGTTCTTCGAGAAGAGTCTCGGAGGGATATTTCTTCGAGTATTTCTCGGCGTTTCTCGGATAGGAAGGCGACGCGTTAGCTAAGAGTCGGGAAAGGTACCCAGTAGGTCGAAACAAAGGATACCCCCAGGGGCTGGTGCACAGGCGAGCCAACAGATCCTCAGAAAAAGTAGATGAACCACTGAATAGCACTCACCGGAGTCCATCTCGAGACAGCAAAACTGGGAGTCAGACTAAACTCAGACAAGGGGGAGTCCTCAGGTCGAGAGCACCTGAACAAGAGCAGGTCCCCATAACAGTGAACTAGATAATGAAAGAGAAAGCCTACTCGATCCGAGAGAAATCAAATAGCTCTGAGAAGGCGGTTAGATAGGACCAATCCAGTACTAAGGAAGCAAGAGGCGATACAGCAGCAATGGGGAGTCGATTAGTGCGAAGCAAAGGGATCTTTATCTCGATAGAGGCGTGTCTCAGAAATTATCGGGATAGGGAGTTGTTCATCGGAAGTGCTGTGTCAAACAGAACAGGAGCAAGCTTAGTCCAGTACTCCGGATAGTCGATAGTCTCACTGGTACAGAAGACTCTCTATAAGACGATGGGGAGGAACCACGAGTTTCACACTGCTTGGTAGGTGAGCGAGCACCGGCAGGGGTCCAGGAAGAACGATGCAGTGTGGGGGTCCCCACGAGCGAAGACAGAAGAACAGGAGATACCTCGACACAAGAGCTCTAAGTCGGTTGCAGCATGGCCTGGGTATCCATCCGTCTTAGAAGTGGGGTACCTCATCAGCGAAATAGGTACAAGCAGTCACCGGCAGCCAACAGCATCAGTGACACTAAGCACACTAACAGCCGAATCGACGACTCCGCAGCCAGCTAAGCTGCTCGCAAGAAAGGTTGTGCCAAGGACCCGTCGCCTCGATAGTACCAGCACAGCGAAGAGCGGCACCAGTAGCAGCAGTGACACCGTCACAGAACAGCTGTCCAACTCCCAAGAGGAATAGCACCATTGACAGCCAGACAGGTCGACAACAGCGCTATCACCGCCACAGCTCAGTAAAGTACCAGTCCGTCAGTGAAAACTGAACTATGACGTGGGACTCCCAGTCCCAGCAGGCGATAGCTCTCTGACTCCCCCAGCAAGAAGAGAGGGTAGAACAAGGAAGAGGAGAATGGAAACAGACAATCAGATGGCGCCGTATCTCTCCAGCAATCTCCGCGAGCACGACATCCGCTTTGCTCTACTAAATCGTTTGAGCCATCATCTTGCTGTGGCTAGTTGATTATCGTGCTTGTCACCCGTTCTCTAGTCTGCACTCACTGGATCAACAATAGCAGAACTGCCTACGAAAGAAGTGAACCTCAAGGGAGCACACTAGGGGACCCCAGTCTTCGATAGCAGTGGTGGACCCCCTCCTATCGAAGGAAGGACTCTTCGAGACATATTTCACCACAGGACTGCCGTACCAGCGCCCAGAACGGGTGGAACCTCAGCGACTATTTGCAGATAGACAAATAGGTGTGAAATACAGCCGGTCACTATCTGATCGTTGGATCGAAATGTCTTCTCCAAACCCTCACGAAGACTTATCGACACTACCGTCACATTGGCCGTTTACAAATTTTGCCCGCCGGAGACCGGAAGTACCTGCCCCGTTATGTATCCCGACTCCTCGGAGGCAAGGAAGCGAACAAGAGCTGCGATATCCTCGGGCTGTGCAAAGCGGGAAAGCGGGATGTCATCACGGATATTCTCCTGGATATCCTCGGGGACATTGGCGAACATATCGGTCTCTGTGAAGCCCGGCGAGACGCAGTTCGCGGTTGAACCAGTTTGGGCCAGCTCCTTGGCAAGCGTCCTGGTAAGACCGTGGACACCGGCCTTCGCGGCGGCGTAGTTCGCTTGTCCGACGTTACCCTGCTCCCCGATCAGGCTGGAGATGTTAATAATACGGCCTTCATTGGCGTCCTTGATATCGTCGTAGAACGCCTTCGTCGCGTTGAAGACGCCCGTCAGGTTGATATCGACGACGGATTCCCACTCTTCCGGGGTCATCCTCTCGAACGAGTGATCCATCGTGATACCGGCGTTGTTCACTAGCACGTCGACTGCACCGAACTCGTCGTGGACGTGATCGGCCATCGTCTGCATGGCCTCAAAGTCCGCAACGTCAGCCTGCACCGTGATGGCGTCGCCACCGTCCTGCTCAATGCGGCTGGCGACGTCTGTGGCTTCGCCTTCCGAGGAGCGATAGTTGACTGCGATATTCTCGCCGCGGGTCCCCAATTCTTCTGCGATACTGCGACCGATTCCGCGCGAGCCGCCGGTCACAACGACTGTCTTTCCTTCGAGGTCGGTGTCTGGCTGCTCGCCGACGTATTGCGTAGCTAATGACATTGTCTTGGTATTTTGTTCGACTGCAGAGGGGAAATAAGTGGTGAGACAATAGATGACGGAGACCAACCGGGGAGAAGTCCTCATGGTGAATACGCGCTCTTTCTTCAGTACGCCGTTTCTGTCGGCAAGAGGGTCTTCTGTTCAGAGGTATTGACAGTCATTCATTTCCTCTCTCACCCGGTGCGATCCAGACTAACGACATACTAATCTTTGTTACTCCTCGGCAGTTGTTCGCGGCGATCCTGAAGTACCTCCGACGCGAGCTCGAAGATCCCGATAACGCCGAGCTTGTGGACTTCTTCTTACGGAACACCCCTCAGAAAATGCACGAGCATCTGACGAGAGACGGTCACGAAGACCTCACGGCCGCCGCTAGCGCGATCAACCCCGAAACGGAACGGCAGGCTGGCTCCGTGTTCGCGACGGCCCAGCAGCAGATTACAGACCTCTTTGTGGGAGATTTCGCCGAATCGGGCGACTTCTCGATCCGAGAGTAGATGGACGACCCAGACGGACGGGTCTTGGTACTCGACTATCCGACGCGGCAGTCTGGCACGATCGTGCCCGTGTTCCGCTACCTGATCGATCAGGCGATCATGCACGGGATGGACGATCCCGGTCGGTCGGTGTACTATCTACTCGGCGAGATCGAGCACTTGGACGCGACAATCAAGCGTCTCGGCAAGCTGATCAACGTTGGCCGCGGCGTCAACTGTCAGTCGATCATTTCTCCCCAGGTATGTTGGATTTCAATCTTGCAATGGCTGGGAGCGTCCGCTACGCGACCGCCTGACGCTTTCTATCGCCTCGAGCTGCGTAGACGTGCTTGACCGCGCCGACAGTAAATGCAAGTGCACCGAGGATCATCGGCGTGTCGCCGAGCGTGCGCGCCCAGAGCAATGCCTGTATCCGCGGGCGCTCGTAGAACTCGAGACTCCGGGCGACAGCGTATCCTTCCGAGTAGGACACCTTGAGCTGGGCGAAGCCGACGGGAAGCAACGAGGCGAAAGTCATGATCGCCAGTCCGATGTTCGTCAGCCAAAACGCCCCGCGGAACCACGCTGGATCCCACGCGTCCTCGGGCGTGACCACCCGCAAGATGTACGTCCCCAACCCGAGTGCGAGCAGTCCGAACGCGCCGAACATCGACGCGTGAGCATGAGCCACGGTCAGGTAGGTGCCGTGTTCGTAGTAGTTGATCACCGGGAGATTGATGAAGAAACCGAGTACCCCACCACCGACGAAGTTCCAGACGCTACTTGCGATAATGAAGAGGAAGGGAATCGTATACGGGAAGTCCTCACCCTGTGCGCGAAGCGAGCGGTACTCCCCGAGACTCCGATACAGGACGAACACCAGCGGGACGAACTCCAGCGTCGAGAACGTCGTCCCGAGGGGCACCCATACGTCGGGCAGACCGACCCACCAGTAATGATGCGAGACGCCGACAATGCCTGCACCCATGATCGTGAACACCTCGAAGAGGATCGCCTTCTCGCCCTGTATTTGCTTTAGAGAAGTGTGCTACTTAGTCAGACGAATGCATGATTTTACGTGAAAATCAGGCGCTCAAAACAGGCAGCGACTTGGCTCACCTCTGAACAAATCCGCGATACTTGCCTCTCCGATACCTTTCCAATATACCTTCAAGAGCACAACGGGACGATCATCGCGCTACTGGCAGATACTGGGCTTCGGGCGATCAAACTCGTGGTGCTTGACTGAAGCACTACGATCATGCAACGAAGGAGGAAAAGATGGAATGATGAGAAGATTATCTTGTAGATATATGACTTATTGCCAGTTGCTCGTGCACCGTTCTCGAAGGCGGAGGATAATAGGATCTTGCCCATTTTCTTCAATAGTAATACATTCCTTTCTAATTAACTCATCAATAGCGTCTGTGGTTTTCTGTTCATTCAAGTGTATACGTGCCCGAATATTGTCTGTCTTTTCAACTGATTTTGTTATTAACTCTCTTTTTGGGATTTCCCATAGATCGTGGTTTTCATACGCGACCCAATAAACAAACCCGGCCTCGTCGGAGAGGGTTACTTTGGCTTTCTCTGCTACCGTTGAACATAGAAGACCAAGAGTGGTACCCATAATAATCTCTGGAGACTCAGATTGAAGGATAGAGGACTCAGCCAGTAAATTAAATGCATCTGAGATGTCGAGTTCAATATTTATGTTCCTTGGTTTTCGAGAAGAAGATCTCGACGGCTTCGTCATAACATGCTCAATAGGCGTGGATTTATTTACATTAATGGCGTTGTCTACTATTCTTTCTATATCTAACCTGAGATCTGATTCACTAATTTCTGTTTTATCTACAATTTCATCCGTAATGTGTTGGATGATGAGTTCTTTTTCGCGCTCCATCGTTTGGGAGATTGTTTTCTGAATATTTAATAGTTAGGTAGGTGCCAATATCAATTCACACGGAATTCGCTCAGTAGTCCACCTACGACGAAAACGCCATCTGATAGTTCGCGGAATTTAACCAATTACGCAGCTTGATCAGTCCAGGGACGTAAGAGAGCGTATACAGCCTCGTTCATGGGCACATTGACATCGTTCGCGTGTTGGACGACCGAATCGTGGGCGCGTCAAGTTCCAGTCGGTTGTCGTGCGTCGGTTCGTAGTAAAGTAACGGATACAGCCTCGGATCGAGATCGCGCGAAGTCAAGTATTTCGCGTGGACTCTCGCCAGATCGCTGCCGGTCGAAACAGTCAATATGGTGTTGCAACTCAGATTGTAGCCGCTCGGAGAAGAGGGTCTGGCACCACTTTATTGACGACCGTCGTGCCCCATTCGGCCGCTTGTTCACAAATGCTGTACCTTTTATCGATTTCCTTACATATACTTTTCATTATTTTTATTACGGCGTATGCTGCAACTGCTTCTACTCCGCCCGATACTGCCGCCGAACCGAGTTCAGACAAAAACCCTCCAAGCTGTTCTCCGAGCAGTCGGTCATGCCCTTGGGAGGAATCGAACCTCCGGTTTTTCCGAGATCGGATCGTTGGTTATATATACTTATATCCAGAAGCATATAAGTGTTTGGGTATGCCCCCGTCAGCGATGATGTACTCTTCATAGAATACCCTCGTCGCGATCTATGAACAAATCATAATTCGCCTGTCGTGGAATGCTTATGGACGGGTAACGTTTTCCCGAGTTGTTCACTCACGAGTATCCGTCAGACAGCAACTTCCTACGAGGTCTTCGCGACATCACCTCGATCAGCGCTCATGTCGCCATCGGCTAGGAGATCCGGGTTGACGTCGAAGTCGAAGATTTCCTCGGGGACCGAGACCGTGACGCAGGTGTTCGGCAGGTCGACGATTCCGGCGATCCGACTCTCAACAGGGGCCGTACTGAGGAGCATATATCCCTGTTCCCGGCTGTACCCGAAGTTCGTCATGTAGTCGATGGCGTCGAGACATGCGCGGCGCATCCCAATGTTGGCATTCTTGTAGTGTTGCGTGCCGTCCTCGTCGACGGAGTACCCCTCGAAAACGATGTAGTTGGAGAAGTCTGGATCCATGTATCCCGGCTTAAACATGGCGTAATCCGTCCCCATCTTCTCCATCCCGTTTTTGATGACATTGACTCGCAGGTCGATCCAACCAGGGAACTCGATCGCCCCACAGAACGTGATCTCACCGTCACCCTGCGAGAAGTGCAGGTCGCCCGTGATGAAGTTCGCCCCTTCGACGAATACCGGGAGGTAGACACGTGAGCCGCGGCTGAGGTTCTTAATGTCGCAGTTTCCGGCGTTCTCTCGTGGTGGGATCGTCCGTGCGGCTTCCTTTGCGGCCTCCTCGACTTGGTCTTCGTCCATGTCGCCGAGAAGGACGTCGTTTGGTTCTGGCGGAAGAGCAAGCGGCGGCTCTTCCTCATCCGTTTCATGGTTAACCGCGGTCTCGTGGTCGGTACCACGCTCGATGAGCGCACGTTCGCGTTCGTTCCATTCCTCGAGCAACTCGTGTGACGGTGCGGTGCCGAGAATCCCCGGGTGTGCACAGCCGGGAAAGCTGACATCCTCGATATGGCGCGTACTAGCCATTACGCCGTCCAGTTCCCAGATACTCTTGCGAGCTTCCGGAAAGTGCTCGGTCAGGAACCCGCCGCCGTTTTCCTGATCGAAAATGGCGTTGAACCCCCACTCGCGGTCGGGGAACGCACCGAGATCCAGGATATCCACCACGAGCATGTCGCCCGGCTCGGCCCCCTCGACTGCGAACGGGCCACTCAGATGGTGGTTCGGATCCAATTCTATATCTCGGATGTCGTTCGCGCTGTCGTCGTTGTTGACTTGCCCACCGGTCCAGTCGAGGCACTCGATTCGGACTTTCTCACCGGGAGTGATCGTATCGACTGGCGGAACGTCCGGGTGCCACCGATTGACGATCGGACTCGGTTGTTCGTCCGGTGGTGAATCGGGGTCTACCTCGAAGATTGTCTCTGGCATGGTACACGTTGACTGTATCCACGATATTACTTATACCTTAGGATGCGGCCGTTCTTTTCGACGCTCCATCAGTTTTGCTTACCATCCTATGTGTTGTTAATCCCCGTCTCGTTAACAGGCTTAGTGATGTTAAGAATTCGCGGCGCAGAGCAAAGCATAAGTGGTGATAAATAATGTTATTGATTGGCATGCAACAGTCAACAGCTGCGAGACGGTGGAGTGGTCACAATGGTCTATAGCGTCTTAGGAATGGGACTCCTCTTTGTGGGCGGGGTCCTCTTTGTCAACGGACTCTGGTTGCTTGGACGAGGAACAGACGAAGACGTCACGGTATTCAATTTCTTAACGGGGCTGATCACCTTCTTGATCGTGATTTGGTGGGGCTTTGGAGAGGGGTCTGCCGGAACTCCGTTCGACGCTGCTGGAACGATGCTCTTCTCGTTTACCTATCTCTGGATCAGTGCAAACACGTACCGCGGAGTCAGTGACCAACGATCGTTCGGGTGGTACTGTGCATTCGTCGCAGTCACCGCGGTTCCCACAGGGTATCTGGTCTTCCTTGGTGGCGACCTCGGACTCGCTCTCCTCTGGTGGATCTGGGCGGTACTCTGGGGGGCGTTCTTCGTCCTACTCGGATTACAGCGCGAAGAATTCACCGACCCAATCGGCTGGTTCACGGCGGCAGTCGGAGTCGTTACCGCAGTCGCCGGATACCTGATGGCGGCTGGATACTGGCCGTGGGCGTAGCGTATCGATTGACCGACCTCATCAATCGACTCCTACCCCTGTCTCCAGGATACAGTACTTGTATCGAGAAAGGCAACCCAGTCAGACGAGACTCGTTCCCGCGTCAATCCGATCGTATGTCTCTGGTAGCTCTTCGGCGTCTTCGTGTAACAGCGCAAGGACGAAGTAGTCAGTATAGCGCTGGAGATAGTCGACAAGCGTTCCAATCCGTTCCGAGTCGATTGCCTCAAGCGAGTCGAGCAGAAGCAACGGGACGTGGTCATGTACCTCGTGAGTTAGATAGCCGGCTAACGCAACGATGAGGCCGATGACTTCGCGTTCACTCTCGCTGAGGTGTGTCACCGAGTCCTCGTAGACAGTCCCATCGTCGTCCGTTCGGACAATGTGGAGCTCGAAACGGGTCTCGTTGTCCGTGACCAACCGCTCGATCCAGACGCGTTCGACCTTTTCGTAGGCAAGTCGCTCGAGGACTTCCGCCATGTGTGTGTTGAAACTCTCGATGACACTCCGTTCAAGGTCATCGACGCGTGATCGCAGCGACTCGATTCGATCAATAATCGTCTCGCGTCTTGCCTCAAGGTCGTCCGATTTGCTAACCTGATACTCGATCTCGCTGATCTCGGTTTTGGTTTCGCTGAGTTGTTGTTCGAGCTGCCCGCGCTCGTACTCCAGTTCACTCAGCCGTTCGTAAGCCGACAGATCGTCGTCGCTGATCGCATCGATCGGTTCGAGTTCCGACTGCAACTCGGCTATTTCATCCCTGTGACCCGCTGCGGTCGATCGGAGCTCCTCAATCGATTCGGACCGCCGCGTTAGCTCCTCTTCGAGTTTTGCTTTCTGATCTAGAAGCTCGCGATGGTCGTCCACTTTCGACTGCAATGACTCATACTGATTGCGTTGATTCGAAAGGGTTTCCCGGAGCGCTTTTCGCTCAGATCGCTTCGTCTCAAGGAGTTCTTCGATTTTCTCGAATTGGGTTGCGATCTCCTGGCGCTTGACGTCGTTTCCGCACGTCCAACACTCGAGACGCTGCCCCATCGGATCCAATTTGTCTGTCGGATCAACCGTTCTCGAGAGTTCGGAGACGACGGAGTCGTTCCCCTCGAGTACTCGTTCGTTTTGCGAAAGTATCGTCGAGAGCTCGTTGATCATCGTCGAGAGCTCCGATTCCCGAACCTGTAATCGATCGATCTCTTGCGTTAGCTCTGGGATCTGATCCTCTGGTACGTCCATCTCGGACAGAGATTGCCGAACCGATCGCAGCTCCGCTGCCAGCTCCTCTCGGATTGATCGTTGTGTTTCGATCTCAGATTCGGTTCGCTCGAGTTCGATCTGAGTCTCCTCGAGTTCTGTCAGTAGCGATTCAGCCTGGTCATCGTCCGTCGACGATCTGTCGATAGTGTCAAGTTCGTCCCGTGCCCGTTCAAGTGCGGTGTTCACGTCGTCGAGTTGCGCTTCAAGTTCGCTCTGTCGGTTCTCGAGACTCGGAAGCTGTTTTCGCTCACGTTCAATTTCGTTGAGACGTTCATCGATCTGGTTCCGCTTCGATCGAAATGTCGCGATCTGTTGCTCCAGCTCGTCGGTGTCGACTGGGGCAAGCAGATACTCCGAGAGGTTCTCGTTACCACGGACGGCTTGTCTGATCGGGTTGTCTTCGAGCAGACAGACGAAAAGGTCGACGAGATCCGATCGGTCTGTGTACGGATTTCCCTCTGTTCGAACTCGCGTGCCGTCACGAATGTATTGCCGTCCGTACTTGTTCTCGCCAATGGTGAGGGTGACACGTCCTTGCTTCGAGTTCCGTTTGAGAGTGCCCGCTGTTCCGCCTAGTCCGCCGGCGATTGCACGGATGAACGACGTTCGGTTCGTCGCGTTCCGTCCAGTCAGGATTGTCACGCCGGGTGTGAACGTTACCTCCGTCGAGTCGATGCCGCCCATCTGCTCTACGGTGACGTCAATCGAAGCCGATCGGCGGATAGAGGATTTCTCGTTGCTGGTTTCCATTGAATATCCGCTCTACGAATTCGGCGGTTTTAAACCGATTGATATATTTCAATGATAGTATATATTGGGGCGCGATTACTAGCGGCGGCGGTTGGCGGTCCCGACGACGTCAGCCTACTTCAACGTCGTTCGTCTCTGAGTCCGAGAGCCTTCCGGCGTACGAACTCGCTTTCTAGTCCCGCTGCAGTAAATCCCGTAACGAGCCGAGGCCAGAATCGGCGGCTTTCATCGCAAGGACCGGAACTGCTTTTCGATGGGCCATATTGAGTTCGATATGGACGCTCGCTCGAACGACTCGTCGAAAGCTCCGTCCGAGACCGAGACGGCCTGTTGCAAAGTCGAACGGACAGCGACAGCGTTCGATATCGAGGATGTCGGCACGGAACTTGTCGACCGTCGGCGGCATCAAGACAGCTATCGCGCGATTGCGGAGCACCTCAATGTTCGCGTCATCGAAGCGGAACTGGACCGTGCCGACGTCACCAGCGGCCGTTCCGTTCACGCTGCCCTCGTCGGAGAGGACGTTGCCGAGGCGGTCTACCGGGTTCTTCGGACTGATTCCGGGTCGGACATTCGCCGCGCGGAACTGCGTGCACGACTAAGTGAGGCAGGGATCGATGTTGACCGTCTCGAGTCGGCGTTCGTCTCTCACGTCACGATCCGCTCACACCTCCAAAACTGCGTTTCCGTCGATCCCGACAGGTCCCCTCCATCGTTCGAACAAACCGTAAACACAACCCAGTGGGCCCAAACTCGCGCCTCAAACGTCGTCCAGAGTGCGCTTGACCGAGCCGTCAAGACCGGTCAGCTACAGACCGGCGACCTCGAGGCGGAGCTCTTTGTTCGAGTTACGTGCGGCGACTGTGGCGATACATTTTATCTGACCGAACTACTAGAGAGCAGATCCTGTTCATGCTCTGAAGCGTGAACGACCGAAAACAGCGGCAGGTGCCGGTTCTGCGGCGTTTCGGCGGGGGTCGACGAAACGTATAACGGTGGCTGTGTAATACGGTACCACAATGAAAGAGGGACGTTGCTCCGACCCCTGCCATTCGATCTCTCCGCCATCGGAGTTTGTCGAGCAGGCGAACGTCACCTCTCCCGAAATCTACGAGACGTTCGAAGAGGAGTGGCCGACCTGTTGGGAACGGGCAGCGTCGCTGCTCGAGTGGCATCAGTCACACTCGACGGTTCTCGAACCGACGACGAAACCGCCGTACTACCGATGGTTCGTCGGTGGGACACTCAATGCATCGTACAACTGCGTGGATCGCCACGTTGAAGCGGGTCGTGGTGACCAGCCTGCGATCCAGTGGGTCCGGGAAACTGGCGGAACAGAGACGTACACGTACGCGGACCTTGAGCGGAACGTAAATGCCGTCGCGGCGTCGCTCCGGAAAATTGGAGTCAACACGGGCGACACTGTGGCACTCTACTTACCGCGTCTGCCCGCGCTCCCGATAGTGATGCTCGCTGCCGCTCGGCTCGGGGCTCCACATGTCGTCGTCTTCGCGGAGTACTCCGCGGACGTCCTCGCCTCGTTTATGGCTGAAACGGACGCCGAAGTCCTCGTTACCGCGGATGGCTACCACCAGAACGGCGCGTTTCACCCACTCGAGCCGAAGGCCAACCGGGCTATTGAGCAGCTCGAGTGGGATGTGACGACGGTTTCGGTCGATCGTACTGGGCACGATAGCGAAGGCTGGAGCGCTGAGTACGACTACGATGAACTCCGATCGAGACACTGGGATAGCAGCGTCGAACCGGTCTCGAGGGAAAGCGACGAGCCGTTGTTTGTCTGCTATGCGTCCGGCCCCACGGGCGAACCGGTCGGAATGGAACACGCGACGGGATCATATCTCTCGTACGTCGCGTGGACCACACACGCAGTCCTCGATGTGGCCCCTGGTGACACGCTGTGGTGTCCTGCCGGTATCGAATGGATTACTGGTCATTCCTACATCGTCTACGGACCACTCGCTCTCGGGGCGACCACCCTTCTCTACGAGGGTGCACCGGCGTACCCCGACAAAACCCGACCCTGGGAGATCATCGCGGAAAACGAGGTCACGCAGTTCTACACGACGCCGACGGCGATTCGAGCATTCATGGAGTGGGGGTCGGAGTACCCAAATGCACACGATCTCTCGTCGCTCAAACTGCTTGGAACGGTCGGCCAGCGAATCGAGCCCGAGACGTGGTGGTGGTTTTACGAACACGTCGGCGGCAGGTCGTGTCCGATAGTCGATACATGGTACCAGGCCGAAAACGGTGGTATCGCGATCTCGACGCTGCCGGCTATTCATGAAATGCGCCCCGGATCGGTGGGCAAACCTCTTCCGGGAATCGACGCCGAGATCGTCGACGCAACGGGCGCTCCAGTTCCGGCTGGCCAGTCAGGGTATCTCGTATTTGAACGACCATGGCCGGGGTTCTTTCGGCCAGTCGGGGACGAAGCGGCAGCCACCGAACTCTGGACGGAATTCGGCGATCCGCCCAATGAGTGGACCTACTTCTCCGAGGATAGCGCCGTTCGTGAGGATGGGTACATGACCATACTCGGTCGAACTGACGATGTCATCAATATCGGTCATTACACAAAAAATCGGGTTCACGTCAGTGAAATCGAACGCGTGATTGAGTCGCTCGACGAGATCGACGACGTCGCAGTAATCTGTGGGCGACACGAGATCATGGGCGAAGCTCCGTACGCGTTCGTCGTTTGCGAATCAGACCGACCGACGGATGTTCGATCAAAAGTCAGAGAAACAGTCACGCGAGAACTTGCGGCGCCGATCTGTCCGGTTGACGTCTACCTCGTCCCCGAACTCCCACGGACATACTCCGGTGGTGTACTCCGGGAAGCTCTCGCCGACCTCCTCGACGGGGAACGGCTCGGAGATACGGAACTACTCCGAAATCCGGACGTTCTCGATAATATCGCCGTCGAGATCCGTCATCAGCGAACGAGCCCCACCGAGTGAAGTCACCGAATTCCGTCGCCGTCGGGTCCTTTATGTCCTTTCACTCAGTATGTGTGAGAAGATACATCATGGTGGATAATAGCGTGTCTCGCGGATCATCGATAACGAGTGAAACCGATGACGAGCCTGCAGCGTGGGAGACGAATATGAAGGCAGGGCAACAGCTCGCAGAGGTAATTCGAACGACCCTTGGGCCGAACGGACTCGACAAAATGCTCATCACGTCAGACGGAAAGATCATCATAACGAACGATGGAGCCAGCATTCTCGATCGGATGAACATCTCCAATCCCGTCGCGAATCTCGTCGTCACCGTCGCCGAACAGCAGGATTCGAAGGTTGGTGACGGGACGACGACCGCAGTGTTGCTCGCTGGCAAACTGCTGAGCGAAGCCGAGACGCTGCTCGAGCGTGGCGTTCATCCAACGGCGATCGCTCGTGGCTACCACCTCGCGGCTTCCCACGCGGCCGATGCTCTCGATGACTGGACGGTTTCAATCGACTTCGACGACGACGATCGACTTCGCGAGATCGCTCGAACCGTGGTAACCGGGAAATGGGACGAATCCGGGACTGAGTTCCTCGCGAACAAAGCCGTCGAAACCGTTCGGGCGATTGAGCGCGATGGCCGTGTCGGGTTCGAACGGATCACGCGGAAGACCATCCCTGGTGGCTCGTTTTACGACTCGACGGTTCTCAACGGCCTCGTAATCGACATGAACGAGTCGTCTACGGACGTCGTATCACCGGAAACAGGACTCCCGCGGCGATACGACGACGCTACTATCGCTCTCATTGACCAAGAGCTCTCGATTGACAAGCCGAATGGAATCGGTGCGGTCGATCTCACATCCTACGAGGACTATCAGGCGCTCCAGGACTACGAACGGGACATCTACGAGTCGCACGCCGACGCGATCACTGCCAGCGGCGCCGACGTCGTCTTCTGTCAGCAGTCGATCGACGACCCGGTCCGATATCTACTCGCGCGGGCGGGTGTGTTGTCCGTCGAACGAACCCGCCGCGACGAACTCCACAAACTGGCTCGCGCGACCGGTTCCCAGCCAGTCACGATCGAGGAACTGAGTTCCGCAACAGTCGGGACGGCGGAAACGGTGGACAGACGGTCGGTCGGCCCAACCGAAATTACGGTCGTCTCCGGCTTCGACGAGTTCAAACAGGTTTCGGTGCTGTTCCGCGGCGGCACCGAACACGTCGCCGAGGAGACTAAACGAATGCTGGATAACTGTTTCTACGCACTGAAACTCGCCATAGAGGACGAAGCGATCGTCCCGGGCGGCGGGGCGACTGAAGTTGGACTCGCACGGGAGCTTCGAACGTTCGCGACCGGACAAGCAGGCAAGGAACAGCTTGCAATCGAGGCCTTCGCCGACGCACTGGAGACGATTCCTCGAACGCTCGCCGAAAGCAGCGGAATGGATCCGATTGATGCCATTCTCGAGCTTCGGACCGCTCACCACGATGGCGCCAGCGCGGCCGGCCTCGACCTACAGACGAAGTCGGTCGCGGATATGACCGAACGGGGTGTCCTCGAACCACTCTACATCAAACGACGAGCAGTCGCGAGCGCCGCGGAGATCGCGACCATGATCGTTCGCGTCGACGACAATGTCTCCGTCACCGGCGATCACGGTACTCACGAGCACGACCACGACCACGACCATGGCCCGAGCGGTGCCGTCCACAGCACAGAGGGGTATCCGTGGGCTGTCGGCCACTCGATGGGCCACTGACTCCGCTTTCGCCCCGTGATCACAGACCACTCTCGAAATCCTCACGGAGCACTACGACCGTAGCGCTCACTGGATTCTTACCATGTTATGCTTTGTAAACCAGCTGAGTCAGTCGAGAACCGAGGTTGAATCACATAGTAACGAGTATTTTTATAATTCAGCGGAGAATCTACGACGGAAGCATGGCCTCAGCGAACCGACTACCACGGCTCGAAACCTGTATCGATCTGTATCTCGCCGCGTCCGATCGCTATGGCTCCGACTCGTTTACTGCCGAACAACTCGATCGGGACATTTCGATGCCGGATACCCACCAAACGCTTGAACTGATGATCGCCTACGGACTCGTCGTACCCGACGAGTCGGCCTACCACATCGCCCGTGAACCCGACGCGTCCGCCGATGCCTGGGAGTCAGCCGCGCGGGATCGCGCGAGGCTGATCCGTGAGACGATTGCCCGGCGAAACGACGACGGCGAAGCCACCGAAACACGAGTACTGACCCACGAGGCCAACGAGTATGTGAGCGTTTTCGTCGCCACGTCGGACGACCTCGACGCAATCGTCGAGCGGGTCGAGTCACTCCCGCTTGAGAACTATGACGGCGTCGTGCTCCGAGCGCCAGGACAAGACGCGAATCAGATCCAGCGGTTTGCGGACCGACTCTGTGATTCTACGCCGTCAGAGTCGCCGCTTTCGATTCCTCACCAGAAAGAGTACTCGGACGTTACCGGCAACGTGAAGACCGAGCTAGAGTTCCAGCTGTATCTCAAACAGTGCTGATATAATTAGGTTAGTCTCGGGCAGTTTCGATGTGGGACACCTCTTCGTTAATCGTCCAGCCGCCCGATTGAAGATTCTGGGAGATCGTGATTTGACGGCCTGCCGAGTCCTCGGCGATGACCGAGTACGTATCCGTATCGATTACCTCATACGTGCGCTGGCGGCCATTTACCCGGATCGTCTCACCTACCTCGAGCTGGGAAAGGCGGTCAGTGATCTCTTTCGGCGCAAGTGATTCGGATTCGGATGCCGTTTCGGAGCCGTCTACCGTCATCTGTCGTTCGTATTCATAGTCGCCATGGTCTTATACTCCTTGCCAGGTGCGGTTGCGGACACTGCCACTCCCGCTACCTTCCGCCGTCGGTCGCACCCGCTCCGAGCTAGTGGTAAGTTATAACATGATTGGTACGGTACCGTGTTCTATGACCTCTCGGCCGATGCCGCTCGATTCTGACGCGGTCAGCGATCCCGAAGTGGCAGAACGAATCGAAGACGCAAAATCGGGCTGGTACGGCGATGCCGCGTTTTTCGGAGCCATGGCGCACTGTCCCGAGATATTCACCCACATCGTCGCCGCGTTCGAGTCGTTTGGCCAGCGCGCGAACATCGATACGGAACTGCTCGAATTGATGCGGCTCAAAGTGGCCGAGTCCCATCAGTGTGCATACTGTGCGACGGTGCGAACGCTCGATGTTCACGACGCCGTCAAACCGAAAGAAGATGCCGTTTTTGGTGATATCACCGAGGACGAACTTACCCGTCGTGAATATCTTGCTGTCTCGCTTGCTAAACAACTCTCGGAGGACCCTCACAGGATCCACGATGACTTTTTCGAGAATCTCCAAGAGGTCTTCACAGAAGCTGAGATCATTGAGCTGCTGTTGTTTGGAAGTCTGGAAGTCGGGCTCGATAGGTTCTGTATCGCACTGGAACTCCAACCTACAGACGATAGCGCGTATCCTGACGACGTGGAGTATCCGCTGGAAAATCCACGTCCAAAGACGGACTGAACCTCACCAATACGCGAGTCGTTACGTTCCGTTGTGAGACTTTTTTCGCTTCTAATCGCCCCTCTCAGATTGAATCCCACGACAATTGCATCAAGCGTATAAATAGCTATGGTTAAATTTGATGAAGTTACGCTTGGAGTTCCTCACTAACATGGATCTCGTCACCGACATTGATCGTGCCACCATAGTCTGCTTCCGGTATATCAGTAATGAGCATGATCGTGAAAAAGTGCTCAAACGCTTCTTTAGGTGCCCACTCTGGAAGTGTTTCCTCACGATACTTGGCGAACCGCTGTTGAAAATCGTCGATCGGCTTTCCCGTATCGGGATCACGCGAGGGGACGACACAGCGGGCACAAGCCTCTGCACCTTCAAATCGGATGCCATTAATCTCGAATCCGGAGGGATCGTCACCAAGGAAACGGTCCTCCCAGAATGCCGGAACGCCACCGATTTCGATGTTCGGTCGAAGACGAATTCGAGCACCTTCAACAGTCATCTCATCAAACCAAGAGGCAAGCTCCTCGAGGGTCTTGGTACTGATGACTGAGGGGCCAAGTTTTGGGCGATCGATAAAGGACGGTGGTTCCCGATAACGCAGTTTAACTGGTTCTCCGACGAAATCGCTGAACCACTCGCTTGCCTCTTCACGTTCAGTTGTGAGGTCGAATGTGTACGTTTCACCACTTTCTCGCATTCGGAGCGTGAGCCGATCTGTATCAGGGTCGAACTCCGATTTTACTTCGTGTGTGTGATCGATTTCTTTCCCATTGAAGGTCTTTCCAACTGAATCAAAGCGATCCTCAATGACTTTGTTTTCGTTGGGGTCAAGCATCGCGTACTGTCGGTCGCCTTCAAATGTCCCTCCTTCGTTAATAGTGATCGAATCAACTTCCATCCGGTCAAGCCCTTTAATTGGGTACACCCAGAGGTTCTTGATGTGTGCCATCACACAACATGGTTTAGTTGTCAATATAAATCTTTACGTAGACTAATTTTTACGCCAGTACAAGTTACCGTGTTTCCTATCCTATTCCAATGAGTGCAAATCACACAAGATCACCCACTCGCTGTACTTGAAACGCTCTGTCTTTGTGGAGTTGGTATCGCGTTGTAGACTGTGCTGAGTAATTCGGTTTGATGAACAGCCATCGTACAAGGTCTAAGACTCCTACACTGATGCACTGGAGTGTAGACCAGCACAGATCATGATCGAGATAAAATAGTTAGATATCTATAAGGTGCACTATATCGTGGTGTGTGTTGTCGTATGCCAGAAACCGTAATAGAAGTAGACGTGGAGGCTCCAGCGGACGAACAGCCGACCTCAGTCCACAATCGGTGGCATCCAGATATCCCATCCGTCGTGACGGTCGATCCGGGCGATCAGGTTCGTGTTGAGTGTCTCGATTGGACTGGCGGTCAGATCACAGATGACGATAATGCAAACGAAGTCCGGGATGTTGATCTCAATCAAGTCCACTATCTGAGTGGGCCAATTGAGGTTGCAGGTGCTGAGCCCGGGGACCTACTTGTTATGGATATTCTCGATATCGGCGCACTCAATGAGCGCTGGGAGTATGGCTTTACGGGCATTTTCTCCCAGGAAAACGGTGGAGGATTCCTTACGGATCACTTCCCGGACGCCGCAAAGGCGATTTGGGACTTTCACGGAACGAAAACGACCTCCCGGCACATCCCCGATGTCCGTTTTGAAGGGATGATCCATCCCGGACTGGTCGGGACGGCCCCATCACAGGAACTGCTTGAGGCATGGAACGAGCGCGAACAGACGCTCATGGATCAGCATGCCGAAGACCCCGAATCGATCCACAACCACCCAACTGGAGAAGAAAATCCGCCTGTCGCGAATCCGCCGGACACGGATGCAGCAGTCATGGGTGAGATGGGCGACGAGGAAGCCGAGGCAGCCGCCCAAGAGGGAGCCCGGACGGTTCCACCGCGAGAAAACGGCGGCAATTGTGATATCAAGGACCTCTCGCTCGGGACTCGGGTGTACTTCCCAGTCTACGTCGAGGGCGGGAAGCTCTCGATGGGGGACATCCACTTCTCACAGGGCGACGGTGAGATCACGTTCTGTGGCGCGATCGAGATGGCCGGCTATCTCGATATCGAGCTCGATCTCATCAAAGACGGGATGGAAAAACACGGGATCGATCATCCGATCTTTGAACCCGGCCACCGTGGCCCCAACTTCGAGGACTACATCGTCTTTGAAGGATACTCGGTGACCGAGGATGGCGAGCAACACTATATTGACCCGCACGTCGCCTATCGGCGTGCAGCACTCGAAGCTATCGAGTACCTCAAGAAGTTTGGGTACACTGGTGAACAGGCCTATATGCTTCTTTCAACCGTCCCTGTTGAGGGCCGGCAGAGTGGGATGGTCGACATCCCTAATGCCTGTTCGACGCTCGCGATTCCCAAAGGTGTATTCGAGTTCGATATCAGTCCCTCTGAGCTCGGTGATACGTCGGACCGGGGCCAAGTCGCGATAACTGACGATCCACTAGGAAACTGATTTAGCGTCCTTTCATTCCGGCTCTTGTGACGGCGGCTCTTCAAGCAGCTAGTTATCACTCAGTAAGCGGCAACAGCGAACTGAGGCGCAATCAGGATATTTACGACGCGTACCAGCACAAGGATCCTCGAGCGCCGGTATACAGTCACAATCACTCGGGCGGTTCTCTACACAGTGCTTTTTCTCTGCTGGCCGTGCTACCGCGATGGGTTCCAAACACCGAATCCGAGCGTAGAGGCTACTAAACGCAACGTCAATACGACTGGATTGCCTCGGTGACTGAGGGTCACTCAGCGTCCGCTCAGAGAGATGAAGACGAGAGAAAGGGGTCATCCGACTACGAAACAGCATTGTGCGAGCGCACAGTGGTGAAGTTGCGGCCGAGAACTTTCCAGAACTGCCTGTTGAGGCAATCAACTGGGAGACCTCAACTCGGATGCAGCGCTCGGCCGGCGTTGCGATCTACGACCAGCAGAGTGAGCAGATCACGATTCGCCTCTCGTGGGATGCTTATGAAGCGTATGGATGGGAGCAGTTTTCTCGAGTCGTGCGCCACGAGTTAATTCATGCTTGGCAGTATCACGAGTACAGCAAGGCCGATCACGGGTCGACTTTCAAACAGTGGGTTGAACCGTTGGAGACGGATCGTCATTGTGAGCAGTACGCTGAGCCGAACTACTGGGTCATCTGTGAGGAGTGTGGAAGTCGTGATCCACGATATCGCCGATCGAAGGTCGTGAAACAACCCGAGAAGTACTCATGTGGGCGGTGTGGCGGTGCGATCTCGATCGAGTATGTGTAGCAGAGATCTGATCGTCTGCCGCCCTTGTTCAACAGACTGCCCTCGATGAGCCATGATGTTGCACAAGGCACTCTACGGACGAGAAGGAGGCATCCGACCAAGCCAGACACCACCCTGCAAGTGTTAATGTACCCTCTATCATCACATTCCGCTGCTACATCAAAGACACCACCCTGCAAGTGTTCTGTGACGAGGGCTGAGAAAGATCCAGCTGTATTCACAGAAAACACAGCGCGGATGCCCCGGGGCTTGACCCCGAGGCAGTTTACCTAAATCGAGGCGCTAAGGCCCCTTCCTCAACGAGCGACCGGAGGGAGCGAGTAGGGAGGGGATACAGCGCCGCACAGTTCTCATACGTGTTCGGTAGCAAGCCCGCAGGCCTACGATTCGATAGACTTGAGTTATAACAGAGTATATACACAGTTAATGGATCGGCACAAAATCGAGGGCGACGAAGTCCTCGACCGAGATGTTCACCCGGTCGGAAACGGCGCGCACGTCCTCGTCCCGAAACGGTAGATCGGAGCGGACGTGAAGGTCGTCCGCATTTCCGACCCCGACGCCGATTCAGGCGAGTAGACCATGCGCTACAACTACAGGTATCGACTCAAACCCACCGACGAACTCCACGAGCGGTTAGCGTGGACCGTCGATACCTGCCGGCAGGTCTACAACCACTTCCTTCACCGACTCAACCGAGTAGACGGAACCTCCGCCTACTCCGAACAGTTACTCCTACCGAACCTCAAACGCGAGTGGTCCGACCTGAAGGACGTTCACTCGAAGGTCCTTCAGAAAGTCGTACAACGTCTGTACGACAACCTCTCGACGTTAAAGGGGCGGAAGGACAACGGCTACCGCATCGGCGAACTCAAGTGGAAAGCCCCGCAGGAATATCGCTCGATCAAGTACAGTCAAACCGGCTTCAAGCTCAACAACACGAGCGGTCGGCCTGTACTCTCTCTTTCCAAGATCGGCGACGTTCCGATGGTCTACCACCGCGAGGTTCCCGACGACGCCACGATCAAAGAGGTCGTCGTGAAGCAGGAACCCACGGGCGAATGGTTCGCTGTTCTCGGGATCGAAACCGAGAACGACGCGCCACCGAAGCCCGAGAATCCCGAGCGGTGCGTCGGCATCGACGTGGGTATCCTGAAGTACGCTCACGACAGCGACGGAACCGCCGTCGAAGGTCCCGACCTCTCCGACGAACGCGAGCGGTTGGAGCGCGCACAACGCGACCTCTCGCGGAAACAACACGGCTCGGCGAACTACCACAAACAACAGCGCGTCGTGGCCCAACGCCACGCCGACCTGAAGCGAAAGCGTCGGGACTTCCTTCACAAGCTCTCGAACTACTACGCTCGGGAATACGACCTTGTGGCGGTCGAAGATCTCGACGCGAAAGGTCTGATGGAACTTCCATCGAACAGCCGCAACCGTGCCTCGGCGTCATGGGCAACGTTCCTCCGAATGTTGGAGTACAAGTGCGACCGCGAAGGCACGCATTTCGTCGCCGTCGATCCGCGCGGGACGACGAAAGAGTGTTCCAACTGTGGCGTTTCGACCGACAAACCGCTGTGGGTTCGGGAACACTCGTGTCCTTCGTGCCGGTTCGAGGCGGACCGCGACCTCAACGCCGCCTACAACATCCTTTCTCGCGGACTCACCGAAATAGGGGTGGTTCACCCCGATTCAATGCCTGCGGAGACTGCGCTCCCTGTGGGGACCGATTCGGTTCCTGCAAAGCGCGTCGTGGAAACAGGAAGCCCCGTCCTCAGCGAGGCCGTCAGGCCGAGCAGGGCGGGGTAGTTCACACCACCATGCAAGTGTTCTATCGAAGACGATATGAAGAGCAGCTATGCAAATCGGAAGAGGTCCCGTTGTTCAGCCTCAAGTTTATCGGGAGCCTGGTATGAGGTTGCTTGTCCCTTCTGGTAGTGCTCAAGGATTTCATAGACATTACTGGGAAGGACACCACCGAGGCGACTATCCTGTTCGCAAGCTTTGATGATGTCCTCGGGAGTATCGGTGACTTCATAGATATAGGTCCGGCCACCTTTACGGCCGAGATTACGCTCAGTCGAGCGTGCAAGCCCAAGCATACAAAGTTGATCCAGAAATTCGTAGAACTTGCGTTCGGAAACTTGGTCCGCATTAGCTGAAGCGGCGAGTTTCGTATATAGGTTATAGATATGCTTTGTCCGAGCTTCTTTTTGTGGTTCGATGACCATCAGTGTCGTTGAGATATAGGCTAATCCTTGCTGAATTGAGAGTTTGTCGTCGAAGTAGTCGAGAATTTCATCTGTCTCAATATTTTCTGTCGCTTCACGAACATGGTCTTCGTCGACGATCGACGACCCCTCCATTCGTGCATACTCACCGGCTTTTTCTAAGATACGAAGTCCCTGTCGAACGTCGCCACGCTCCTGTGCCGCGAATGCTGCAGCAAGCGGGATAACATCATCATCAAGGACATCGCCTTTGAAGGCGAGATCTGCGTAATAAGTAAGGATATCTCCTAGTTGGCTCGCATTATATGGGCCAAACTCGATCTCTCGTTCCCCCAATGTCGATTTCACTTTTGGCTCAAGTGCATCGACGAATTTTAGATTGTTAGAGATACCAATGAGACCGATTTTTGCATCGCTGATTGGTGTATCTTCGTTGGCTTCAGCTCGTGGGAGGTCATAGAGGAAGTCGTTACGAGCATCTGGAGGAATGTTGTCGATCTCGTCGAGAATGAGGAGGACGTTGCCGCCGAGCGATTCGATTTCTTCATAGAGGAAGTTGAAAACACGATCTGTGCTATGGCCGCTTTCAGCTACTTGATCGTCTGCTGGTCGTAGTTCGTTGACGATCGTCGTAACGAGCCGATACGCGGTCTTGTAGTGGCGGCAGTTAATTGGTCCGACGATATGAAGCGGTACTGATCGTCGCTGAGCCTCGCGCTGTAACTTCTCGCGCATCCACTTCGTTACAGCGGTTTTCCCAACACCTGTCGGTCCGTACACGAAGACGTTATTCGGTTCATGACCTTCGACGATATCTTGAAGAGAGTTCGTATAGAGCTTGATCTCTTCGTCTCGATGCATGATCTCGTCGGGCTCATAGGAGTCCTTCTTGAGCGGCTGTTTCCAGGCAAAGATCAGATCCTCGTCCTGAAATGGGTTCTCGTTGTGATCCATCCGTAGTTCTTGAGTTGTCCGGTCACTCACACTCCGTCTCCATAAAGATTCCTACCCCCCTGCAAGTGTTACATCTGTTTTGATTGCTTATATACCCCACACCCACCACTCTGCAAGTGTTCCAGGTGAATCAAAGGTCCCCCGTTGTTGATCCACGCTAAGAGGGGAAATGAGACAAGAAATCAGCGGGAAGAGACCTCCCAGCACTAGCTAGTTTCTTCTCTACTACTAGCTCTAGTTCTAGTAGTTATTTTATAGTTTAGGGTAGAAGCAATTCTAGTGCCAGAGAAACGTCTCTAGTGAGGCTTCTGAGGGAATCTTCGTATTTGGCCGCTCCTCTTTATATTCTCCTCTTGTTTTGCTTCTCTCCCCCTCTGATTCGTAGCCATAGAACACTTGCACGGTGGTGGGTGTGCCTATGAGAGTATCTTACCGTGTTGATCTTCACCACTTCTTCAAGAGAGAGAGAGTAGACCGGTATAACAGGGTGATCCTATTGACTGACCCCGTGGATTCGCTCAGCACGTTCACAGATCTTGAAGAGACTGCTGTTCCCTCGCCCCTATCCAGGTGTATCAAAATCAATATCGCCATATACAGTTTATACTTATGCTATATTGCGATGTTACGCTTGTAGAGCCTCTAAACCCTCTATATTCACGAACCAATCCTCGAGCTATGATGGTCCTGATTACTTCAATAATCACGACCAATTTCCACCACCTCGGCGCTGTCGGGTAAGCACGAACACTGCAACCACCCCATGAGGCCGCTTTCCCCCAGAGTTGATCGAAGAAAAGAGGGTAGCAAAATCGCGGCGGCCAATCTCCCTCTGTAGTCGAATTATCGGACTTGCTGCTCACGAACGGGGTCCTTTGTTCTCCTCGGTCGAGCTGACCAGCCTGTAGCTAAGGATACCTTTCTCCACTCCGGATAAACCGTCCTCGCGGTCTATGAGAACTTAAGCAACGAACTGGCTTCCTATAAAGTTCTTATAGTAGTGGTCCGTAAGACGGCATATGAACCACGAGACGGAAACGAAGAGCTCTCTAGGGGCTTCGGTTTCGCTCTCTATACCTGCTCGTGACCCGGATTTATTCAAACACAAGGCAACCAGCGATGTCCTCCTCTTTTTAATTAACCATCGGTTCGGTGATTTCTCGCTTCGAAAGATTGCAAGCCACACTGGGCACTCACATCAGTCTGTGCGACGAGCTGTAACTGTCCTCAGTTCGAATAAACTGGTCGTTGAATCACCGGAAAGTAACCAGCGACTCGTTCAGATCAACCGCAATCGACTCTCTATTCCGGATGACCCGATTCTCCGAATTCCCCAGCCAGAATACCACCGACCTGTGAAAGCGGCGGTAGAAGAGCTTCACGAGAAGATCAGTGATGTAGTTGGCATCATCCTCTACGGGAGTGTCGCTCGGGGAGAAGCTGACCGACGAAGTGATATCGATCTCTGGGTGCTTACTCGATCCGGACGGGCTGAAAGTCAACGGGAAGCGAACGCCGTTGCTCGTGACCTCGAGGAGGTATCATTCGATGGGGACCGGTATGCATATGATATTGACGTTGAGGCTGTCCAAGCAATTCCAACCTATACTGAGGATATTCGGGAAATCGTCGTTTCGGGAATCCCGATCTACAAGACAAGTGACTTCGAAACCGTCGAAAACCTCCTGTTGGAGGAAGGAAGCAAGGATACGGACGGAGGTAAGGATGGGTAGTGGTTCAGATCCGAACGCGGTTCTCACGGCACTAGGACGCGCCCAGGATGCCTTCGAGATGGTTGGACGAGGTCGGACAGAGTTCGAGGAAGGAATTAGCGCCAATGTAGATTGGAAGACACAGCTCACAAAAGCATGTAGGCTTCTCGAAGTTGTCGAAACACTCCAACTTCAGGATGGGTATTATACTGCCGTCATCGAGATCTGTTTTGGGGCTATTGAACGATCGATCGAGGCGTATGCCCTCTCGATGACGAACGATACGCTCCAGGACTTCCAGGATCACCAGTTCAGTTACGACCGTGCACACCAAATTGGACTGTTCGAGAGGGAGACCGCAGACGAGATGAAGGCTCTCTATAGCGATAATCGGACCGAGAGTTATTACGGAGGTGGCAGACCGACAGCGGAGCAAGCCGATGCAATGACTGAATTAGCGATCGCTGTCCACGAGTTCTCGGTGAGTCAAATCCGAGAAGGTGGCGTCTGTTTGTGTGACTAACTACGGGAGACACTGCGAGGAAACTACAATGAAACGAGATACACCAATGAATCGAGTGCAGTCGACTCCTCTCACCGAGACGTTCGAGCGCTATCTCCAGGATAAAGGAAAAGGCCGCGGCGGAAACGGTGGAAACTATCGACGGAACGTAGCCCGCGAGCTTGAGCGGTTTGCAGAGTGGACTACTGGTGAGCGCGGTTCCGATGACTGGACGGGGATCATCCCGACCGACAGTGACAGAGAACCCACTTTCGAGGAGCTTGACGAACGAGTCTTCCGTGAATACGCCCGTCACCTTGCTGGCGACCGTGGACTCAAACAGAACACTGCCCAAACCTATTATCGGTATCTCTCTGCGTGGTGTGGCTGGTGTGTCAATGAAGGCTATCTAGAAGCCCATTATGCTCAGCGAGCCAGTGCGATGGCCCCGCTCCCTGATGATGATGGTCGTAAGCCCGGTGATCAGCAAGCGTGGACGTCCGAGCAGCGCCATGTCCTCACTCGATTCGTTGATGAGCAGGCTCGAGATGCCATTGAGGAGTTCACAACACTACCTGAGGAGACTGCGCCTCTCGACAAGCAGCGAACCCGCTACACCGCCTTGAAGGCGACACGAGACCGTGCTCTCGTTTTCGTTCTCGCGTACACTGCCGTTCGGGTTGGTGAACTCCTTCGTGACCCGAATGATCCGCGTCGACGCGGTGTCCGGTGGACGGACCTTTCCTTTGAGGAGGGGAGTATGGACGTCTATCGAAAGAAACAGCAGTGGGATGCTGCGAGTCTTCCTGATCCAGTGATTGGGCCGCTTCGAAGTTATCGGAAGCTTCTGGATCCGCCCAGCGAGCGGTGGCCAGTCTTTCCGACGTTCGACCAGCGGACGCTCGCATCGCTTGTACGCAAGGAGCTGGCTGATCGAGGGCAACGGCCCGACGCAATCGACGAGCAGCGAGCAGCGTCCGCTCGTGACTTGCTGTTGGCTCTTGAAGAAGACATTCGCCCGCCGTCGATCACAACAGACGGGGCACGATCAATTCTACAACGTCTTTCGGAGGCTGCTGATATTACTATTGACCATCCCAGACACGACTATCTTGCACCGCATGGTGGCCGACGCGGGATGGGCGAGGTTCTTGTTCGAGCATTCGGGTATACTGTTGCTGCCCGCTATCTCGACAACTCTGAGGAAATGGTTCGAGAGCGCTACTCACATATTGAGGCCGGGGAACTGGGAGACGTCGCAACAGAGGCGCTCGATGAGATCGACGGTGGTCGGCTCTGACTCGGTGTTGATCTCCGGTCCGATCAGATTCTGTGCATAGTAGAGGCCCCTCATAAGCCTCAGAACTACTAACGCAGTCTCGGCGGTGAACAAGCTGTGTTTTCTCTTCGCTCCTTCCTTTCTAGATCCGCTTCTTTGCGGACCTTGTGCAACATTGGGACTTACTCGATCAATGTTGTACAAGGCATTGTCGACACTCTCGACATTCTACATACTGCACAATTTCTACAAATTGCACAGAGTCTACAAACTCGAAATCGTGCTCTGGCCCCTAAAATTCTACAATTTCTACAAGGCTAACACAATCTCAAAATTTTACACATTGTGAACATCTTAAGAAATGTGAAAATTCCAAAAAGTGTCGATAGATTAAAGTCCCCCTCGTAATATGGTATAGACTGTTCATGAGGCTAAACACTGTACACACTCCGAAATCTTTAGACATTGTAGAAATTGTAAACGGTGGCCAGAATCCATGACTTCGAATACTTCTCAACCGCATGCGGTTAGTGTCGCACTCCAGAAAGGCGGTGTTGGGAAGACGACGCTTGCTATTAATCTTGCAGATCGGCTCACTGCACAGGGCCATGAGGTCCTCTTGGCCGATCTCGATCAACAGGGAAACGCAACCGAAGGTGTTGGGCTTGCAGAACACTATACGGCAGACACTCATCTTGGACACTTTTTAGAAGACGAAGACAGTGTACAATTTTCAGACATTGTACACAGCGCTCACGGGTTTGATGTCCTGCCAGCGAACAAGGACTACGACGATCTTGAAGATAAAATCAGAACGACCTCGTTTGCTGAACTCTGGCTTCGTCGGCAGATCGTTGATCCGTTCCTTGGCGATACATACGATTACATTGTCTTTGACTCGCCACCGAACCTGGGGCCACTCTCAGATGCATCCCTCGTTGCGAGTCGGAACGTGGTCATTCCTTTATTGATGAGTGAACCGAGCGTCAGTGGCTTCGAGCGGATGTACACCCAGCAGATACAACCGCTGCGCAATGAGTTTGAGATCAATATCCTGGCGATCGTCCCTAACGCCCTTTCAGGCGACAACGAAGAACGGCGTATTATCGGCGACCTCGAAGAATCTCAGTTTGGGTCGCTTCTCCCTACTTTTGCACGGTCCGCACAATTTGATGAATCGCCTGGACCGGGGATCCGTTCACGGATCGCATTCAAGCGTGCCTATCGAGAGGGTAAACCGCTCGCGAAGTTTGAACCAGAAAACGACATGATTCCACGGCTCGATGAACTTGCTACGATCGTCGAAAACGGGGGGATAGAGGATGGTTGATGAGAACCGCTTTGCTGGCCTCGCAGATGCTGAGGCAGGCGAATCTGACGATGAAACCAACAGCGAGACTGAAGCCACCCCTCAAGACAGATTGGCCGAACCCGAACAGGCTACTGGAGCAGATACTCCAGAAGAGGATGATTCCGATCCTAGTGCTGGACCCGCCTTCTCGTTTGATGAGACCACTGCAAAGAGTATCTACGTCCGCGAAGACACTCTCGATCTCCTCGAAGATACTGAATTAGAAGTTGAACTCCGTCTCAGACAAGAATCTGACATCCGTGATGTGACTGGGCGTGAAGTTATGGACGCTGTTCTCCGTGTTGCAGCAGCGAATCCGGATGCTATTGCTGACCAAATTGTTGCCGAGCGTGACGGCTACACTGACGAGTGAGAGCCTTCCATTCATTGTTTTTGCCGGACTTTCTGCAATCACTCTGACTGACTTCTTTTTGATTTAGTTGCTAAGGGCCCAAAACCACCCTTGTGCAACAGTACTATATTTACTGTTGCCCAATGTTGCACAAGGAAAATGACTCCGACTGCACCGTCATCGCTCCCGAATTACCTCGCCGACGGGCTTCCCAAACAGGACGACGAGACCCTGCAGGAAGTCCAAGAATACGTCGACGAGCTGCTTGCCGCTCGCGAACACCGTCGAAGCGAGCCAGTGAGCGAAGACGAACTGCCTGAGGATGCCCAGGTGCTTGAGAACGAATCAAGCGGCGCTGTGTATCTCGAGTATCGAACGTGCGGTGATGAGAGCTGTTCGTGTATGAGCGGTGGTGCAAAGCATGGCCCCTACAAATATCGGGCCTATCGCGACGGAGACACTGTGCGGCGGGAGTATCTGGGTAAAGCGTCCGGCAGCGATACGGACTGACTCTATTGTCTCGGTGGGCCGATCACAGCAGCTATTGGTCCGACGAAGATATTCTCATACGATGATGTCGAAGCTTGAAACTGATTCTCTCACCAAAGCTATCGGTGGTGAACTTATCGTCGACTCCATTTCTCTTCGTGTCAAGGAGTCCACTGTCCTCGCTATTATCGGTCCATCGGGAGCGGGCAAATCATCGTTTCTTCGGCTTCTTAACCGTCTCGATGAACCGACCGATGGATCCGTCTATCTCGACGGCACTGACTATCGAGAGATCGACCCCCAGGAGCTTCGACGGCATGTTGGATTCATCTCACAAGAGTCGGCGCTTCTTCCCGGCAGCGTCCGCGAAAACGTCGCTATGAGCGATCGAATACGGGACAAGCCAATCAATGAACAGCGAGTAACGAGACTTCTCGATCGAATGCATCTCCCGGGATACGAGAATCGGGCAGTGTCGGACCTCTCAGGAGGTGAACGCCAGCGGGTTTCGATTGCTCGGACGCTCTATGTTGAGCCGGAGGTGTTGCTCCTCGACGAGCCCACTGCCCATCTCGATACGGCGACCGAAATGGAGATCGAAGAACTACTCGCAGAGCTGATCCACAATAACGACTTGACCTGTGTCATCGTTACACACGACACCGCACAGGCGAGGCGACTCGGTGATCGCGTCGTTCGATTCGAGGCTGGTAAGATTACTGCAAACGGAACACCCGAGGAGATCATCGGATGACCGAAGCCATGCTTGAGACGGTTCTCGACCAGGTGAGTGATCCGGTTATCGTCACAGGATTCATTCAGATACTTGCAGCGATCATCCTCGCCACGGTGGTACTGGGAGTAGTCTACGTCCGCGATCTTGATTTCGAACGAGAGGTCATCACTACGTCGGGTCGCGGCTGGTGCAAGTCGTCGTGGCCGGAGCAGTAATCGGCATTCTGTTAGCAGCCCACCTCGCGTGGGCGGCAGTCGTTCTCGCGTTCATGATCGTCGTTGCTGGATGGATCTCGATGAAACGCGGCGTCGCGATTCCGGGCGTGTTCCGGAGTTCAGTGGCATCGATCGGATTCGGTGCAGGAGCCGTAATCGTGATGATGACGCTTGCGGGCGCGATAGAGACGACGATGCGCGATCTCATCGTCATCGGGAGTATGATCATCGCAAACGCGATGAAGACCAATTCACTGGTGTTAGATCGGTTCACGGGCGAGGTCGTTTCGAATCGTTCGGAGATCGAGGCGATGTTGAGCGTCGGTGCCTCGCCGGATCAAGCGATTCGTGAGTACGTCTCGACGAGCGTTTATGCATCGATCATCCCGATCCTGGATAGTATCAAGAGTCTCGGTATCGTTCAGATTCCAGGGCTCATGGCGGGGATGATCATCGCTGGAGCGAACCCGATCTACGCAGCCCAGTACCAGTTTGTGATCATGCTGATGATTTTCGCAGCAGGCGGATTGACTGTCGTTGTGAACACCATTCTTCTTAGTCGCCGGGTATTCACCGATGCGAAGCAACTCGACAAGGGTGTTCTCGACGCGATAGAGTCCTAACACGGGAGTTTTAATCCGCCTCAGAGGACGGCCCACCGTATGTCTAGGACGACACACTATAATATCGTAATCGTAGGTGGGGGTATCGTGGGGCTTATAACAAGTATCTTCACCCTCCGACATGAGCTTATGATAGCTGTGTTGTCGGATAAGCGGTTGATTTGATCCGAGGAAAGAGATCGCATTGGACGCAACCGCCTGGAAAATAGTGGGCCGATACTGCGGCTAGCAAATAGCTGTCTATCCCATCATTCAAGGGTTCGCGTCGCAATTCGTTTTTCAGCGAACCCCACTATGACATACTTCAGTAAAGAACATCTGGCAGATGATCTTGAGCTCGATAATCGTTTCGATCAATTGCCGGACGACGAGACGCTCGAAGAGACGATAGCAAACATCGAACGACGAAACATTACTGTGACGATCTGTGAAACCGAGGACGACGCTATAGAATATCTCAGAGACCGAATTCCAACGAACGCCTCGGTAGCGAACGGCCGATCGACGACACTCTCCGAACTCGGATTCATCGACTATCTCGAGGGAGAAGACGGATTCACCTATCTCAACGATCGCATTCGGGAAATCGATGACGACCATCGGCGTGACGAGGCGCGTCGCGAGGCGGTTACGGCGGACGTGTTTTTCGATAGCCCGAACGCTATCGCGGCGACCGGTCAGATCGTTGGAGTAAACGGGAAGGGAACGAGCCTCGGTGCGTGGCCCTACCCCGCGCGTCGTCTCATTCTCGTCAGTGGAACGAACAAAATCGTGTCGTCACTTGAGGATGCGTTAGATCGGATACGGAATGTGGCTTATCCGTTAGAGGACGCCCGAGTACAAACTGTCGAAGGACACGGAAGCGTAATTGGGAAGGTGATGATTTACGAGCATGAGAAGGAGGACAATCGAACGGAACTCGTGCTCGTAAAGGACAACTACGGTTTCTGAGATCTGAACAGATATTCACACCAGTTGCTGCAGTAGGTATGATTAGAGCAGGGACATCTGCCACTTGGAAATTCAGAAAGAGTCCGTCACGCTGATTCTCTGAATCCGATCTTAGGCGTTCAATACGGTGTAAGGGTTGCTTTCTATATCTAGTAGAGAATCATAGCTCGGACTGTCGTTTTATGCTGCTCTCTCAGAGTCCACTTCACCTAGCGCCGGTCTCCTCGCGAACGAACAACCGGCTGAAAGCTCCTATCTTTCGAGGTTAAATACATGCCGACGGGTCGCGTTGCAACTTGAGCACCGGTATTGGTATACTATCACACGCCCATCCGTTTCTGATTTCCATTCGCCGTCCTCGCCGATATATCCACAGTCCGGGCATTTTTTCTCCGAATTCTCGTATCGGTCGCGCACCCGTTCGAAGGGACTCCTTGCTGTTGGTCCCTGAGACATACTACCACATCACACGCGAGAACCAAAAATACCGGGGAATATTTCCGCATTACAGAGCAAATCATATTGAGACATTCGCAACCTGATTTGGTGTCGCATCCTTTTCATGAAACAACGGATATCGCGATAGTAGTCTAAAAGGGCTGAGCGGTATTGAGCTCGGTATCGTGCTGGGAAGTGGTGGGCAATCGGTGGTAGGGATGGACCTAACTGGGGGAGATACCTACGACCGCTTCTCGGGGTTCGCCGTCAGTGCAGTAGTTGGGTCAGTTCGTGATCGTCGAGATCCCAGTAGTGAGCAATGTCGCCGAGTAAAGCGTCGATGGTATCACACTCATAGTACCGACAGTCTTCGTGTGTTGCGTCGGTGAGTGCGCGGGCGATCAGTTGCCAGTCTTCGAACAGCCATTCGTCGGGAGTTCCGGCGGACATACCCCCTGGTGGGTCCGTCTTCCGGTATAAACTCTCGGAGGGTCTGGGTTGTAGTGCTGGGGCTCTTCAGGGATCACAAGAACACGCTCGCGGAGGTAATCCTCGAGCACTATGCTGACTTATCTATTCGAGTAGTATCTCCTCGAAACGTTTGCCCGCATTTATTTATGCCTGACAGCAGCTATATTGGATTCATGGTTACTTTGAATGAGTACCACTCCTTAGATGAGTTTGACAACAAACGCCGACAGGCTCTCGAATCACTTCTCTATAGTGATGAACAGTTCCTCTACGCAATCGACGTGTACGATGCGATATTTCTCGCAAAAAAGCGCGCATCAAAGCTTGTTCTGACGAATCAACGAGTTATTGCGTTCAAGAAGGCATTCATCAAAGAGACGTCCAAGGACTTCTCTATCGACGAAATCGCGAGCATTGAACACAACAAGGGGTACATTATGCGAAAAATCTCCTTAGAAGGGCATGGATTCTCGGAGGAGTACCAGACCCTCGAAGACTTCGGTCGTGGCTTTGTCACTGCCGTCAGAGAGCAAAAGCATCGAAACGAGGAAGGTCTGAATCCGCTCGATAAATCTGCCTTGCCCCAGCAGTCTGATAGCGGTACGGCTCAGACTGCGGCCGTCAGCAAATACGGATCACTGAAAGCCCATCTTCTCATTGCAGTCCTGACGATTTGGTGGTCATTCGGTCTCGGAAACGTGCTCTATGGTGTCTTCAGGAACTATCAGTACCGGTCAGCGGATGGCGCTTCTGACGATGATACTGAAAACCCAGCTCGCAGATAGGCGCTTTTCATTTGTGCTTCGCAGCTACTCATGCTTCTCGAGATCCAAGAGGACTCTGGCCTTCAGCACGAGCAAATACTCACTCTACTGTTGCCACTCGATACGATCACCGTTGGATCGATAGTTGGGTTGGTTCAAGACGTGATAGGGTTCCGTGAGCCACAGTCAGAAGATGGGCACGGCCGAGAGCAAGACCCAGCGGGCTGGACGCCAGACGCTGGCGCAAACACTGTGGTCGGCGAGATCTCTCGACATGAGCTTCCTGGAGCTGCTGACGCAAAAGTTGCAATCTTCCCATCCCGCGAAGACGGCATTCCATTTCTCGAGGAGAACAATGCCTGGGGATTCGTCCGTATCGGGCAGAATCCGGAGTATGTTGGGATGTACATCACCGGTGATGTAGGGGCCGTGATGTATGTTGCACGTGTCAAAGAGATCGTGCCGGCGAGCGAAGCGGCATTGTCACGCCCGCTTGAGTCATATACTGGTGATCAGGCAACGTTCGACCAGAACAAGCGTGTCGTTGTGTTTGAACCCGAGTCATTGTATGAGTTATCCGATCCAATTCCGCTGGCAACGCGTGTTCCGTATGGGCTCCAGTATACCGATTTAGAGTCGTTCCGGACCGCCGAGACCACGGACGATATTCTGTGAACTGGCCGTTCTTTCGTTAAGTGAGTTGGCATTGTTGGAACTCCTCGAACGGTGATGGATTCTAGAAGTCGTGCTGAATACAGAGCGCGTATCTGTTACAGTAATAATTGACATTTCCATTTGTTCGACGAAGTGCACCCTGAAGGTCTGGGATGCAGCCGTTGCCACCACTCGTTATCAGCCCTGGTCCCGTCGCTGGTAAGCCCTTTAGTCTCCACCAGCCGTTCTATACCACGATGAACCTGCTTCAGGTATTCCCGTGGAGTGAATCAAACCGACTGGTAGCGCTCGCCCAGCAAATTGTCGAGTTCGTCGTGGTCGCCACCGTACTCTACTTGGTGGGCCGGGTCGTGGTGGTACCCGGAATCGACTGGCTGCTCAAAGCCCGGGATGTCGAGCCCACACTGGCGTCTGCCACGCGGAAGGTCATCCGGACGGGGGTCCTGGTCGTAGCGGTGGTGTTGGCCGCAGGGTTCGCAGGCTTCACCGGGCTGCTCGGCGGGTCTACCATGCTGGCCGCGGCTGCCACGGTGGCACTAGGATTCGCCGCCCAGCAGATAATTGCCAACTTCGTCGCGGGGGTGTTCATTGTCCGCGACCACCACTTCAGTATCGGCGACTGGATCGAATGGTGCGATAACGTGGGTGTCATCGACGACATTAGCTTCCGGGTGACGCGAATCCGCACCTTCGACAACGAGGTGATGACGGTGCCAAACAGCGACCTAGCGACGAACGCGGTCACCAACCGGATGGGCAACGATACCTTACGAATTACCTGCGAATTCGGCGTCGAGTACGGCGCCGACCTCGCAGAGGTAAGAGATATCGTGCTGTCGATAGCCGACGCACACTCACACATTCTTATGGAGCCGAGACCATCGGTCCAGATCGGCGAGCTAGCTGGCGACTCGGTCGACCTCCAGGTACGGTTCTGGATCGACAACCCAAATCGACGCGAATACTTGACCGTGCGCTCGGAGTTCCTCCAGCAAGCTGTCGAGCAGCTCGCGGACGCCAACATTGAGGTCGGTACCATCACCGACCTAGCCGGCGATTTCGAGGTCCGGGCCACTGCAGAGTAGCCAGTGCCAGGCACGTCACCGCGAATGCAGTGGACGGACCGAGGGTTGAATCGGCTTACGGAACAGTTGATCGGTAGAAAGTAGAAGGGTTCGACGTTCTGATGAATGCACTCTCTCTATTCAGCACTCCCTTCTTATCACAGTCTAATAGTCTCAACGAAGCTACCAATTTTGTCATCTATGCCTGTGCGCACGTACTCCCATCTCCTGACGTGGCTAGCCTTGTGCAACAAATTGCTTCTTAAATGCGAGGTGTTGCACAAGGCTGATTCTCTTTGAGGAGCGACTACCTTCTGCTGGTCCTAGTCAACGGATACGCTCCTCACCACCGACCGACATCGTATGTATCTCGATACTGCTGGTAGTACGCCTTCTCGACAGTCCGGAGATCGAACCCACCCGGATTCCGGTCACGGAGCTTAGTGAGGAGTCGCGGGTAGTCAGAGAGCCGCAGTGCTCGATCCTCACCGAGGAGGGCCGCAATCATGTATTGATCACCGACTGCATAGTTCGTCGGCTCGTGAAATGCGAGAACGACTGTTGCGGTCGCAGGCCCGATACCGGGGATCGACGTGAGGGTGTTCAGCTGGAGCTTCGGATCGTCAACGAGGAAGGCTGCTTCGCTTATTCGCTGGACGAACGCTGCAGGAACCTCGTACATCCACTCAATGTATCGGTCTCGCCGTCCGCATTGCGCATCCAATACTTGACGATGTTCGCCGCTGAATAGCCGTGTAGTCATGGCTGATGCACCGCCGGTCGTGCAGCTTCACCATCCTGCTGATAGCCGTTTCAGCCTCAAATTCATTACTGATGAGAGAACAGATCGAATCCGGAAAGCACGGACCCTTACAGAGAATCCAGATATCGAAGTCGCGGTCCGCGAAGAGACAGTCGACGGTGATCGGCTCTATCTCCTCTATACGAAAACTCGATTCGACGCCGCCTACCAGTCGTTCGAGACGACTGCAGAGGTTCTTGAATGGCTTAACGAGCACTTTTCGGACACTGACAAACAGATTCTCTTCATCGTGATCGATGCATTTGATGGAATCATTTCGGAGACAGAAGACGCTGATGGCACCTTCTCTACGTATAAGAAAATGGATCTGGAGGCGATTCCTGCAATCCTCAATAGCGTTGAATGGCGCCAGTCAGTACCCGAAGTTGGAGCCGAACTTCTCTCTCAGTTCATTCTCACACATCCAATGCCCAATACAAACCATCGAACGGGGCTCAGCCTCCTTGACCGGTATCTTGCGTCATATGATCCGGGTGCGACACTCCCAGCAACTGGTGAAGACGGACAGTGGTACGACTGGATTAAGGGGTATATCTATGACTCAAAGCGGCTTCTTACGCTCCGTACCAATTTTCAATTGCTGTACTGGGCACGTCAGTATGGGTATGAGGCTGCTGAACGGAAAGAAGGGATTCGCATTGAGCTCTCGAGTATTGACTTAGAGCGATCTGATCCGTGGGACTATTATGCTGATCGGCATCTCGATCTCACGCGGGAATTCATCGTCTCGACAGTGCTTGAGCAAGTGGGAGCGCCTCAGCTATGTGAGCGAACGGATGACGGAAAACGGGCGTTTGCTGATCGGCTTCGGGCTGCTCGTTAGTCGGGAAGGTGAGCTAACCGGCGTCCAGTCTCATAGGCGCCCTTGCTGAGTTCCGAACGTTCCTCTGCGTTCTCTTCGAGGGCGTCCTTGAACTCGCTAAACTTCATTGTGCTACTGTGTATGTGCTTCGGAGATAAGACGGTGCTGGTTGTTTTAGTTGTAGGCAACCGATCAGAGTCGGCGGCAGTCAGCTCTTTTCTGGTACCTCAATCGCTAATAGTGCAAATGAGAGTGACTTTCCGTGTGCATCCATCCGAAGTGAAGTAGTCACACCGCCTGCGAGTGCCCCCTCAATAACGAAATTGAACGCATTGAGGTGCGGGAGGTCATAGCGGGTAACCGTACCATCAATAAGCGGAGCAAGCTCTGATTGCACTCGCTCTGCGGTTAGCTCCTCAGATAACACAGCGAAATCAGCACTATCGTAGGCAATGACGCTGATGTTAGATCGGTTGCCTTTGTCGCCAGCTCGCGCATGGGCCAACTTACGAACCTGAGTCATGCTTGTACCTCCAGTAGCTGTGGCTCAACGTGCGTTCGGTCGATGAGTGTCGATACGATCCCCACGATTTTCTGTGTCTTCATTGTTGCCCCACCGCCACCCGCTGGACCGTTTGTATAGAGCGTCTGGACTTCTCGAGCGACTCGTTTCGCAGCAGACTGTGTTGGACATTTTGCGGCAACGCGGAGACGAACCTCGTATGGCTCTTGATCATGGTTGCGTCCACGGTCTCCATGAAGCGAGTCTCTGCCGATATGATCGACGTGCAGCTCGTCCCAAGGGATATCCTCCAATCGCTTACGAACGATCTCTTCGGCCAACTCAGCTCGTTTCGTTGCTCCTGGTCCTGCGTAGGAGATTTGTCCCTCTCCCAAATGTGAGTCGATGTATCCGACGCTCACTTTGAGCGTCTCAGGGTGTACTTCCGCATCGGCTCTAGTAACTTCGACTCGGTCTTGTTCTACTTCCGTGAACTTGACGTGGCTAAAATCAGCGACCGCATCCGGTGTTATGTATTCGCTTGGATCATGCACTTCGTAGAGAAGTTGCTCTGTACAGGTTCGGGTATCAATTACTCCCCCCGTGTTCGGGAGCTTCGTGATCGTTACTTCTCCCGATTCGCTAACCTCTCCGATCGGGAATCCAAGCTGATCTAATCCAGCTACGTCCTTGTAACCGGGATCGGCGAAGTATCCGCCCGTTACTTGCCCAGCACACTCAAGCAGATGCGCCGCGACGATTCCCTGCCCAATCAGTTCTGAGTTGGTCAATGGCTCCACCTGCCATCCAAACTCGTAAAGCATTGGTGCCAGAAAGAGCGACGGATCGGCAACACGGCCCGTCAAAACGATATCAGCGCCGTTCTCAAGCGCTTTCACGATCCCATCAGCACCCAGATAGGCATCAGCTGATACAGCCTCGTTTTCATATTCGTGAATCGATTCGCCACCAAATGTCTCTGATTGGAACTGCCCGAATGCATCGAGGACATCTGATCCAGAGACACCGGCGATTTGAGCGTCGTACTCTGTTTCTTGGACTATTTCAGCCGCTTTTCGTACTGCCCCTTCTACGTTCGCAGCCCCCATGTTCGAAACGATCGTAATCTCGTTCGAGAGGCAATTTTCTACGACTGCCCTGAGGCGCTCTTCGAGAAGGGAGTTGTAGCCTGCATCCGGATTCTCGAGTCGATCGAGTTGCGCCAGTGCGATCGTTCGTTCGGCGAGACACTCGAATACTAAGTAGTCGAGATCACCATACTCTGACAGCTCGACAGCTGGATCGATGCGATCGCCGCTGTAACCTGCTCCCGCACCGATTTGTAATGTTGTGTCGCTCATAGTAGTGGTACAGCCCCCGTGAGAATAGCTACAGCCAGCATGACTAATGAGACTAGCCACGCCCACAGGAAGGTGAATTTAATGTGTTCACCGAGGTCAACCTCAGCGAGACCGATTAGGAGATAGGTTGCTCCCGTCAGTGGTGAAATAGGGAATCCAACCGTGTGTTGACCGATGAGCGAGGCTCGGACGACTGCTTCCTCCTCGAGTCCAAACGCTGCTGCGGTTTCGGCCAACACTGGCAACACACCGAAGTAGTATGCATCCGGACTGAACACGAGGCTAGCCGGTGCCGCGATTATCCCCACAATTACAGGGATGAATCTACCGAGTGATTCTGGAATGATCATCAGGAGAATAGTTGCCATCTCCGTGATCATGCCCGATTCATTGAGCACCCCGAGGAGAATCCCTGCTGCAAAGAGGATCCCGACATACGTCATCACGTCCGGCGCGTACTCTTCGAGGATCTCTCGTTGGTCATCGTAGTCTCGAACGTTAAGAAGCAGTGCGATAACAAGTCCAACCATAAATACAATGGCTGGGCTTGTGATATCTGCCATCAGGATCGCAACGATCAGAAGTGTAAGGACAAGGTTGATCCCCCACATCCGGTTTACTGCTGCAATCTCCCCACCGACTGCGTCCTCAACAAGGGCCTCTTTTTCACTAGCTGTGAGGTCGATCGTGCGATCGACACGCCGACTAAAGTAATACGCGATTAGTATGATCGTGACAAAACCTGCAATCTGAGACGGAATCAGCGGTGTGTAGATGTTTCCCACTGTTGCGGTATCAATAGCACTGATACCCCGAACAGTGACTCCACCCCATGGAACGAGGTTCATCGTTCCTGCACTGAGTGCTACGAGTGCAGCCAGGATCTTCGTATCCACATCTAGAGCAATGTAGAGTGGGAGGAGTGCTGGAATCGTAATGAGCATGGTTGTTGCTCCTGCTCCATCCAGGTGTGTTACAGCAGCGAGTACGACGGTTCCAATCGTTAGCATAGCCGGTCGCTGTAACACTGTATCAACGACGCGATGGACGAGCGGATCAAACAAACCGTAATCTCGCATGATCGCGAAATACCATACGGCGAACGCGAACATTGCAGTAATTTCGACGATTCCAGCCAACCCTTCTCCGGCGAACTCACCGAGATCCGCAGGACCGAATCCAGCGAGAATCGCTCCCAGGACGGGGACGATAATCAGGGTTGGAATAACATAGGTTATCTTGCCGATAATGAGGACTAAGACGAGTGCAATAACCAGGTAGCCGATGATCCCCAGTTCGATGCCGCTTACTTGTCCAATGGTAAAAACCATCTCGTTACCGTTGCTGTGTAACACACTACCACCCGATCAGGAAATTATAATGAATCTTTCTCTCAATAGATAACAGGAGATAGATCTGCTCAGTCTATCGTTGGGTTGAGGATGGATTTGGTGGGGAGGTGCCTCCGACAGCTACCCGACGGTTCGTCGTCAGTGCAGTAGCTGGGCCAGTTCGCGGTCGTTGAGGTCCCAATAGTGAGCAATGTCGTCGAGTAAGGCGTCGATCGTATCGCACTCATCGCACTGGCAGTCTTCATGTTCTGCATTCCTGAGTGAGCGGGCGATCAGCTGCCAGTCGTTCCTGGTAGACCCATTGAATCCTAGACAGGGAGCGCGTCGCGTTCGGCGGCCCAGTCGTACTCGTTGAGTGCTGCTCGGATAATTGGGAGCCGGTCGGCGAAATGCTCCCATTTACTGGCGATTTCCCGCCGTGTTTCGATCTCGTCTGGATCATCAAGATCGGCGATGCTTGCTCGGAGTTCGCCTGGTGTTTCGACGGTATACGAGGTCTTCCACTCGGTAATTTGCGTGCGCATTGATTCAAGCGAAGTAGTGAGTTCTTCGCGGTCATGTTCACGTTGAAGTGCAGCGACTTCGCGATAGGTCGCCATGAGCTGATCGACACAGTAAAGCGTCTGATCACCTTGCTCGATTTTCCGAAGAACGTTGTCCTCGACGAGCTGCTCGAGGTATTTTTGTGCGGTCTTCACCGAGGCGTCTGTCTCGTTTGCGACCCAACTGGCAGTACGAGGCGTTCGAAGTGTCCGTGCGGCCGCACGGACTCGTTCTCCACGCGTCATCGAAGAGTGAGTATGACCGGAATCAGTGGACATACTCGTATTTACACGATACTGGAACATATATCGACTGCCTTGGAAATATATTCTCTAACCATAGGTTCCTCAGCCGGCGGGTAAGTGCAATATAGTCTGGGACAAGGCGCTTTCTGGGAGTAATCAAATCAGATAACTCCGCTTGTTCAGAGATATTGCGCGACAAAATCGCGATGTTCAGCAGCACGCCCATCACGCTCTACAGGCGTGTCTTGATACCAGAGCGGCAGACAGGCCATTGCATCCAGACGGCAGGTGAGCTGATACACATGCATCCGTTCGAGGGTGGCTGCATCGAATGACCAGCTGTCACGAATGCCAGTGTAGGCGGTTCGAAACGTCCTCCGCAACGCTTCGGTGCGAGCTACACTGTCAGAGTCAGGTGTAAGCAGTAATGACTCCGCACTAGCAATGTTGAACGCCGGAGCAACTGCCATGATAACGCCCCAATCAAGCACTGCCTGTGTCTGTCCGGTTTTCGGATCGATCAGTACGTTCCCGTACCGGTAATCTTGGTGGCAGTATGTTGGCGGATCAGGGTCCGGAAGCTCTGGAATTACGTCTCGAAGATACTGACGCAAACCTGGGACGAGATCGGCAAATCGCGTTGGCTCATCAGCAAGCTCCGGAAAGTACCCTCCGTCGGTGAGGCTGTCGAGCGTCTCCTCATACGACGCAAGTAACCAGTCATGGAAGTCCTCAGAGCTCGGATGATCGTCAGTATCGAGAACGGTCACGTTCCCGTTTTGAACCCCGATACGACCAATTTTCGACAGAGGCCCGAGTTCATGCAGCTCCGCGAGATTGTGGCCGGCTTCGCGGAGGATCTGATCACGGACATGCGGAGCAAGACACTGGGTGCGTCCTTCGTAATTTTCCCCGTCTACATAACTCATCACGTAGAATGGGGCTGGATATTGGTCGTGCTCATCGCAGTAACCATATACTGTCGGAACCGGGATGGTTGTTTCCTGATCAACGAGCGACATCAGTCGTGGTTCGGCCTGAACTGTCTCAGGGGCAGTCCAGTCTGCAGTTGCTGCTTTAAACACGACTTGTCGTCTTTCATCCGATGTGTGAACGTCGACAATAGCTACAAAATCAGTGCCATGGACGCTGCGATCTATTTTTTTGACGCTCCATGATGACTTGAGGTACCGGATCATCTCCCGGACTGCACTACTAGTGATATCACCTGAGGAGGAGTCCTCGTCAGCCATACCCTGCTATTTTGCTCGTTGACCGTAATATCAACGGCCCACTCGAGGTGGTTTCCTTGTGTGTCATTGAGAGGGCGATATTCAGCAGTATCTCTTATTTCTAAGCACTCTCTCAGCCGAACCTTCTATCATCTCCGCCACCGATTGCCATAGTATGCGGATTCGCGAAGCAACACCAGTAGATGCGGAGAGAATCCGTGAGGTCCACTACGAGTCTATTACGGAGCTCGGAACGCAGGCGTATGACCACGAGCAGGTCAAAGCGTGGGCAGCAGGGTGTGAATCAGCCGACTACATGTCTAGCATTACGGCTGACGAGGTCGTGTTTGTTGTTGCTGATATTGATGAGATCGTTATAGGGTTTGGATCGTTGACACTCGCTGCGCCAAATAACTATGACTCAGAGATAGAGGCGGAAATTACGGGAGTCTATGTCCATCCAACAGTCGCTCAGCAAGGTATTGGGACCTGTATCTATACAGAACTAGAACAGCAAGCACGAGCGAATGAGATTCAGTCCGTAGGGCTTTCAGCCTCTCTTAATGCAGTGTCGTTTTACGAAACGCATGGATTTGAACGGGTCCAAGAGCATACACATGAGTTTTCGAGACACGAATCCACAGGAGCCACAGGCATAGTCGTCGAAATGAAAAAGAACTGTGAGCACCATCGACAGAGTCTCTGCAGCTAAGTCTCACCCCTCAGTTTAGCAGGTCGGCCGAACTCTGCTTTACGAGACGGCGTAAGCGCCAACAGCACATGCACCAGCCATCACTACGATAGCCAGCATACCGACGGTAGTGTACAGCGCGATAGTGACACCGACGATAGCCACTATGACTGTGATTACAGAGGGCTGTCGGACGAGACGGTCGCGCTGACGGCGTTGTTCGTGTTCCAATTCGGCTTGTGTCGGGGGTCGCTGCATTGGATTTTGGGTTCTGCTCGAGTACGACGAGAGATGTCTCTCCGTGTCCCGAGCGCTTGCTGTGGTCAGGTACCGACCGCCAGAAGACGTGACCAACCACGAACGGCAGGTTAGCACCGTCTCTACAGTGCTGACTGCGTTGTGGCCGTTAGAGCACGCGCCAGACGCTTCCCACTATACGGGACAGAGGAGAGAGTGGCGCGATGAGACGTCGAAAACGCGGCCGGATGAGGCGTGCATTGATGGAATCAACGCGTGAATCCGGCCGTCGGGGAGTGCCCGACCGTGACCGGACCTAACGTTGATTGGAGAACGCGATTGGTCCGAGCTTGGTCATGTATCCGCTCATGACTGTGTAGTCATTGGCTATAAAACTACCTTGAGGCATGATGGCATTAGCCAAACAAGTTGAATGAACATTAGACTTACCAATAGGTATCGTCGCATCGAGCTGCCTGGAAATAACTACTACGGCATTTGTACAGTGAGTTCGATACCAAGCACCCTCGAGTACAGTGTCTCAGCCAAGAAGGACTCGTAGATCATTGCTAATGCGGGCTCTCACGGTTGGCTCAGACTCCTCAGGGATGTCCAAGTGATGGAAGTCGTTCATAACGCGGGTCATTGCCAACGCCTCGTAGAGTGGTTCTGGAGTTACGAGTACGTTGGCACGATCCGGCGCTACTGTTCGATATCCTTCTAGCATTGCTTCCCGTACCAAGGAACGTCGATCCGAGACATCAGGGAGACCCGCTAAGAACGCCCCGCTGAAGAGATAGACCGCAAATTCAAAATCAAACGTCGCTGGCACAGCCAATGTATATCCCCAATCAAGCATCGCAGTGATTTCGCCTGTCGCGGGGTCAATCAGGAGATTATGCAGTCCGTGGTCGTTGCGGCCCAGGACAGGCTCGAACGGTCCCTGTAGGTTTTCGATGCTTGCTTCGACCCAGTGGCGCAACTGGGGTGTGAGTTCCGCGAATCTCGACTCAGCATGTCGATCGAGTTCACGTGTCGCGTATGCCTGCAGGCATGTTGGCCAGTCGATATAGGGATCGTTGACGGTCAGTATTCCTGGATCACCACTGGGTCGGTCGCCAGTTAGTGCAGGCCCGTTGTGACGAACGTGGCCGAAGTTCTCGAGGACCGGAATGGAGTGCAATTCGGCCAAGTATTCTCCCAGTTCTCGAGCGAGTCGCCGAAGCGCTTCGTCTTCGAGCTGACCGATCCGTTCGTAGGCGACGGCCTCACCGGCGAGTGCTTCCATGATGAAGTACGGTGTCGGGAGGGTTTCGTGATCATCAGTGATTCCGTGAACTTTCGGAACGGGGATTGTAGTCTGGGTGTTGAGCGTCGCTTGGAGGCGAGCTTCGGTTGGAATCGAGTACGTCTGTCCATCGGGGGAGGCCTTCACATAGAGATCACGGGTCGTGTTGTTGCTACTAAGGATAATTTGGTAGGTTGAACAAAAGCCGCCCTCGGCTGGGGTTGCGTCTCGAAGTTCCCAAGCTGGGTTGACTGTCTGAAGCATTTCCTCCAAGGTCGACTCGGAAATCTCTCTCGCTTCAGGGATATCGTCCATACACCAGTTTCTGACTCGTCTTTTAGAATGATTTGGGATACTCTTGTGTGAGGATGCTCGCCCGAAGTTATATCCAACAACTGGAATCAATCCATAGAGAAGGAGGATACTGATGACAGCAATCTATTTTGATCTTGATGGCACACTCATTGAGTACGACAGCTCGTTCACGGAGATCTACGATGCAACACTCCACGAGCTCGGTGTCATACCCCACAGCGAAAGCGAATATGGTGCGGTTTTCTTTGATGTTCTCGGAACGGTCGATGATCCCTTTGCGACAGCGATCGCACGGACGTCAGTTGATGTCGACCCTACTGCGTTTAGCGAGACGCTTGTTGCAAAGGAAATTGAGAACGTGTCTGCGAGGACAGGGGCGCACACCCTCTTGGAGTCTCTTTCGGGAACGTATCCGCTTGGTGTTCTTACGAACGGAGTCAGCCGTGCACAGCACGGTAAGCTCCACGCTACTGAGCTAACAGATTACTTTGACTCGATTGTCGTGTCCGGTGAGGTTGGTGTGCGAAAGCCGGAGGCAGATATCTATCGTATCGCAGAGCGCCGCCTTCCAGCAGACAAGTACGTGTTTGTAGCCGATGATTTCGATCGCGATGTCCGTCCAGCAATCGAATGTGGGTGGTATAGGATTCTTTTTGGAGACGAAGTGCCTGATGACGTCCCCAGTGTACAGCAGTTCGATGAGATACCACATGTATTGGACGAGATAGATACCTGTTCACGATCATCGCCTAGCTAGTACTGTTTGCACGTCCTCATTGGACAGCACAACAGTCTAATAGAGTGCGTTCCTCATACCAAGTGAAGTGGCCACTTCCCAAGTCATCTGCTGGCGCTGGCGTGCCTTCCGGGAAGTGGATAGTATCGCATTGTAGAATCGCTCGGGCTTCACTCGAGGGATTCGCTGTCGATGCTCACTCGCTTTCCTGATTGCATCGCTTCCAGAGTGACGACATCATCCACTACTACACATGCCAGCAGACCCAGACGACTTCACCGTAACACCGTACGCCGTCGAAGGCGAGATCGATTATGACCGCCTGCTCGAACAGTTCGGCACTGACCGACTGACCGACGAGCGGATCGCACAGTTCCCGGAGCCCGTTCACCCGCTTGTCCGCCGAAAGTTGTGATGGGGCGCGGTCCGCCAGGACCGATGCACATCAGTATCACCAATAAATCCTTGTGAAGATAAAGAGACAAAGCAATGTGAAATTAATTTAAAGCCATTATCACGGGCAAACTCTTATAGATTGAAATGAGAATGTCAGACATTCGAAGGCACCATCAACGCAAAGTTACGGAGACATAACGCTTCTTGAGGAGGTATAGGATCCTTACAATGACAGCCTGATATTGCAGGATCTACGTAGAATAACCTATTGGCTGTAGCTTCGTCATTGAAAGTGAGCCGATTGATTAGCCACAGATCATGCTCACAAATGCCTCGAAGAGAAAGTAACCTCGATCAGCGACTAATTGGATTCAGCGACGCCGCCCTCGACGGGAAGCCGAGGTAGACAACTAAGCCCACGCAGAGAGCTGCAAAACCGATCTGTGCAATGAGATGCGGAACGAACAACGCAGTAAAGCCAACTACGAGGAAACCAGCTCGTGCTGGGAGGCTGATTTTCTCACGGATGTTCCCGCTGAGCGCAATACTCATCGCAACGAATGCGACGAGAACGATGGCAAACACCGGGATTGTCATCAGGCTTGGGTATAGTAGTGATTGGTTGAAAAGAAAGGCGTAGGGTAAGAGGAACATCGGGAAGCCAATCTTCAGCGATTCAATTGCGGTCTCCCAGAATCCAGATCCGGCGATTCCCTGTGCGATAATTACGGAGAGTGCGATTGGAGGTGTGATATTCGCGACGATCGCGAAATAGAAGACGAAAAGATGAGCGGGTAACTCATTGAGACCGATCGTAGTAAGTGATGGTGCGATCAGGATCCCGACGATCATGTAGGCCGCCGCTGTTGACATCCCCATTCCGAAAGCAATCGAGGCAATCATCGCTAAGACAAGTAGGATGAGGAGGACACCTCCAGAGATAATAACCAACTGGGTTGAGAGACGCTGGGCGAAACCAGTGACCGTCAGCGCACGAATAACGATCCCGAGGCTTGCTAGAAGGATTGTGATATTGACCGTTACCTCTGCACCTCGACGGAAGCCCTCGAGCGTCTCACGACCATAGTACAAGAGCGTAGAGGAAGTCTCGACGTCGTCTGTTCGTATCTCGTTGAGCGTGCGGACCAGACGAAGTGCTATTAGTGTCAGGATGCTGTAGAAGCCAGCGAGCATCGGATCGGCCTGAATATATACTAACCAGTAGAGGAGCATGACGAACATACCGATATACTCGTAGTGGCGAAGCACACCTATTGTTCGCTCACCAATCGAAAGCGGATCGCGTTCGCTTCGGAGTGAACGAGTCGTCGTGTCTCGGGAATTGAGAGTCACTGAGGCGCTAGTCGTAAGGAAAAAGAGGAGAGCGGGTGCAGTCGCAGCGACGATGATATCCGAATACGCTGGCTCGATGAGCTCTGCCATCAGGAACGCACCAGCCCCCATGATCGGTGGCAGCACCTGGCCACCGCAAGAAGCAACCGATTCGATTGCAGCAGCGAGTTTCGGCTTGTAACCGTTCTCCTTCATTAAGGGAATCGTGAATGCGCCTGTTGTCGCAGTGTTTGCGGCAGTCGATCCGTTAATCGACCCCATTACCATACTCGCTGCAATCGCAATCTGCCCGATTTCCAGATACGGGTTCTGCGACGCGTACCGACTTGCGCCTTTGATGAACTGCGCCATCCCTCCATACGTCTCCATCAAACCAGCCAGCAGGAGGAAAATAACGACCCAGGTTGCGGATACCTGTAGGAGCGTTCCCAGAAGGCCCTCCATCTCGAGGGTGTTCATCGTAACGACTCGCTCGACCGAGAGACCACCGTGAGCGAGAAATCCAGGCATGTACGGACCGAAGAGAGCGTAGACGATACCACTGGCTGCGACAGCTGCGATTAGCCGCGAGATAATCCAGAGTGGGATGAATATCAAGACGATCAACGCAACACCCATCAGGAAATCAAGATCGGTATAAGCACCGGTTCGGAGGACGATCTCACCGTAGAAAGTGTGCATATAGTAGAGTGGAACGACAGCAAGGACGCTATAGAGTGCGTATCCAACAGAGGCAAGTTTTCCTCGCAATACTTCTCGATCAGTCTTCAGAAGCTGGAGAAGTCCCCATAGCGAGAGAATAAGTGCGAGGTGGATTACCCCATGATTGTCCCGTGAAAGACCGATTGTGTATGCGTACCACATGTGGTAAACAAAAAACCCAATTGCGAATGCGTAGATGATAAGCTCAAAGACTCCCTGAGATCGTAACGACGCTGTGTACGTTTCGCGGAATTTTTCGTCGATTCTTCGTTCAAGCTGCTCTACCGTCTCGATCTCATCTTCGGTTTCAATGGCTTCAGGATCTGTTTCAGTGCCAGTTCCAGTCCGGCGTGGCCCATCACCCGAATCGGTAGATCCACTCACTCTTCCGCCTCCGGTGGTGCGGTGAGGTCGTAATCGTCCCAGATTCCAATGTCTTGGTAGTAGTTATATGCCCCTTCGTGAACCGGGACGTCAGGATGAAGATTGCCAACGTAATCGTCGGGGTCAGTGAAGAATCCCATTATATTCTCTTCTTCATACATATCTTCACCGTACTCGTCGGTGATCTCACACATCTCGTAGATCACCTCTGGATCGCGCTCAGCTAGTGTGACCCAAAGATACGTAAGGGTAAACGTATCGATCGGTTCTCCGTAACCCTCAGTGATGTCGTCGACCTCACCTTCATCGAGCTGGGCGTACTCGCTGTATTCGAGGTCGTTCTCGACGTGTTCGACAAGATCATCATCGAACTCCAAGGCTACCCAGTTGACGGTCGCATCAATCTCTTGGAACCATCCGATCGGGACAGACCGGTTGGATGCCCACGTGACAGCCGCGTCGATTTGACCAGCTCGCATTGCTTCCGGTATATCAGCGAACGCCATGTACTCTGCATCGATGTTGTCCATTCCAATTCCGAAATCGAGAACTTCTTCGTAGGGCACTCGTGCAGCGGCCCCCGCAGAGGAAACAGCGACCGATCGGCCCTCGAGGTCTTCCCAGGTCTCGATACCAGCTTCGCGGTTCCCGATAACGAAATTGTAGAAGCCCATGTACCCCTGAATTTGGCGGATATTCTCCGCATTCTGCATCTCCTCGCCATCATACACTCCGTCCTCGATAGAGGAGCCAAGGGCCTCTGTCGTACTGCCACCGACCTCGAAATCGCCGGAATCAGTTCGTCGATACGACGCTCCTGTCCCCTCGGTTACAACCGCTTCAAGATTGACGGTCTCGGAGATATCCTCTCGCTCGATGAATTCGGCATATCCCGAGCCAATACGGAAGGAAGACGATCCTTCCGATGAGGTGCCGAGTGACCACTCCCCCTCATCTCCTCCTCCTCCGCCTGCATCACGGACATCATCAAGACATCCGGCAACAATGATTGTCCCGGCACCACCCATCTGTGCTAGTAGCTCCCGCCTATCATATGACATAAAACATCAATAATGACCATCTATTATAAACATTGCGTATGCTCTCCGATCTTAAAACTACTATTAGTTATAATACATAATAATTCACTATGACAAATAGGTAGCGACAGTAGGAGTGAATGGTTCCAAGGATGATCTCTTATTTAAAAGCGGGACAAGTATTGGAACGCCATTTGTGACGGGATTAGTTGCTGTATTGCTCGCTGACTCACTTACGCAGGGTCACTACCAGCTCCTGCAGAACTCAAAACGGCAGTCATCCAAGATGCTAGTAGGTTGCACAAGGCAGCTGACGATGTCTGGATGGGTTGCTCGTGAGGAGTCGGTGGCGGCCGATCCCGACGATCAGACGGCCGTTGAGACGGTTGGGGCCGCCTATGAAGCCTGGGTGGGCGATATCGGCTATGATCCCGCAACAACCGATATGGCTGGTGGTGAGCTCGAAGCCGAGGAGGGAGGAGACATGGCCGACCCATTCGCCAGGCGCTTCACGATTACCATTTCGACGAGATACAGGGGGCCCTTAGTCTATCGACGAGGTGAAAAGACGGAAGAAGTCGGGATAAAGCTCTATTTCGACGTGGGCGATGGCAACGATCCTTGGCTGGATATCTAATCGACGGGCCATTACTGGATATGGGTGCTGGCGCTGGACGGCATTCACTCTACTTTTAGGACCAATTCGAGACCGTCGCAATCGAGCAAAATGAAACGCTAGTTGAGATAGAGTACGATGGAATGCTTGGAGAGCCCTGGTTATATAGACTCTTCACACCCGACCGTGTCCGCGACGCAGCCAATAACACGGACTGGGAAATTACTGAGGTAAGGTACATGACAGAACGTCTCTATAATATTGCCTTAGAAAAGCGGTGAAAGCACGTTTGGAGTCCCAATGAATTGTTTCGTTGAATTTTCAGACCCGTCTAAGATCCGTAACATCCAGACTAACCGAAACGAATGACGAGGGAATGCTGGAAACACTCTCTTTCCTAATATCGGGTAGGGAAGCTCATACCAGAGCCTATCGTCATATGGATACGTCGCGTCGGTGTTCGAAGATCACCTCTGAATGTTAATATTTCGGATAAAATAATAAAATGTATTAATTACAAATAATATGATAACTCACGGATGAGCAGACGATCCCCGTGGCAGTGCTTTCCGGGACGATCGGCGCTGGCAAACAGAGAACATAGTGACCGCAGCCCATGAGCTCGATACCTGCCAAGATGACTGTTCCGAACTGAACCGTCACGCACAATAGGTGCTGTAGCACGGGTCACCGAGGTTACGATCCGAAACCGCTACCAAGAACAGATCCGCGCAATGGGATTTAGCGAATAGCGACATTCGGCGCCACGTAATCTAATATCGTTTGATGTTTTGAGATGCTCGAAATGTCTTGTTTTGTAATTCGAGCCGTAGGTTTCATTTACCAGAAACGCCTGCGCCAGCGTGCGTATTTCGTACGGTGCTAGCTCATCGCACTGATCATGTGGAGCCAAATCAACGTATTGGAATAAGTGTTCGTAAATAAACTCGCTAACCGATTGTGAGCCTCGTGAGCAAACCAGACTGATACGACAGTCTGAATATTTTCTTCGAATCCGCCGAGTGAGCTTCGGCGAAACTCTTGAGACCAAACGGACCGGTTCCGATATGATGTACGAACGTCAATCGGGGCGCTTTCATGCCGCAGGCTATCGCCTTCTCGCGAAACAACGCCCGCAATCGGTCGTGGAGATCGACGATGAGAACGTCGGACCTCTCAAACGGTGTGTCTTCGAGGAGATGGTGGATGGGCGAGACGACCACGCTGAATCATTTGCTTCGTAAGAGCGACAATCGCGATCTCGAAACCTCATCCATATACTAGCTACTGACCCGTGTCCGCTGGAATGAAATTTCGGTAAGATAGTGAATAATTGTATTTGAATTTTACAGTCCAGACGTTCCTGAGTGAGGACCAGCCACCTCTTCGCTACCTACGCTATCACTTTGGCCACCTCACGTTCGTCGAGGTCCTAGTAGTATGCGATGTCAAAAAGCAGCGCCTTGATCGTATCGCACTTGTAGCACCGGTAATCCACGTGTTTTGTATTTTCACGTGTACGAGCGATCAGGGGCTAATCCGAGTACAGCCATCCGGTGTTCCGCTGGGTATACGCCCATCGGAACCTTTTCTAGTATAAAACATTGCAGAGGTGCAAATGGGTAATATTTATTAACCTATAAAGCATAGTTGTTAAAATGGCCACAAAGAGCGGTAACGCAACCCAATCCGAACTGGACTACGATGTGCTTATTATTGGCGGCGGACCAGCGGGATTGAGCATTGCACTCCAGTTAGGGCGCTCGCTGCGAAGCGTCCTCGTCTGCGACGACAATGAACCACGCAATGGGCCAGCAGCTGAGGCGCATGGTTATCTTACACGAGATGGGATCGACCCACAAGAACTCCGCCGGCTCGGTCGTGAGGAAGTGACCGGATACGGCGGCGAGTTCCGAGATGCGCAGGTAACAAACATTGCCACAGCTCAAGATAGGTTCACGAGCACGCTTGATGCTGGCGAGACAGTCACGAGTCGAAAGGTCGTGTTAGCGACTGGTATAAGCGACGTGCTCCCTGATACCGACGGATTCGAGGAGCTATGGGGAAACGGAGTCTATCACTGTCCCTACTGTCATGGCTACGAAGTTCGTAACGAACCACTCGGAGTTTTGGTCACAAACGAACATATGATCGAATATGCGAAGCTTATCTATAATCTGAATGATGATCTCGTCGTGTTCACCAATGGGCAAGACATCTTCGATAAAAAAACACGGTCTGCGTTCGTCGAACGAGGGATCGAGATCGAAGATAAACCGATCAACGCGCTCAACGGTTCCAATGGACTCGAAAGTGTCTCACTCACGGATGGTCGGGAGATAGCCCGTCACGCACTCTTCTACCCTCCACCAATGACCCAACACAGTAAACTAGCTGAGAAGCTCGGTCTCCAAGTGAATGCAGCTGGACTCGTCGAAGCAGGGCAGTCAGAACATGGTATCGGATTTACGTCGATCGACGGACTGTTCGTCGCAGGCGACGCCTCAGATGCATCGGTTTTATCGATTCCGTCTGCCGTTGCTGATGGGCACAATGTAGGTGCGACTATCAACATGGAACTCTCGCAAGAAGTGTTTGAGAACGGTTAGAAGTGGCTGAGAATGAATCGGCTCAAGAGGACATAGAGCGGCGGCCAGCAGCACATACGCCCACCGCCGCCACGACAGCCAGAATACCGACGGTGGTATACAGCGCGAGAGCGACAGCGACGGTCGCCACACTGACTGTGATCACTGAGGGCTGATGGACGAAGCGTTTGCGTTGGCGTCGTTGTTTGTGTTCTAGTTCGGCTTGTATCCGGGGTCGTTGCATTTTGGATTCCGGATCGATGCTCGGGTACGACGGAGAGATGTCTCTCTGGGTCCCGAGCGCTTGCTGTGGTCAGGTACCGACCGCCAGAAGATGCGATCAACTATGAACAGCAAGTCAGCACCGACTCTATAGTGCTGACTTAGCGTTGTGGCCGTTGTAACTCACGCCAGACACTTCCCTCTATACAGCTTGGAGTATGTACTACCTCTCGGTCTATCAGTTATCGATCACCCGGCGGTACTCCGATTCCACGAGGACCACGGGGTCGACCTCACGACGCGGTTCTGGGAACTCGAGTGGTGCTACAACCCGGAGTACATTACCATTCGCTCCGAAAGCCCACTCGATGTCGTTGTCAGTATTCCACTCGACGACAACCGGCTCATGGTGGTGATCGACGAGACGCTAACTGTTAGAGTAGAGTGGATTGAGGCCGAAACGATTGAGGATTTCACCCCCTAAGGAAGGGAACTTCTAGAGTAGCCTCGTCCTGATTGCGACGCGGAACCCACACCACTGACAGCGGTTTCGTACGAACCGGGCCGACCGGTATCACGATCGTTGTGATCGGGTGAACGAGCAAGCCTCCACAGAGAGCGTGATGTCCTAACACCAAGACTACAAGAAAGAGCATAGTTCGAACCAACCACCCCGGGCAAGCCCTCCTCTCCTAGTGACAACTCCGAGCAGCCTCTTCCCAATATAGTAGCAGTAGAGGGAGTCGAAACGGGTTCGTCGGTTCTACCTTCGGAAGCATATCACACTACGGCCTAATCGGATACTCAATCCATCTCAATTTTGATGTATGTTGAGCTATCCTTAGTAGAAATATCGGTCATCTCGACATTGGATCTGTTCATGAGTTGCAGGAGATCCGGATCCATCGATGAATCTGGAGCAAGACGGATCGTTACCCGTTGTCCAGTAGCAGTTGATTGGTGATTGATAATCCGTGCTCCTGGTCCTTGCTCTTCATCCCGTTTGAAATCCTGTGCTCGTATACTCTCAAATAGAGCAGTAGAGATCCACTCCCGCAACCATCTCATTTGTAGTGAATCCCATCTGATTATACAAATAACTTGTCAATAGATAGAACTGCTAGAATCTACTGTTGTAAGTAAGGTTGGCAGTTCAAAGTTTTCTGAAGGAAGCAACTGAAGTATATCCAGTTTCTGGCAATTGTTGCACCTGCCTCCGACTATCGAAAGTGCCACGTTAGCACGTATGAACGATGGAAGAACGCTGTCGGCATAGTAGAACCCGTCAGCACGAATAGTGAGATCTCACACGTCTGAGCGACACCTACCGGAGTGGGACGTGGTTTACCGTCGGCGCACGTTGTTCAGTTCGTATGGCCGACATCGACATCGCACACGAGTACTTCACATGGGAGCTCGTTCAGCAAGTCGCCGAAGAGAACGGCTACTTCGAAGAGGAAGGTGTTGAGACGGACCTCTCGTACTTCGCGCCGGGTACGCAGGATTTCTCCGACCAAGGCGAAAACGCTTACGAGACCGATTGGTGGGAGGATCTCGACGAGCAGGGTGAGACTCACGGCGTCTGTGAATGGAACGCCGTTCAGGAGGCTTCTGAGACGGACCGCCAGATCATCGGATCGTATAGCGAGTGGGATCGTGTTCTGTTTGCACCCGCTGATTCCAATATCGAATCGATTGAAGACCTGAAGAGACGATCGATTGGGATCAACAAGTACGCGACCTCGTTCTATTCGATCCCAGAAATGCTCGAAAACGAGGGCTTTGAGGAAGAAGAGATCGTACTCGAGCATATTGGTTCCGCCGAAGACCGATTCGAGGCCGTCAAAGCCGGTGAGATCGATGCGATTGGTGTCCTTGAACCCTACGTGACCCTTGGGCGGTACGACGACGAACTCAAAGCAGTCTACGAAGGTCCCTGCCGTGCGGCCCTTGTTGCATCGTCCGATATCGACCCGGAACAGGTCTCAGCGTTCCGTCAGGCGCTGAACCGAGCCGTCGAAGACATCAACAACAATCTCGATCGATATCGAGACGAATACGTTGATCTCCTCGAAAAGGCTGCAGCCGACGACGAGGAGAGTTTCGAGGATGTCGACTTCGATCGTCTTCGGAACGACTTCGAACTCCGGAACTTCCTCCCTGTCCGAGCGCCCGACGAAAAGCGAATCGAAGGAACAACCGAGTGGATGACTGAGAAAGGCTACGTGGACGACGAGGACGCTGTCACGACGATCGAAGACGAGGTGTCCTCGGACTAACCGATCCAGTCGGTTTGATTCGGTTCGGCTCCGGTTCCCGGTTCGCCGTAGCCATCTCAACCAATACCATCGTCAGTACCCTCTCATGCCTCAACTCCTCACCGTTATTACCATCGTCGCCTGTATCTTCGCCCTTGCGTACGTCGTCTATGCGCGGGTACTGAGCCAGTACTTCGAACTCGATGATGAGCGACCGACGCCTGCCCATGCACACGAAGACACCCACGAATACGTCCCCTCACGCAAAATCGAACTCTTCGGGCACCACTTTTCCTCGATTGCAGGTGGCGCACCAATTATCGGTCCGATTACAGCAGCGCTGGCATGGGGCTGGGCACCAGCTTTGATCTGGATCGTCGTGGGAACAGTTGTTTACGGCGGGTTAAACGATCTCGCGACACTCACCAGCAGTATGCGTCATGAAGGCCGCTCAGTCGGTCATATCTTTGGTAAGTATGCCGGTAATCGAGGCAAGCGGCTTCTGTTAACGCTTGCTATAGTCGCGAATCTCTTGGTGATCGGGGTTCTCTCGCTGGTTACGGCTGTCATTTTCGATGCCTTCCCTGCTGCAGCCACAGCCTCAATCGTGTATCTACTGCTCGCGATTGCGTTCGGGTTCGTTCGTCGCTACACACCGGTTCCATTTGTCCTCGCGACGATCGTATTTGTTGGAGGCGTGTTCGGTGGTGTCTTTGTCGGACTCGAATATCCAATTACGCTTATTCCAGCAGGCGAAGCAACGCTGTTGCCCACAGTTATCTCGCCCAATGTTTCGGCATGGCTGGCAGTATTACTTCTCTATGCGTTTGCTGCGAGCGTGCTGCCAGTCTGGACGTTGCTCCAGCCCCGGGATTTCCTTTCTTCGTTTCTACTATACGCCGGCCTCGGCGGTGCGGTCCTCGCAATCATCGTGGGAACGCTCTTTGGCACTGCTGAGACATCGATGACGATGAATTTGGACCCCTTTACTGGCTTCATGAGTCCTGCATTTGAGGGCATGGGGCCGTTATTGCCAATGTTGATCCCGACGATTTTCTGTGGAGCGGTCTGTGGCCTTCATTCGATGGTCTGCTGTGGGACAACGCCCAAACAGATCAACAAAGAGACGGACGCGACCGCAATCGGATACGGGACGACGTTGGCAGAGGGGCTTCTGGCGGTGATCGCGATCGGGACGGTTGCGGTCATTCCAACGATCCCCTCAGGGGAAGGAATCGACCTCGCACTACCGGCGTTTGCTGATGGTGGTGCATTGATTCTCTCGAGCCTCGGCATTCCGACCGGCGTTGGTGCTCCGTTTATGGCATTAGTGCTATCTGCGTTCGCCCTCACGACTGTTGATACTTCGATTCGACTTGGACGCTACTTCCTCGATGATATGATCGATACAGACACGACTGCGAATGTGACCGCTCAGGCGATGACGAACAAATATCTCAGTGGTGGAGCCCAAGCGATACTTGCGTATCTGTTGGTCGCCAGTGGAAGCTGGGCAACGGTCTGGCCACTCTTTGGGGGATCTGTTCAGGTCTTTGCTGGTCTCTCGATGATAACTGTTGCAATCTGGATCGTGAACTGGGATGAGAGAAAGTCAGTTATAGCGTTCCTTGCAGGAGCGGCATTTATTCTTATAGCAAGCCTCTCAGCACTACTCTATATTGCATCGCAAAACGCGCGTTCGTTGCTTGATCCTACGTGGGTTGTAGCAGCGACGCCGATCGAAGTTGCTTCCGTCGCGATTCAGGTACTCGTTGTCATTATCTTATGTGGATTTACCGCAGAAATCGTTCGACTTGCTTATCTCCATGTGAGCGATCAGCGTGGCTCTCCGATACGTCGATTTGTTCCTGGAGACGACTAACAGCATTTGCTGTTCCTGTTCGTTCCAGTGGGTAGCCAGATTCGATTGCAGGATAGTCGTACCTAACCACAGACGGTAAGACCTATCTGTAGGACACCATTCGCACGCCGATCTATCGTTCCAGTTGTCTTACTACCGGAATGCCGTCGGAGTGAACCAATCTTCAGTAGCGTAGTGAGTGGTTCAGCGTTAACTACCATACCAGTATGCGATCGGCTAGTGGTGGGCTACTCGTATCGGGGTGGAATAGAGTTCAGGCCTGTGCCCGCTCGACAGTCTCCTCGAGGTGCTGTTCACAGGTGTATTCTGAGAGTACGTCATCAGTCAGAACGTAGTAATCGGCCTCGTGTTCACAGTCATCGGTCACACATGGCCGTGGTGTATTTTACTCGCCAAGCCTGAGGACGAGATCAACACCAGGTCGATCGAGACGATCTACCATAGCTACCTCTCTTTCAATGGACCACATAATTCCTCTAGATCTGAAAAACTCGTCTGTTCTACGATGGCTGTCTGAACCCAATAGGTCTAGATCAATCAAGCCGAACAACCGTGTTCTATTCAGTTGAGCGATTCGATCGCGGTTGTAACATTCATAGTGGGTAGAACATTATGCTTGACCTCGGTATCTAGCTCACTAGAGAGACGGCTCACAATCAACCGAAGCAAAGGTTGAATCTCGGAACTCTCCATTCAATGATCAACACGAGTTGTCTGCCGGTACGCGTCACGATCCTCGTGAAAGCAGTCTCCGACCACAATTGCATCAGCACCCGCACTGAGAACAGCATTCGCTTTCTGCCCTGAATCAATCCCACCACCGTACAGCAATCGCGTCTCACCAAGAACTGTCGCCGCCGCGTTGACAGCAGTCGTGCCTCCAAACTGGCCCGAGTACTCAACATAGAAGAGCGGAAAATCATAGAACACTTCGGTAGCGAGAGCAGCCCCCCGAACTTCATCCAGTGAGAGCGATTCTGTAACCCCTGCAGTAGAGGCGGCTCGCGAATCAGTATTCTGAATTACGTACCCAACAGCACAGATCTTCTCAGCGATGCTCGCCATCGATCCACTCTGGCCCAGTAATCCCTCAAAATCCGAGCTAAGCTGGGTGAACATCTGCAGATGTTTGCCGACAAAATGGGTCTGATCACCGTTGTAGATCGCAGGCACGAATAGCTGATCGACAGCTGCAATCGTCTCGACTGAGACGTGCTGTGAAGAATACGGCTCCTGTAACACCGGTATCTCAGGAACCGAATCTACCACTTCCTGAATCGTTGTGAGTGCGTTTTCTTCCGTAACATCGTCCGACCCTCCAACAATGACTAGATCAGTGTGCTCAAGCACTCCAAGATCGGCTGGAAGGGGTTTGGCCGGATCAATTTTAGTGATGTGAGTAATGGCCGGCCACTCAATCGTCATGACCGATAGTTCCGTCTACACGGGCAAATGAACTCGTATTAGCTGTTCACACTCAGTCCGAGGGACACTCAGTACGAACCGCTCGCTGACGATACGAGTTATAGATGTTCGTCCCCCACTCGATAAGATCCTCATGTGAACTAACGATGATCGCCGTATGCTGGCCGTCACCTATTTCGTTGTATGTCCCGATAGCCACTTTCTGATCATCATAGAGTGCGATTCCGAGCGTCAATCGCTCATCCAATCGAAGCAAATCGTAGTGCTCGTAGGAGGACGTATCCAGCAGATACTGCATCTCTTCGTTCTGAACGATCTTCTCATAGACCGATGTGTCGATGATCCCTTCCCCAGACATTCCCATTGAGAGGAGTCGATAGTACGCCCTGAACAGCGTTGGGGAGTACACAGAGATGAGTGATCGATAGTTCTTGATACGAGGATCACACAGCTTGAGAGCAGCCTCAACAACCAGACCTGGTGAATCAGGCTTCGAGACAACGAGATTCGCTTCCGGAAGGGCATGGGTAGGAAAGTCAGACCAACGCGGCGAGAGACGTTGTAGGAAGGGCGCTTTCGCGATCACCTGCTCTGCAATCGTCTCGAGCTCTTCGTAGGCTTCGAGAGTGCGTTTGCCTGCCGGTAGGAGATGATAGGAATTACTACTGCTCTCACACCATCCGTACTCAGCAAACGCCTGTAGCGTTCGCCAGACTGTTGTATGAGACGGTGACTGCGGGCAATCAGACACCATATCACCTGGGGCTACAGGACGTGCCTGAAGTGTACGGAGTAGCTCTAGGGTCCACTCGGATCGTGTTAGATCCGCCAACTGCTCTTGGGTAACTTCAACGAGCCATCTCTCAGCTGCATCAAGAATACAGTGCCCACCAGCCGTCAACCAGTACTCGTCGGTGTCCGACGCTTGGTTGAGAAGCCCCATTGACAGACAATCAGAGACGTGCGAGGAGACGGTTCGACGTGAGACATCGGCTTGAGACGCAATTGTAGATAATTCAGTTGGGGACTCACGATCTCGGAACGATCGAATCACTGTGAGACGGTCAGAATCGCTGAGCCCGTTAATGAACTCTCGCACAATGAGATGATCGCCGGTTAGCGGATTCGTCACTGTACGCTCCTTCTGCGAACCGACGGTCTCGGCATTGGCCCCCACCATCATTTAATCGCTGCATCCTGCTGTGGATGGCGACGGCGGGATAAAAATTATCATACCATCACAACTTCATATATAATAGTAGCTGAGCCAATTATTGGAAAGTCTCGATGAAGAGAGTTTACATGCGCCCATATCTGACCGGATAGTATGGCCTCTCCGCTGCCGCCGAAACCTGCGGGGCATCCTGTGATTGGTCACGCACTTCGGTTTGCTCGTGGACCGTTTGACTTTGTAGACGCCGCCACGACCGAATGTGGCGACGCCTATCGAATGGAACTACCGGGATCGAACGAGATCTACGCACTCTGTCATCCAGATTACTTCGAGCAAGTCCTTGTCTCAGACGTCGGCTCATTTACCAAGACTGATGACTTCCAGCAGGCGTTTGGGAACGGATTACTATCTACTGATGGAGCCCAATGGCGTAAACAGCGCAACAGTCTGCAGCCACTCTTCTATCGAGACCATATCAGGGGCTTTGCCGAACAGATGAGTGAGTGCACTCAGCGTCGCCTTAAGACCTGGCAAGAAGGAGAAACCCGTGATATGGAAGCTGAAATGCAGAATCTTACCTTCGAGATTCTCTTTTCGACGCTCTTTGGCCGTGAGGTACAGCCTGGGGAGGGTGCTGAGCTACGCGACGCTGCCGACGGTATCAATGACTGGTTCGTCGCTTCTTCCTGGATGTTGCCAAACTGGATCCCAACCCCTGCTCGTCGTCGATTCAAGCAATCGAAAGCCCGTCTTCGCGAGGAGGTTCGAGCGATCCTTGCCGACAACCGAGAGCAATCAGCTACAGAGAGTATGGATATCCTCTCACAACTTAACCGGGCACGGGATGCCGATGGGGGCCTCTCGAAAAAAGAGATCGAGGATCAGCTCGTCACGATGGTCTTTGCGGGCTACGAGACCACTGCAGTCGCCCTCGCATTTGCTTGGCACTCACTCTCCGATCATCCAGAGATTCGAGAAGAGTTCCACCAGGAACTCGAGACGGTCCTTGGTGGTCGGGCGCCGACCTATGAGGATCTCTCAGAGTTAGAAATCACCGAGCGCATCATCAAAGAGACGCTTCGGTTGTTCCCACCAGTACATACGATCCCACGGCGTACGAAGGTACCTGTCGAGTTTGACGGCTTCCACGTCCCAGAAGGCGAAGAAGTACATCTAGCCGTCCTCCATGCCCACCGTGATCCCGAGACTTACGAGAGCCCGACCGAATTCCGGCCTGATCGATGGAAGGGAGACTTAGAAGAAGAGATCCACGACTTCGGGTATGTTCCATTCGGTGGTGGACGACGGACGTGTATTGGGCGAGAGTTCGCACTGTTAGAGGCGAAGATCGTGTTAGCCACGATCGGACAGCAGTTCGAACTTGACGGTGATCACACGACAGAGATCGAGCTGGAACCCCAGCTTACGACCCAATCGAAAAATGGGATTCCGATGACGATTCGGCCTCGATAACTGCAATCGCCAGTATACCCCCGCTTACTACCGTTTTGTAGTTGATCCGGTGTGAGTGCAGGCGGGTAATTTCAGACCGTTTCACACTGTGAACGGGCATGCAATTATACACCTCCCGCAATTTGGCCCTTCTACAGAGTAATCGCAAGCAAGGAACAAGATAGAGCGGTTTGATCGCTCACCAAACGTCGCCTCACACCGTCTCCAAAGGCAGCCCTCCGATCATCACCATAGGACTGTGAACATCGGAGGCTGCCTTTGTGGTGACGGAAGGCGCCAGGGTATCGAATACCAACTGCCCAGCGGCAATCGGTAGTCTACCATCCAATCCACATGACGCCACTCGAACAACAAGACCCTGAGAATAAAGGTCTTCTCACGGTTCAGATCAGTAGCGTAGCACAGCCCCCAGTTCATCTCACAGACAGTGAGGTGATCGCCTAATGCACCGCGAGATCGGCACCGACGTCACCCAACTGTTCGTCGGTACTCGACTCTCAACCACAGCAACCTGCACACAGTGCGCACAGACGTTCGCTCCAGGTGACCCCTGTATCTTGTCTGCAACTCGCCCGGAAGATGCTCCGACCTACGCGATTGAGGCCCTCTACTGTCCCGAGTGTGCTCCCGAAACGATCCCCAACCCGACACTCGGAACGACCGACTACCTTTTCGAGGCCCAACTCGCCCGAACCGAAACAGCGAGCCCACGGCAACGCCATCTAACCCTCCTCAGGGTCGATATCCGGGCCTCAAGCCCACTCGCGGAGGGTACGCCCACTGAACAACCACCAATACCGACTGGCTGTGATTACAGTACACCTCAGGGCGACAGTCACCTGAGCACCGAGCACCGGTCAAACGCCAACTAACCCCGGAGCTCGCATGCACGCGACCGCAGCCACCCAGCGGGAGCGACCGCTTCCGCCGAGCGACGCCCGACCGCCAGTAACAACCACCGACCAACAGCGAGCGACAGTTCTCATCGATTCAATTCCTTACCTCCAATGAGCGACAGCACTACTACCAGCGCACGTACCGCTATCGAACCCAACCAATCGAACACCCAGACCCTTGAGTCACTTTGTGACCACCTCACGACGCTTATAGAGCGCGTTGATGAACTCGAAGCCGAACTCACCCAGAAAGACGACCGTATCGACGAGCTCGAACGCAAACTCGACGATAGAGACGAACGAATTGAGGAACTCGAACAGGAAGTCGAGCGCCAGGACTCACTCCTCGACGCGCTTCGGCGCAAGACCGGCGGTACCCGCGAGATGGTCACGGAACTCCAATCGCGCGAACTCGAGAAAAACGCTCATCTCCAGTGGGAGCACGTCGATCCCAATACTGACTCACTCGAGATCGAGACCGATCGGATCGAGAAATTCACCAAAGACGACGGCACCACGTACGCCCGCATTCCCGGTGGTGAGGACCCACTGAGTCGTGACGGTAAGCCCGCACTGACGACTGGTGACCTCCTTCCGATCCAGCAACTTGCCCGGATGGACAACGATATGTTGCACTCAACTGCTTCCTCGAAGCCCGTACGACTAGCAGCGGAAGTCTGGCAGGACCACGAACAGGAGCAAAGCACGCTCTGGAATCAGGGCTGTAATGGCGTACGCGAGTACGTTGACGCTGGCGAGCTCGCCCAGTGGCTCAGACACAACGAACCGGGGGTGAACAAGGAATATAGCCAGAAGCTCGCCAGTCGAACGATCGATGCGCTCACCGATCTCACTAAAGGTCGTCTCTACGTTACACAGAAGAATCGTCGGAAGGACGGCCTCTCATACAAGGAACGCCGGATCGTCCTCCCTGAGGAGTCCGAAATTCCCGGTGAGACAACCTTCGAGACTGATTCACCGGAGACAGCTGACGTCGGTCGTAAGTAATGTCCCCGGACCCAAATCCCCGTGAGGGCGGATTAAACCTCTAACAGGATACGACTCCACTCCCACGCGAGCGGTTGTTCGTACGGTACGATTACTAGCGGGTACATCCCGTGAACGGCTGGTGACGGCTCTAGCCACAGACCCTTCTGGAGGGTTTCACTCCTGACACCAGCTGTCCGTGGAGACCGCAGTGGTCTCTACTCGCCATCGCTGCTGTCATTGAGTAACGAGATTCCCTGCTCAATGACGGCGCCGGTAAGATAGGTACTCATCTCGTGCTGGAGCGTTCAGATCAATTCAGCCGTTTCCGGTTGGTTGAGACAGCCTTCTATGCATCCCACGAGCGATACTACGGATTGACACGTGGACCTCAACGCCAAGAAATGTCGCTGCGCCGCGATCTGTAAGGTCGTCAGTTAGTAAGATTGCATCACGTGCAGTGGCGATCGCAAGAGCGACGGTTTCGCCCGGACTTACCTCTCATTAGTGGGACGAACAATCCCAAAGCAGAGGAGTCTGTCCAATAGATCCTACTCCATAGATTAGGAATTATCCATCTGTAGTGAACGATAGGAAATAGCGATAAGTAAAATACACCATTGTTTAAGGTTCTTCAGGCTCACTGGAGGATTATGAGGTCAGAGACTACGCCCGTAATCGCACAAGCACTTCGAACCCCGCAAGGAAAGGAAGGTGGTGCTCTTGCCAATGTCCGCAGTGAGGATCTCTCAATCCCGCTGATTGACGAGATCCTCGCCGAAACCGGACTCAGTGGTGAAGAGATCGACGACCTGATGTGGGGTTGTGCTCAGCAACGTGGAGAGCAGGACAACAATATCGCGCGCGTCATTGCCCTGCTCTCGGAGCTGGGTGAGAACGTCCCTGCGACCACCATTAACCGCTGGTGTGCCTCCTCAATGCAAGCGATCATCTCTGCGAGCGATGCAATCCGTGCTGGGCAACGTGACGCGATCATCGCTGGCGGCGTCGAGTCGATGAGTCGAGTGCCGAAGGACGGCCAGTCCTATGATCACCTCCATCCGAAGCTCGCTGAAAACTACGATGTCACCGGGCTACAGATGGGTATGACAGCCGAGAAAGTAGCTGAAGAGTTCGACGTCTCGCGGGAGAAACAGGACGAGTACGCGCTTCGAAGCCACCGACGCGCGGCGGCGGCGACCGATGAAGGCCGCTTCGAGGACCAGATCGTTCCTATCAAAACCGAGGATGGGATCGTGACCGAGGACGAAGGGATTCGTCGTGACACCTCGATGGAGGCACTCTCCGGGCTTCCGACAGTATTCAAAAGTGACGGTAGTGTCACCCCAGGTAATGCCTCACAAATCACCGACGGTGCTGCTGCCACTCTTGTCACGAGCCGCGGATTCGCGAAGGACCATGGTCTCAACGTGCTCGCGGAGGTCGGCTCGAACCACGTCGCAGGTGTGGATCCCACGATCATGGGAGTTGGTCCCGTCCCCGCGACGAAGGGGCTGCTCGAACGCACTGGACGAGAGATCGACAACTACGACCTCGTCGAACTCAACGAGGCGTTCGCGAGCCAAACACTCTACTCACAACGCGAGCTTGGCGTCTCTGATGACCGGTTTAACGTCAATGGTGGCGCGATCGCATTGGGTCACCCGCTGGGTGCAAGCGGTGCTCGTCTACCTGTTACGTTGATCCATGAACTGATCGACCGTGACGCCGATCGCGGGTTGACGACGCTTTGTGTTGGTTTCGGCCAGGGCGCGGCGATCGAGTTCTCACGATAGGAGTCACAAGCTACCTTTCATCCGGATCACCGGAACGCAGATCACCCGCCCTATAGTGAACCTATGAAACACGAGAGAATCGATACTGGTTCTGATGATCGAATGCCTTAATCATGGACGAGAACGTCCAAGACGGTTGGTTCGCTACTTGCGATCGCGTCCTTAACTGCGGAGCTGATCTCTTTGGGTGTTTCGATCAAGCGGCCCTCGGCACCATGGCTCTCGGCGTTGGCTGCAATGTCGACAGGCGGCTCAAAGTCCATTCCAACGTATTCGTGATCGGTATCGGTTCCCCCGAAGAGCTTGATCGTGTTGTCCTTCAAGATGCGGTAGTTACGGTTATCGGAAACCACAACCGTCAGGTCGATCCCGTGGCGCGCCGCGGTATGGAGCGTGTGAGGATAGTAGAGATAGGAACCGTCGCCGACGAATCCAAGCACATTACGTGGCGCTTCACGCTGGTTCTCAGCGATAGCCGCTCCGACCGCCGCCGGAAGTCCGTAGCCGAGACCGCCACCCTTGTTTGAGATCAGGCCTTCAGGTTCAAGCGGCCACCGGTTCAACAGCGCGTACTTCGAAGTGACGCCCTCATCGACAAGGTAGGCGTCGGGGACGGTTTCCCGAATGCGGTCGACTAGATCGGCCTTTGAGGCGCGAGGATCGTCCGCCGCGTCGCTCGTTCCGACCGAGGACAGGGTAGCGGCTAGCGACTTACGGACGTCCTTTACGTGTTCGAGCCGTGCGTCTCGAACGCCCGTATCGATCCGCTCCTCAACTCGGTCAGAGAGAGCTGCCATGACCTCGCCGGAATCGCCGAGTACGGCGGCGTCAGCCGGTTGGAGTTTGCCGAGTTCCCACGCGTCCTGTCCGAGATGGATACAGGTCGTCTCGCGACCGACCAGCGGGTTCTCGTGGCGAACCAGCGTCGTATTGGTTGAACAGCCTGCGAACACCAGCGTGTCAACATCCATGACCTCTCTGGCTAGATCCTCATCGGGCGGAACGTAGGAGATCCATTGGTCGTGTTCCGTTGGGAAGTTGACCTCGCAGGCGAGAATCTCGCCGTGGACGCGGAGGCCGGCGGCTTCGGCGAGCGCCACCGCTGCGTCGACGGCATCGCGCCCCGCCCGGGCGACGTGATCGCCGACGACCAGGACGGGATCCTCGGCCGCAGCGAGCAGCTCCGCGGCCCGGTCTATCTGGTGCGGATCGCCACGGCCGGCCGTGGGGATCTCGCCCAGCCGCTCGGGATCGGCGTCGGTCTCGGTCATCATCGTATCCAGCGGTAGACCGAGAAAGACCGGGCCGGTCGGGGGTGTAAGCGCGGTCCGGAAGGCACGGCGGACCATCGAGGGCAGTGCCTCGACATCGAGTACTTCCGCACTCCACTTGGTGAACTCCTCGGCTATCCCAACGAGGTTCCCCGAGAGGATCGGCTCCTCGTGGCGGAAGTCGGTACTGTGGTTGCCCGCGGTGACGACCACGGGTGCGCCCGCAACCTTCGCGGCGTAGAGGTTGCCGAGCCCGTGGGCGAGCCCCGGTGCAAGATGGAGGTTAGCGACACCTACCGGAAGAACGTCCGAATCATGATGAGCGTGGTAGCGTCGAGTACTCGCGTAGCCACCGGCCATTCCGACGGCGATGTCCTCGTGTAGGCCGAGGATGTATTCGATCTCGCTATCACCGAGCGCTTTTAACACGGGTAGCTCGGTCGTCCCGGGATTGCCGAAGACGTGGGAAACACCGTACTGCTCGAGGGCCGTAACGAATAGTTCTGATCCTGTTTGCATGATTAGTTTCTAGCTGAAACACGAAATCGCGACGGAGTGCTCGAATTCGAGACGGCTAAGGCAACGACGACAGCGACGCCGGCCCCGATCTGGAGCGCGGGATGGACGACCACACCGAACATCGCGCCGAACGACGCGACCCCGTAGAGGGTCCGTCGGAGCGATCCGAGCGAGCGCCTGCCGTCGTAGCCCACCGTGGCGACGATGAGCGCGACGGTCCCCGCGAGCACGAGCGGGAACGCGACGACCGTCTCGGGGAACGACCACTGGATCAGGCCGTCGTTGGCGACGAACGCGAAGGGGATGGCGAACCCCGGCGCGCCGATCCGCAGGGCCTGTAGGCAGGCCCTCGTGAAGCTCGTGCCCGCGATCCGCGAGCCGACGGCGACCGAGATGGCCACGGGCGGCGTGATCGCCGACAGCATCGCGAAGTAGAACACGAACATGTGGGTCGTGAGCTCGGGGATCCCCATCGCCTCCACGCCCGGCGCGACGAGGATCACCACGAGAATGTACGCCGCGGGCGTCGGCATGCCGAGCCCGAAGAGGATGCTTGCGAGCATCGCGAGCACGAGCACGAGCAGCAGGCTCCCGCCGCCGAGCCCGACGATCAGCGTGCTCACGCGCTGTGCGAGGCCGGTCTGGGTGAGCAGTTCGATGATGATCCCCATCGCCGCGAGCACGCCGACCAGTGGCGCCATCTCGACGCCGCCACGGTACAGCCCCGTGACGGTCCGCCTCGCGGTTGCGAGGAGGGTGTCGAGCGAGGGTCCGTCGACGTAGAGGTTCCTGAGCGCGACGGTCCCGACGATCGTGAAAATGGTGTACATCCCTGCCGAGAGCGGCGAATAGCGAAGCACGATCAGCGTGTAGAGCAACACTGCGAGCGGGACCGCGAAATGGAGCCCTTGGAGGAGGACCCGCGGCTCGAACTTGTCCGTTCGCTCGGTCGTCCAGCCGAACTTCAGCACCGCCAGGTGGACACCGACCCCGACGCTCAGGTAGAACAGGGCGGCCGGAATCAGTCCCGCGCGGATGACGTCGACGTACGGCACACCGATGATGTCGGCCATGAGGAAGGCCGCGACGCCCATCACCGGCGGGAGCATTTGTCCGCCCGCACTGGCGACGGCCTCGATGGCGGCCGCGAAGTCGTCGCGGATCCCCTGATCGCGCAGCATCGGAATGGTGAAGCTACCCGTCGTCGCGGTGTTGGCCGCCGCGCTGCCGGTGATCGATCCCATCACCATGCTCGCGATCACGGCCACCTGGACGATCCCGGTCCGAAGGCTCGAGCCGATCTCGCGACCCGCATCGAGGACGAAGTCCATCAGTCCGTAGGCCTTCGCGATCCCCGCGAACATGATGAAGATCGCGACCCAGGTCGCGCCAATGCCCATTAGCGTCTCGTGGTAGACCCCTGTGAGCCCGATCGCGCCGTCGCGGGCGATCTGCTCCCAGCTCATCCCCGTGTGGCGGAAGACGCCGGGCATGTTCGGGCCCACAAGCGAGTGGGCGTAGACCACCGCCGTGAGGGTGACGGCGGCGATGGTGTTGCCGAACGCGCGTCGGGTGGTGTCGACCGCGAGCACGATCAATACGAGCCCGACGAGGAGGTCGTTGGTCGTGTAGCCGACCACCGGTGCGTCGTAGAACAGCCGATCGAAATGCAGTTCGACGTAAGCAACTGACCAGATCGCGAGCCCGGCGAGCCCGACCGCGACCAACGGTTCGATCCGCCGACGGATCGACCCCTCGGTCGCCCCCTCCTCCCGCTGCCCCTCAAGGACCGTATGGAGGTAAAACAGCGCGATCCCCAGACCGAGAAAGAGGTTGGTGTAGCGGATCTGTTGGGTGAAGAACTGCGAATACGCGTAGTAGATCGTATAGAGAGTGAACGTCACGCCCAGGAGGTAGGTGACCGCCCGGAGGACGTTCAGTGGCGTCATCCACGCGCGGACGGCCCGAACCGACATGGCTCAGCCCTCCCCGCGCTCGAACTCCTCGCGCCAGACGTCGATCTCCTCGTAGAAGTCGGCCGCCGCGGGATGAAACGGGACGTCCTCGTAGGCGTTCTCGACCCAGAACTCCTCGTCCGCCAGTGGGTTGAGCAGTGCGTGGTACTCAGCGAGCCCCTCGCGGCCCTCGTACAGCGTCTCGAGGAACCCATAGACGGTGTCGTACTCAAGGTCGTCGCGACAGACGAAGTTATAGGAGAACTCGACCCCCCACACCTCCTCGGGCGCGGCGGCGGCCTCCTCGAGATCCTCGCCTGGGAACGACTCGGCCTGCAGGCGCTCGTCGTCCTCCCAGGCCTCGATCGCCTCCTCGGGCACTTCCAGTAGACTGAGATCGACAGTCCCCATCATCTCCTGAAGCCATCCAGGGACAATCTCGTAGTTCATGTAGGTTCCCATTCCGACATCGAGACGTCCCTCGTTCATCGCGCTGGCCTGCTCGCCGTAGTCCTCGCTCACCCGGTCGTACTCATCGATGACGTACTCAAGGGCGTGCTCAACCGCCGTGGCCGTCCCCGATCCCCGGGGCGTCGGCGAGACCGTCGTCTCCGCCTCGATATCGGCGATCGAGTCGAGCCCTTCAGTGGCCGAGCAGAAGAACCACGGCAGATCATAGTAGTGGAACACCTGGTTGATCGAAAAATCGAGATCGCCGAACGGTTCGACCCCCTCCCGAACGTCGACGGCCGACCAGTTCTGAATGTAGACCATTTCGGCCTCGCCACTGTTGAGCGCGCCGATGTTCGCCTCGGTTCCCGGGCTGGTCTGAGCCTCAACGAACACCTGGTCCGTGTCGTCGTTCACCGCGGCCGCGATCCCCTGGTTGGCGGCGTAAGCGGCAGTTGTGGACGTTGCAGTCCGCATCCGCAGGGTCGACTCCCCGTCCGAACTGCCGTTGCCGCCCTCGTCAATTGTCTCCGGATCGTCGTCACCGATACAGCCGGCTAGTCCGAGCGTCCCCGCCCCGCTCGCGGTTAGGAATGCCCGCCGGCCAAGCCCGATACGATCGCTCATTGTCTCCCCCGTCCGCATTCACCGTTTCCACTGTGACCCGAGTTTCCTATCATTGTTAGCGCTTATCGGCCTAGTGGTTCACACTGATCATTAATAACTATCTAGGACGGCGAAGGTCGATCTCCTCAGAGCGGCTCCTCGCCCTCGATCCCCTCGCGCATCGCGGCGATGTCTCCGCCCGCCGAGAAGGCGCCGCCGGCGCCCTCGACGACGAGACAGCGTGCCTCGTGATCCTTAACCGTCGCGAGCGCCTCGCGCAGACCGTCGCTCACCTCCCGTGAGAGGGCGTTCCTCCGGTTGGGTCGGTCAATCGTGACCGTTACCATCCCGTCGTCGAGTGTCAACCGAACGGCGTCGCTGTCGATCATTCGTCCGCGGCCTCTGTCTCTTGCTCGCGGAGCTTGAACTTCTGGACCTTGCCGGTCGTGGTGCGGGGCAGCTCCTCGACGAACTCGACCTCGCGGGGGTGTTTGTACTCCGCGAGGCTCGACAGGCAGTACTCCTTGATTTCCTCGGCGCTCACGTTGGCATCCGGCGTCGGGACGATGTAGGCCTTGATCGTCTCGCCCCGACGACCGTCGGGGATCCCGACAACAGTAGCGTCCGCAACAGCCTCGTGTTCGAACAACAGCTCCTCGACCTCGCGTGGGTAAACGTTGTAGCCTGCAGTGACAATCATGTGCTTCTCGCGGTCAACGACGTAGTAAAAGCCATCCTCGTCGTGGTAGCCGATGTCACCGGTGTGGAACCATCGTCGCCCATCGGCCTCCGTGAACGTCCTCTCATTGGCCTCGGGCAGGCCGTAGTACCCCTTCATCACGTTCGGCCCCGCGATGACGAGTTCGCCGGTGATCTCGTCGAGGTCAACCTCCCCCTCATCGACGGGCCCGCGCTCGACGGGCGGGACGTCCTCGAAGCCGTCGGTGACGATCCGCGACTCGATCCCCGGTAGGGTCCGGCCGATCGAGCCGACCCGCCGATCGTTCGGGCTGTTGAAGTGGGTGACCGGTGCGGTCTCGGTCAGCCCGTAGCCCTCACAGACGGTCACGTCGTAGAGCTCCTCGAAGCGCCGCAGCACCTCGATCGGGATGCCCGATCCGCCCACCCCCGCGAGCCGCAGCGAGGAGAGGTCGAACTCCTCGGCGTCGGGCTGGTTGATCACGTCGTTGTACATCGCGGGCACGCCGTGCATCAGGGTGAGCTCCTCCTCGGCGATCAGCGAGGTCGCCTCCCCCGCGTCCCAGGAGGGAAGCGGGTAGAACGCCCCGCCGTTGAACAGCGTCGCATTCATCGTTATTGTCATTCCGTAGATGTGAAAGAACGGCAAGACGCCGATCTGTCTGTCGTCGACTCCGATCCCGTTGGGTACCACCGCCACCGACGCCTCGGCATTCGTCGCGAGGTTCTCGTGAGTCAATTGCACTCCTTTGGGCTGGCCAGTCGTCCCCGATGTATACAGTTGAACGGCGTCGTCGTCGTCGGCCCGGTCGACGACGTCAAGTTCGTCATTGGCGAGGAATTCCTTAAAGGGGGTGGCGATTTCCGCTGTCCCGCCGATCGATACGATCTGTTCAACCTTGGTATCGTCCTCAACCTCGAGCAGGCCCGCGAGTACGCGACCGACCGCGAGCAGTTCGACAAACCCATCGGGAGCTTCCAGCTCCAGCAGGGCAAGCTCGCGGAGATGGCCACGGAGATCACGACGAGCCAATTGCTTGCCCATCGGCTCGCGGAGCTGAAGGAACGCGGCGAGCTGCGCCCTCAGCAGGTCTCGATGGCCAAACGCAACAACGTCGAGATGGCTCGCGATCAGTCGCGGGTCGCCCGCGAGATGCTTGGAGGCAACGGAATCACCGATGAATACTCCCCGATGCGCCACATGGCCAACATGGAGACGGTCTACACCTACGAGGGGACCCACGACATCCACACGCTGATCCTGGGTCAGGACCTCACTGGCCTCTCCGCGTTCGAGTAAACGTAACCACCCTGCAAGACCGTCTTCAGTGCGTAACTGGCTGTACAACTACCGGTAAAGTTCGGATATTCACGCTCCAATCAGAGGATCGCCTCCAATCCTCCACATTGCTGTTTTGGTGGTCATGAATCGGTTTGCAAGGTATCGTTGTCATTCTTGATATGGTCGACGTCGTCTCAAAATGGGAACTACCGAGCGATTTCGTGATCTTTTGGCCGCACTGGACTACGGCTACTCTTCGAATTTCGCTTGCTGACTATAGATCAGATTTCGCTGGATCTCGTTTGCTCCTTCATAGATAACAGGGATTCGGCAGTCCCGATAAACACGAGCGATTCGGCGGTTGGTAAATATTGATCGTCCACCATGCAACTGCATCCCGCGCTCGGCACAGTCTACCGCCGTCTCAGTAGAGTTGGTTTTCACGAGGGAACCCCATAGACTCGTTCTCTCACCCTCTATTGCTTTGTCGGCAGCTCGCCAGTTCAGTGCACGAGCACTCTCAAAGTCGATACGCATATCCGCAAGTTCATGCTGAACAGCCTGGAAATCGCTTATCTTCTTCTCGAACGCCTCACGGTCGTGGACGAATTTCCAGGTCTCTTCCACGGCTGCGGCAGCGATCCCCAGGCCATGACCACCGACGATGACGCGTTCTTTGTTAAAGAAATCGACAAGCATGTAAAACCCATCATTTTCGGTGCCAAGGAGGTTCTGCTCGGGTATTCTGCAGTTCTCGAAGATGATGTGGCCCTGCTTGCTCGCACGAAAAGCCATTTTCTCCGGAATATGCTCGGCTTCGTAGCCGTCGGCATCGGTTGGCACGATGAACAGCGAGTAATTCGAATACCGATGGTCCGAGTCGTCCGTTTTCGCATATACTGTCAGCCAATCAGCCTCAACCGCGTTACCCACCCAGTATTTCTCGCCATTCAGCACCCACTCGTCGCCGTCCTTTTCAGCGTGAGTGGTCATTCCTGCGAGGTCACTGCCCGTATCGGGTTCCGATATCGCAAGTCCAGTAATTTGATCCCCGTTCGCGACTGGGCGAAGATACTCTTCGTGTTGAGCATCGGTTCCATGTCTCTCAACAAGCTCACCGCCGAAACTCGCTAACCGTAACGTAAGTCCGATACCCGGATCTGCTCGGAAAAATTCCTCCACAAGTGCCAGCATCTCCATGACATCAAACCCACGACCTCCATAATCCTCGCCAATATCTTGAGCGACCAGATCTGCGTCACGACCTGCCTCTAAAATCTCCCACGGATAGTCTCCAGTTCTAAAGTACTCCTCCGCATTTGGAGCAATATACTCTCGGGCAAATTTTCGTGCCTCTCGTTTCACTTGGTGAGCATGCTCCGGTATGATTGACTCGTCTAACAACTCCATGACTATCTCACCATCCTACAAGCGCTCTTACAGCACTGTTTTGCTTACAATGGCCAAATGAATAACCCGCTCTCCAAGCTCTCTGCTGATACTCGGTCACGAACCCCGACCTACTAAGGTTAGTAGTACTGCTACTAGCTGTTTCTATTACTGGAATATTCACGGATCTCTATAACCAATAGAGAGGTAAGATGATAAAATTTTGTACATCGGTAATATATAATCCTCTCAAATTATCGTTGGTTACTATCCTATTGGTGAAATGAAGTATGATATGGTTTTAACTTTTCTGTACTACTTCAGCGTGCTACTTGGCTGCTATGCCCCCATCTGCAAGGTGGATTTCTCCAGTAACATAGGCCGCTGCGTCGCTCGCAAGGTAAACCGCGCTTGCAGCGATTTCTTCGGGTTCGGCGAACCGCTCCTGCGGGATGTCAGCCAAGATGTCCTTTCGAATGTCCTCGTTTTCCCGGACGCCCTCCGTGAATGCAGTCTTTACGTACCCCGGTGCGAGCGCATTTACTCGAATATCAGGTGCCCACTCGACAGCTAAGCATTTCGTCAGTCCGACAATGGCATGCTTGGATGCCGTATAGGGTGTCTGATACGGGAGCGCAACAACACCACCAACGCTAGAGATATTAATCAAAGATCCGTCTCCCCCTCGTTCCAAAATTCGTTGTCCAAATTGTTGCGCGCAAGTAAATGTACCTTGAACGTTAACAGTGAAGATCTGCTCCCATGTTTCTATATCTAAATCAGCCGTATTCCCAAAGTATGGATTCACACCTGCATTATTCACTAAGATGTCGACATCGCCAATTTGGCTCTCGACCTCATCAAATAGTCGTTTAATGCCGTCTTGATCCGTAACATCCTGTGGATTGAACAGTGTCTTGCAGCCCGTTGGGATCGAGAATTCGGAGGCGCTGGCGGTCGACGATGCCGGCGTTCAACAGCCGGATCGCCAGGTGGGTCCCGTGGACCCCACCGCCGATGATCGTTACTTCAGTGTCGGTCATCGTCCGGACGTTAGCCGAACAGCAGCGTACCGCTCCAGGCGATCATGACCGCAAAGGCGACTGCGGCAACCGCCTGGCGGGCCATCATTTTCAACGCCCAGCGAGCAGAGACCTCGCGGGCGACAGTAAAGGCGGTCACCAGACACGGCAGCAGGACGCCAGCGAGATAGACGACAGCGAGCACCTGGACGGGCGACAGCGCGGCGGCCGTCGACGCGCCGTCGGCAGTCAGCAGCGCGATCCCGTCCTTTCGGATCGAGGCGAGAACGACAGTGAGGGCGGCGTCAGCAGGGAGATTAAAGAGACTCATCGCCGGACCCAGCACCGCCCCCATCGCGTCGATCACGCCCAGTCGGTCGCCCGCGTCGACGGTCTCCGGGAGTAGGGAGGCTCCCGAAAACGACCACCGACTACTGTGGTCTTTCTAGGAATAACCGCTTTACTAACGCCCTCTGTGTATTTAGTGAATCCGATAAAATGACTTTTGATACTAAAATATCAATAAAATTTGTTAAGTGTTGCAGTAAGTTGTATACTCTGAGTCGAATTCTTCTGGAGGCGGTTGTTGGAATTGTGAATTCGCATCTTTCGATTCATATGGGTTTTCCAATCTATCTAATAAACGCTTGAATTTAGATAGATTCTCTTTTTTCAGATACTCATTTAGTGCCTCTTCTATCAAGTAGTTGCGGGGGATGTAGCGGGGATTGGTTTTCTTCATTATCCTCTTATCTAGACCGGCATCAGCTAATTCGTTCCAAATATGTTTGAAACCTTCAGATGAATAGACTGGATCATCAAAAGAGCCAGGGTTTTCTAATTCTATGAATGTATTCGTATAGTCTGCTCTAGAATCACGAAGCCAGTCTAAAAATTTATTTACTATTTTTTTCTCTCCGTCTGATTTAATCCCTAGTTTCCTGCTCATCATATTGTAGTATTTTTCATCGAATGTTTCATCGAAACTGTCTAGCTTGGCTTTTAGTTCATCAAAAGCGTAAGATGATTCTTCAAAAAGCGGTTGTAGAGATTCTGCGAAGCGTGTAAGATTCCATTGCAACATCTCTTTTTGACTCCCGAAAGAATATCTACCTCTTTTATCTACCGAACTGAAGACAGTATCTTCGTCGTAATAATTCATGAATGCACATGGTCCGTAATCAAATGTTTCCCCATCTATACTCATGTTGTCTGTATTCATCACACCATGTATAAATCCTACACGCATCCAATCAACAACCATATCTATAGAAGATCGCATAACTTCATCAAAAAAGTCTACGTATTTTTTACTCTTGTTATTCAGATGAGGATAGTGCCTGTCGATCACATAATCAGTGAATTCCTCTAGTTCTCCGGGTGCTTGGCTTGCAACATATTGGAAAGTACCGTATCTAATATGGCTTTCCATCACTCTTACAAGGATGGCTCCAGGTTCTGTTCTACGTCTCCGAACTAAGTTTTCCGTTTCGATTACTGCTAGACTTCTAGATGTTTTTATGCCAAGATTTTCCATCGCATATGAATAAATATACTCTCTGAGCATGGAGCTAACAGTTGCGTTCCCATCGCCTCTTCTTGAGTAAGGGGTTCTACCAGATCCTTTCAACTGAATATCATGTCTACTGCCATCGTGTACATGTTCGCCTAGTATCATCGCTCTTCCGTCGCCAAGTACAGTAAAACGTCCAAATTGATGTCCTGCATATGCTTGAGCAATCGGTTCTTCTAGAAGTTCCTGTCCTGAAAGAATCTGACTATTTAATTCCTCTTTATGTAATCCAAGATCATGACACAGACCTTCATTGAGAACTAAAACCTCCGGATTATCGATGTCTTTTGGCTTCACTCTCGAATAGAGTTTAGTGTCCAAATTTTTGTAGGTCGTGTCAAAGGAAAGGGGCATTTGTTATCACATAATGTCTATTGGCTCTATTTTAATAAGCTATTCCTTGTGAACTACCATACCCTGCTCGCGCTGACGCGCTCGCTGAAATGAGTAGCTCGCGGTTGCGAGATTCACCCTCTATATTCAGCAGCCCGTTCCTCTCGGAATCACTTACATTCGCCCTCCTCGGATGCAATAGCGAGCTCTCGTTCGAGGTTGTGAACGACACACTTGATGACGAGTTCCTGGAACTGCTTCCACCAGAGGCGTGACCGCACGAATGCACCGAATTTCTGTTTGATCGCTGCGTTGACTGTTTCGTTCATGTTCCGCCGATGGTAGAGATCGCTGTCCAGCCGTGCATTCCACGCTTTGTGGAGTGAGGTGAACTCACGATGCTTGATAAGTGGTCGAATATTGTGGTCGCTGGCTCGCTGGCTGGTTCGTCGTCGGTGTCCTCACTATGATCGTGCTCGTTGCCGGCGCCATTGTTATCGGTGGCGCCCTCGCAGGTGGTCTATAATGGCCCACCGAGTTCATTATACTCGCGACGAGCCCGGGACCAGCGTTGCTGCTGACATCCTCGAGATCGTCGAGTCGGGGCGCTGGGTGACGATCCGACTGAGCGGTGACGCGAGCATCTACTCAGAGCCGGCTCACGCGATCCGATTCATCACCCTCGATTTCGTCGCCCAGGGGCCCAGTGCAGTCACCGGGCCGACCGGCGACGATCTCGAGCACCTGATTCACTTCGTCGAGGGCGCTCGTCCCGACATCGACGACCGCGCGGTCGCAAGCGAGTACCGATTCCGAAACGGATGGCTGCAGTATGCCGAGCTCGAGAGCGGCGAGGACGTCCTTTGCCCGCCGGATGTCGTCGAGCCGATCGAGCTCGATACCGCGTCGATCGACGACTGACGCGCCCGCAGGCACCCCTCCCGGCGGAACTTTCTAGTTCGGCAGGAGCGTATAATTAAATGCCGTTGACACCACTGGACGACAGCCCCGCTTTTCTCAGGGCTTCTCTCACAGGCCCTCAGCTGGCCGCTAACCCGGACGGCTGACCCCCTGTCTTGGCGCGTTATGCCTAACGGGCCCGCACAAGGTCGACGAACACAGCGGCCGCTCAGGACAGCCTCCGATAGCTATTTTGTGTGCGAGCGCGTGCCATAGCCTGCCAGTCGGCCCAGTACCCCGACCCAGTTGAAGCTGTGACCTCTCCGATTCGGAGAGGTTTCCGAGGTCATATCAATAGATGATAGAGATATGTATTCTACTCTGAGTGTCTATAATCGCCAGATGTCGGTGAGATCGTGAATCACCATTGACGGGGGACCGGCAGGGCTACTTTTAATTAATAGTTTTGATCTATAATACATCACATAACTTAAAATAAGTTACTTTTATGCACAGATCAGTGGTAGGTTATAGCATGGCAGAGTTATTAACAGACAAGACAGCAGTCGTGACGGGTGCTGCAAGCGGAAACGGACGGCAGATCTCCCTTGCATTCGCATGCCATGGCGCGGATGTCGTCGTAGCGGACATCCAGCCCGAACCTAGAGAGGGCGGCACGCCAACCCATGAGAAAATCGCTAGCGAGACGGATACTACTGCTGATGCGACTTATGTTGAATGTGACGTGACGAACACCGACGACCTCGAAGAAGCAGTCGAGGCCGCCGAAGAGTTCGGCGGTGTCGAAGTGATGGTGAACAACGCTGGCATATTCCGTGACGAGGACTTCCTCGATGTGACCGAAGACGAGTACGACCAGCTAATGGATATTAACGCGAAAGGCGTGTTCTTCGGCGCGCAGGCCGCCGCCAAACGGATGGTCGAACGCGATCGCGGCGGATCGATCATCAATATATCGAGCGTTGCAGGCCTCGAAGGAAGCGGGGAATATCCGACTTACTGCACCTCGAAAGGGGCCGTTCGACTTCTCACCTACTCACTAGCTAGCGCGCTGGGCCCAAACAATATTCGTGTGAACGGGATTCACCCCGGGATCATCGAGACGACGATGACATCCGAGGACGTGCCCATCGTCGGGGCTGAGCTCGGCGAACAGTTCCTCGAAACGGTCCCCTTGCGCCGAAACGGCCAGCCCGAGGACGTCGCCGACGCGGCCGTTTTGCTGGCGAGCGACCTCGCCAGTTACGTCACCGCTATATCATTTGTCGTCGATGGCGGAATGACGAACACTCAATAGCAACTATCACAGACCTATAGATTATTGAATAATTCTCAGATGAGCTGATAGATTCGCCTCGCTTAACTCACTCATGGCCCGAGACGTGGACGGGTTCATAGGGGTCCTCGAGGTCTTTCCGATCGGCGAGGGCGGGCGATGTCACTTCGGGCGCGGGGATTGTCTTGCGAATCTTCTGATCCCACATCCGGGACCCTTCGAAGAACTCAGACGGTGGCCCCGCGTCGCCACAACCGGCGCCAACAACGTGAGGACGCAGGTACGTCCCGTGAACGGCTGGTGACGGTTCCAGCCAGGGACCCTCTTAGAAAATCTCACTCTCGACAACAGTTGTCCAGGGAGAGGAGGGCTCTTTTAATGTTCCATGATAACATTTAACTATAGGGAACGATAATTATCGACCAGTATATAGGGATGAGCAAACCCATTCCCCCATCAACCGATCGTGGAGAACAAGTAGCTCCTCATCAAGACGGGGAAGGCGACGATAATCCGCTTAGAGACTACGGATTTGCAGTCATCAGCCTCGTGATTACGGCTACGTTGGTGACCGTACTGTTCCCGGGTTCTGCTATTGCAGGAGAACCAGTCAGTGCTCTCGATTCCACATGGTTGCTTAGTTTGGTTCTTGGTTGCTGGCTGGCACTGTGGATCTGCCTTCAGACTCTCTGGGCATGGAGTGACAATATCTTGAATATAGTATAGGGCCTTGTGAAGGCGCTGTGCTCATATGAGTCGCCGATACCAGTAAAGAAAGCGACAAGCAGAATTTACAGAGGAGTGGTCTCTCTGGCCGTTAGCTCCCGTGGGTGCGGATCACCTCTCTAACAGGGCACAATCTCTCTCACACGAACACGGCCGTCGAGTCTAGTATTTCTACTTTCTAATTCAGAGCCTGCTGGTACCACTTAGAGGAATTTTCCCTCACTGATCGTAAAGAGAGGCTTATGAACCATTGCTCTACATACTGTCGATACGATGAGTAGCTATCCTGAGACTAAACAACGCATTAGAGAAGCTGCCTTCCGTGCGCTCACTACGCACGGGTACGCGGATCTCTCGATCAAAGATATTGGTGACGAACTCGGTCAAAATCCATCCCTGATATACCATTATTTCGATAGCAAAGACGAACTCCTGCTTTCAATGCTTGATGTCTTTGTCGAGATTTTCGTCGGTCAACGAGCTGAGCAGCCGATTACTGACCCAGAAGCAGAACTACGAGAGTTCATTGATCAAGTTCTCTCTCCTCAACCAGAGCAAATCGAACAGGTCATGTTCTCCCCACCAGCCGATATCCAACAGGGAGTTTCGCGAGTATTCGTCGAACTATGGGCCCATGCGACGTGGGATGACGAATTCCGAGCAGAAACTACACGAGTGGAAAGTCGACTCAGAGAAACGGTCATTCAGATACTCCGTGCCGGCATCGAACTCGAGCAGTTCCAACCAGTGGAACCGGAGCAGACAGCAGATCATCTTCTCTTTCTGCTCAAACAAACGATCCACACTCGTACGACGACGAACCGAGATGCCGTCACCGAGCGTGGTCAAATGATTATCGATCGTGTGATAGACGATATTTCAGTAGAGAGTTAGTCACAAGGCTGCTGCTGCTATAGTTTCGACGATCGCTTCACGTCTTCTTCCCATTACAGTGCCATTAGCCCACGACGGTACCAAAAGACCCATATTGATTAATCGATCAATTAACGTATGCAGTCATCTGGATCAGTCGTTGGAGTGGGTCAGGCACCGGAAGCCATTCGAAGCCGCGACAGGCAGCTCTCGCCGTTCGAATGGTACGCTGAGATGCGTCAGGAAACTCCCGTTTGTTACGACGAACGACGGGAAACATGGGACGTGTTCCGATACGAAGACGTAAACCACGTTCTCAAAGATCATGATGCGTTCACAGCTAATCGCACACTGGAGGCCGATGAATCCTCAAATGGCGGTAGTGATGAGATGCCGATGTTGCAGACGATGATCACAACAGGCCCACCGGAACACAACCGCCTGCGGGGATTTATCGACGAACGGTTCCAGCCGGGAGCGATACGGGAGTACCAGCCCCAAGTAGAGAAGGTAACAGCGGAGTTGCTGGATGACCTCGAAAACAAGCAGCAGTTCGATTTTGTCGACGAGTTCGCAATTCCGGTTCCGGTCATCGTCATCGCCGAGCTGCTGGGGATTCCCGCTGACCGCCGCGAGCAGTTCAAGGAATGGTCGGATGCACTCGTTGCACGGCCCGAAGACGACACACAAGAGGAGATACAACGGGTCCAGCAAGGACAGCAACAGGCCCAACAGGAAATGGGCAGGTACTTCGCGAAGTTATTGGAAGAGCGCCAGGGGGGTGACGGCGATGACCTCGTTACGCTCGCAGCGAACGCAGAGGAGCTATCCAGAGGCGAAAAGGTCGGGTTCTGCATCCTCCTTCTTCTCGCAGGCAACATCACAACGACGAACCTCCTCACTAACACGATCTGGTCGTTCGAGGAAGAGGGAATCACAAATGACGTTCGAACGGGAGCGATCGATCACGAACAGGCCATCGAAGAGGCGCTTCGATATCGGTCCCCGATCCAGTCATTAAAACGAATCGCTACGGAGGACGTCGAACTGAACGGCCAACAAATCCAGACTGGGGACATCCTGACGCTCTGGTTGGGTGCTGCAAACCGTGACCCGGAGGTCTTCGATGATCCCGAGGAGTTCCGACCCGAGCGAGGGTCCAACCGGCACATCGCGTTCGGAACGGGAGTCCACTTTTGTTTAGGTGCTCATCTCGCACGGATGGAAGCAGACGTCGCCATAGAGCAGTTGCTTGAGCGCTTTGATCGGCTGGACGCGGATCTCTCGGATCTTCAACCGTTGAGTAGTCTCTACGGTCTCGAATCGCTCCCCTGTGAAGTGAGCATGAACGCTCATTCAGAAAGATAGGCTGATATCGCCAGTTATTCTATTCGCGTATCTCCGTAGTAGATCTCGGGCCACCGAGTGATAGGCGACCGGTTACTCGGCCGCTCAGTAGCCGTCCGTGAGTAGTGTATGCCTTTCTCTGTTTGGTACCTTGTAGATCACAGTCATGTACTGTCGATCGACGGTGGTCATGTGGCCGATTGAATAGCGTCCGTATTCGACCTTTGTGATAGCCAGCGCGACGTCCGCCATTTGTGTGAGCGAGGCGAACGAAAACCGACGTGGCCCGATCGAAGCTAATTATGCGGATGAAACGTCATCGGGAGACGATCGAATCCATAGCTAGTCGCTAGCTCGACGGGCTCAGAAGGACCCTCGTTGACCTCGAGTCGTTCGACGCGATCCGTGACGGCATCGAGAATGATATCCCCCTCCAGCTTCGCGAGCGGCGCACCGAGACAGTAGTGAGGACCGAACCCGAACGCGATGTGACGATTCGGCCTCCGATCGGGACAGAACTGATCTGGATCGTCGAAGACGTCGGGGTCCCGATTGGCCGACCCAATCCAGGAGACGATCCGCTCGCCTTCGGGAATCTCCGTTCCGCTTAGTTCGACCGCTTCAGCCGTTCGTCGCCCGGAGATCGACTGTACCGGTCCTCGATACCGGAGAACCTCGTCGAACACTGTCCGCCGGTCGAGCTCGCCATCGCGGAGTCGCTCGTACTCCCCGGTTTCCTCCAGCGTCCAAAGGGCGTTCCCGACGGCGTGGGTCGTCGTCGAGTGGCCGGCGAGAAAGAGAAAGACACAGAACGCCCGCTGTTCGGACGGCGAAAGCGTCGGTTCGTCGTCCGCTTCCGAACCCGCGATGACCGAGATCAAGTCACTTTCCGGATTCTGGCGACGCTCATCGAGGAGATTACCGAAGTATTCGTACATCTTTCCCACCCCTTCCATGATGGCATCGCGCCCAGCCTCGTCGCCAGTCATCGCGCCGGACCACTGTCTGACCAGGTCCCAGTCGTCCTCGGGAACACCCAAAAGCCGGGAGATTGTTAGGACGGTTACCGGGGCGGTCAGCTCGCCGATAACATCAATCTCCCTTCCATCTTCGAGTGCTCGATCGAGGCGGTCGTCGACGATCGATCGAATCGACGGGCGAAGCTCCTCGAGGTTTCCTGGCTGGAAGTACTCCTCGACGACACCCCGAAGCCGGTCGTGCTCCGGCGGGTTCTCGTCGATGAGGAGCGTTCCCAGGTTTCCGTTCGGATCGAAGTCCGACGCACCCGTCGAGGTGAATGTCTCGTAATCGGAGAGCGCCCGCTTGACGTCATCGTAGCGAAAAACGTCCCAGCAGTCGCGACTCTCGTCGTATCGAACGGGTTCGGTCTCGCGCATCGTCTCGTACCACGGAAACGGGTCCATCAGCCGTTCTTCCGCGGTGAGTTCGTCCGGTGGTCGCATATCAGGTCCAGGATTTTGCTGGCTCACGTTAATTGATCGATTAATCAACATCGTAGGTCTTTCGGTTGCCGTGCTCCCGGTCGGCCCTGCAGTCAGAACGACCGATATTCACTATGAGGGTCGGCGCGGTGGTCGACCGTACGACGTGGAACTGATCGACATCCCGACCAAGGAAGGTAACGACGGTTCCACAGACTACAGGGGACCACAACGATATGGCCCACGGGTTCGTGACGTTCCACGAGGTCGATCAGGCTCGCAAGGCGATCAGGGACCTCGGCGGCGATCTCGCGGAGCTGCTCACCGGGAACTGACGTCCGGCACTATCGTGTGCGCTATCTCAGTCGGCTGCCTGACCACCGTCGACGGGCAACGTGTGGCCGGTGATATAGGAGGCATCGGATGAACAGAGGAACGCGACTGCGCCGGCCATCTCCTCCGGTCGAGCGATGCGGTCCATCGGTACGTCCCGCATGGCTGACGTATCGAAATTCATCCGGCGTGTCTGAATTACCATCCGGATCAGTTCGACGGCCGTTCTGATCCGATCAAGCATCGGTATCGGCGATTCGCTGGCTCTGCTCAACAGGCCCGACTGGATGTTCGTTCGTGTCGGACCGGGCGCGATCGCATTGATACGGACGCCCCGATCGGCGTACTCGAGGGCGGCCGATTTCGTCAAGCCGACGACACCATGTTTGCTGGCCGAGTAACTGGCGAGGCCGCTCATGCCGACCAAGCCGGACTCGGAGGCCGTGTTGACGATCGCGCCGCCGCCTTGCTCCTCCATGACTGGGAGCTCGGCCTTCATGCACGTCCAGACGCCCTTTAGGTTGATCCGGACGATCCGCTCCCACTGTTCGTCAGTGATGTCCTCGATTCCCGAGAATCCCGTGAGAATCCCTGCGTTATTGTGCGCGAACTCAAGGCTCCCGTAGGTGTCGACCGCGACGTCGACCATTCGTTCGACAGACTCGGAATCGGAGACGTCGACTTCGACAAACGTCGCGTTACCGCCCGCATCCTCGATGAGATCGACCGTCTTACGGCCCCCTTCTTCGTCGACGTCCGTGACGACGACGTTCGCCCCTTCCTCCGCGAAGCGCCGTGCTGATTCGCGTCCAATGCCCGATGCGGCTCCCGTTACGACGGCAGTCTTCCTATCTAATCCATTCATGAGTTATCCCTTTTTGATTGATTACTCAATCAATAAGAGTTCTCATATGATAGTCGTCTTGGATTTCCGGTGAGCCTTTGAGCTATAGAGGCGTTCTACGCCCAACAACAAGTATCTCTAAGCTTTAACGTAGATATCGGGACGGTATTCGCAGGTATGTCCCGTGAGCGGCTGGTGACGGCTCTAGCCACCTACTTAAGAGATCCACTCCTGACACCAGCTGCCCGTGGACTGGTCCGGTTACAGATCATCTGCGAGCAAGTCTTCAATGAACCGGAAGCCGTTCACGAACGTGACCGAATCACCATACCCCTTACTGGCCAAGACGGTCTCGGCTCCTTCACCAGCGGCACTATCAGTTGTATAGATGTAGACCGCAGTCGCTGTGCCTGTACTGAGGTATTGGGCCGCGAGCGCAGCCAGGGCGGCGTCAGCCCGCTCGATCTCGTCCGCTGGCCGGTCGTCAGCGTTCGCGATGTATCGCTGGACACCATCCATCGTTCGGGAAACGATAGACTGAGAAAACTCGAGTGGCGCTGCGACTGCCGTCCACCCCTCTTCGATCGCCGTATCGACGGGCAGTGTCCGGATATCGGGCTCGTCGGTGGCAAGCTCGTCATACACTCGTTCAGGGAGGACGAACGTGATGTCGTTGCGGCGGGCAAACCGCCGGACGGTTTGATACCGGCTGTTCGATGGCTGACCCATTGCGACGAACAAGCCAGTATCAGCAATATGGAGATGGCTCACGCGTCGTCAATCGCATCGCGCTCATCGACGCCAATCGTCTCAAGCGACGCGCCCGCCTCCTCAATCTCGTAGTAGTCGTGCACGACAGGCCGAAGTGCTTGGAGAATGATCTCCGCAGCCAGCGGCGAGATATCGAGATCCTGTGCCATCAGGCGATGGGTTGTCTCGCCCCGTTCCCGCGCGAGGGCGTAGGTGAGTGCCGTCGCGAGGCCAGCGATACCGTGGCGGTCGATGTAGGTGTCGATATCGTCATTGCCCTCACGTCGTCCGACGGCATCGATGAGTGCCGGCGTGATCGTGTACTCGCGGTCACCATCGGCCGCCGTGACAGTCAAATCAATCTCGCGGGCGGCGTATCGCCGGGGCTGTTGTTCCTGTGTTACCTTAACAACGCCAGTATCAACCAGTCGATTGACGTAGGTGTAGGCTGTTCCCTGGGCGAATTCGAGGTCATCGATGACATCTTGGACGGTCGCCTCTCCCTCGTGATCGAAATACGTGTAGAGGTGAGCCAGCTGAGGATCCTCGAGAAGGCCCGCAACTGAGAGAAAATCGTGGACAATATCACCATTTGCCCGATTTGAAGTGCGTGACATGATTTCGATTCTAATTACAGTTTACAGCGAATCAGTAAAGAGTGTTTTGATCAGCTCGGTAGACTAAGCGACAGCCGGTACGGCTGTGGCAACATCCTTTCCGGAACTCCGCAAGAGTACGACTCCTTATTTCCGACGAAAGAGCAGCGAAACGTCGTGTAAGCGGTTGACTATAGAACAGTTGTATTTCCAGTAGCTGTAAGGGTCGTTCCGTCGGAGTAGCGTTATCACCTCTAATCGGCACCATCTTCTTTCTGGTCGGTAGACGGTATATCAGTTCTTCGCCCTCTCGAGCGATAGTGTTATACTGGCTAAAATTGTATGCAATTGCATGGGCGATCAAACCACTATTACGCTCGATCGCACCGACAAAGAGCGTCTCAACGAAGAACGAGGCGCTGTTCCGTGGGGCGCATATCTGATTGGGTTGCTCGAAGATACGGAGGAAGAACCGGTCCGTTTGGATCCCGCACAAGCTGAAGAACTCTCCCGGATGACCGCAGAACGGACTGTTGACCTTTTTGAGGAGCGCCGCTACTGATTTCCCTCTTCTCATGACGATACAACAGAGTTATACCTGCGAATTATCGTAGGCCCGCTAATGGCACATGGATCAACGAACCAACACTCATCTCTCTCACTCGACACGGTATTCGAACTATTAGCCAACAAGCGACGACGGTTCGCGCTGTATTCGTTACTCGACTCTTTAGAAGATCCCATCGAGTTTAAAACGCTAGCTGAGGATGTCGCAACTCTCGAAGCCGCCATGCTCGAGAACCCCTCACTCGAGACCTGTATCAGGACATTGCAGCAGACCTCTATCAGTGGCATCTCCCGGTTCTCAGTGATGTCGGAATCGTTGATTGTGATCCTCGTCATGAACTCATACGCTGTCTTGATCAACCCCTACTCGCTCAGTGGGCTGCTCGCGTGCGGCACGATGAACTCAATTCAGGCTGAGGAGCGACATGCTTCTGTTGTTGTGATCACAGACCTTGGCTCACTGCTTGTTGCTTATAGAGCAGGTCTCTTGAGCGCTCTGTCTCATACCCGGTTCTACTACACCTGCGATATCGTATCGCGTTTTGATTAGGGTTGGTGGGGGACGCAGTGTTACCGACGGTGTCTCGGATGAGCGCAGAACAGACGGTCGCCCTCTTTGAGGAGTGATGATACCGAATTCCAACTCCTATTATGAGTTGGGAGGCCCGATCCTGCAGAGGGATTAAGTCGTATGGAACGGCAGCACTTACTGGCGATCCATCCCCACCGATCGCTACTGGTTAGTGCTGGCATTTCGCCTATCCACTTCGGATAGGCTTTCGATGGAAACACACGCTATGATTACGAGATAGCGTCTCGCATAGAGGGTAATGCATCAGCTATCCGTCCGTACGGAGATGGCATCTAATACGATGGATAGCTATCCGGTGACTGAACAGTGCAGTAGAGAAGCGACCCTCTATCAATCATCGAATACATCCGTAGCTTTTAATCACTAGGTGTCAGTATACGACACGGGTACTGGCCGTTCAGACATTGCGGCTCCGTACCCCGTATCCGTGGTGGGCTGGATTCCATACCAGCCCCCGCCTCTCACCAACATTCGCAGCTTAGCCGATTCTGCTTCGTCAAGATGACAATCTCTCGTTTAGCCGAACAAGTCCGTAGCTTTTTCGCGGAGAGTGTCGATGGCTCACATGGGCACGGGATCTGATGTGGCCCATTGTAATCCTGCTGCCTGTCGGGGCTGGGATCACCCTGCCCCGAAGAGAATCGTCGCGTCTGACTACACTACGGAGCTATGGATCTCCTGAAGGCGAGACGATCTCTACTGTTAGTGATCCGGTTCACCAACAGGCGCTTCAAGTCGATCAACCTGCACCACGAGAATTCTGTTGGTCGTATCGATACCGTCGAGAGTTCCTCCGACCACAAGCTTTGAGAGTGGCGTTGGACCAACCGTAATCGAATCACCGTTCTCGTAGTCCTGAACGGATCCCTGAATGTGAATCTCCGCGCGACACTGTTCGGGATGCTGAACGCTCGAGAGATCGATTTCACGGATATTAGCATCTTCGACGGCCTCACCATTGTGAGTCAGCGAAACCGCGGCCGGCTCGTCCAATTGATCCATGTCCAGCACTTCAAACGCTGTTACCGTCGGCTTGTATCCGCCTTTTGGACCGGGGACCCCCTCAACTAACTGCAGGGCTTTCAGACTCTGCATCTGATTGCGAATCGTCCCTGGATTGCGGTCGACTTCTCCGGCTATTTCGTCACCTTTCACCGCATTCTCTCGATTCCGATGGAGGTCAACGAGTGCAGTGAGGATGCTCTTTTGGCTCGCTGTAAGCTCGATTGCGGACATACCTCCGTTAAAAGAAGGATTCTTAATAAACTGTGGAAACACAGTATGTGCTGACAT